>CAYRFU010000104.1:0-19653 GCA_964423525.1 uncultured Burkholderiales bacterium | reverse complement strand
AGGAGACCCATCAAAATATCGATCACGGTGGTTTTGCCGGCTCCTGTCGAGCCGACGATCCCGACCCGCTCGCCCTGGGTGATCTCAAAATTTAACCGATCCAGAACGGGGGCCTGTCGGGGCTGATAGCAAAACACCAGGTCCTCGAACTCTAGCTTCTGGCGGAGGGGAATTCTGCGGGCGGGGGGAGTCAGTTGGCGGGCAGGGTTTTCAGCCAGGAATTCGAGATAACCCTCGAGAGCGGGCAGGTGGGTGCGGATTCGGGTGAGAGAGTTGAACACCAGATGGATGGCTGGGATGACGCGATAACCCGCCATGGCATAGAGCGAGAGCATCGGTAGCAGCCTGTCCACCCCGCCCCAGATGACGAAATAGAGGGTCAGGCAAAGGAGTAGCCCCAGAGCTACCGCCTCCAGAAAATTGCGGGGTAGGTCCCACACCATCTCCCGCCAAGCGGCCAGTTTGGAAGCCCGTTCCGAAAGGCTCGAGAACTCTTTGAGATAGTGTTCTTCACGGGCCAAACTGAGCACCGGCTTAATGCCAGACATCGCCTCTTGACCGACCACCGCTCGCCGGTTGAGTAACTCGTGAGCCTCTTTGGCCCAGCGATTGATGGGGTCTTTGGTGGTGACAACCAGGGCCATCTGGGCTAGACCGACCAGCAAAAAGGTGGCCAGGGCGACCCCCGGATCGACCCACACCAAAGTGGCTAAGATGATCACGCTCACCGCGCTGGCTGCGATCAGATTGGTCACGGCCGCCAGCAGATTGGCGCTAAAATCGCGCGAGTTGAGATAGCGATTGAGATGGGCGCCATTCTGATCGAGAAACCAGCGATAAGGTCGAGAGAGAAAGCTGCGTAACAAAGCGATGGCCATCACTTTATCCTGCTCCCAAACAAAGCGATGCTGATACCAGGTGGAAAAGGCCGTGGACCCTTTGCCTAAGGTCAGCAACACGATGACAGCCAGACCGATGGCTATCAGCAGTTGGCGGACCGACTCCAATCCTGTCAGTTGGCGTAGCCAGGTGAACTGCTCGCTGCCGAGCAGAGATGGCTCTCCGGCCAGCCGCATAAACTGCATAACGGCCCCCATCCCGAGCACTTCGAGACTGCTTGAGACGACCACCACCAGGGCCAGCCAGACCAGGCCCCTTCGACCCTGGGGGCCGAGCGCTTGGAGCAGTTTAGGGCCAAATTCCATGGGCGGCCATTCCCCGAGGAACTGGACCGGCCTGCCTCAAATGGTTGGAGCGATCATGTCTGATGATAGGTCGGTTCCAGATCCCCAGGTGAGTGCCGCGGTCGGCCGACTCAAAGACCCCAGAGTCGGTTTCGTTCTGTTGGCGGTGGTGGTGGTGGTCAATCTGGCCCATCACACCCTGTGGGGTGACGAACTCCAGGCCTGGGGACTGGTTCGCTCAAGCTCGGGTCTTTCCGACCTGTTGAGCCGTTTGCGGGGCGAGGGTCACCCTGCCCTCTGGTATCTGCTGCTGTGGCCGCTTTCCAAATTGACGGCTGACCCTGTCGTCTTGAAAGTGGTGCAGGCGACGGTGACGCTCGGCTGGTTGAGTCTGGTTTGGTTTCGCTCCCCTTTCCAGTGGTGGGAGAAGGCTCTTCTTTGTTTCAGTTACCCCCTCAGCTACGACTACGCCTTAATGGCCCGCAGCTATGGAGTGGGGCTTTTGCTGCTGTTCTCCTTTTTGGCCTTCTCTAAAGAGCTTGAGAAGCGGTCCCGCCTAGGCTGGCTCCTGCTCGGGCTTTTGGCCAACCTCCATTTCTTCCTGGCTCTTGTTTCGTTAGCCCTGGCCGCTCTCTGGCTTGAGGAAAAGCCGGAGAGGTTGAGAACGATGGCGCCTTATCTCATCTTGCTTCTCCTGGCGGGTGGCACCCTGGCCCAGACTCTGATCCGCGGCAAGGGAGAGGCGACTGTGTTGGTGCTGACCTTCACCAACGCCAACCTGAGCAATAAGATTGGGGTTTTCGGAAGCGCTTTTGTGCCTTTTCGAGACTTGGGCTGGCATCATTTCGACTCTCGTCTTCCCAACTTTCCGGCTTTTTTCGTGGCTCTGGCAGTGGCCGGAGCTCTGTTCGTTTTGCTCAAGCGTCAGCCCCCGTTGCTGATGGCCATGGGGGGGCTCTCGGCTGCGATGGTGGCCTTTTTTTACTTTATGACCGGCGGCTACAGTTGGCACGGGGCCATCTTTTTCGTTTTCTTGGTGGTTCTGATTTGGTGGGCTCGCCAGCGCGATTTGAGGCTGGGACCAGCCTGGATTTTGACCTTTCTCTTGGTGGTCAACGCCAGCGGTGGATTGAAGGCGATGGTGGCTACCTACCAACGGCCTCTCTCCAATCTAGAGACGACCGCCGCTTGGATCGAGCAAGAGGGTCTGAAGGATCGGTTCTGGATCGGCTATCCGGCCTTTCCCAGCGCTGGCCTGGCAGCTTGTTTGAATCGCCCTTTCTACTATCTCGAGTGTGATTGCCAGGGGCTCTACGCTGACTGGGCCGAGCAGTGGATGAAACCGGAACAGTATCCGGACCTGCTTGAGCAGGCCCTGAAGCGTCAGCCTGAAGTCTATCTGGCTGTCGACGTCACCTTCGATCAAAAGCTCCGTCAGCGGCTCCCGGAGTCGGCCGTCATCGAGCCACTGACACGCTTTGAGGGGGCCGAACGGGAGAATTTCGTGCTTTATCGCCTCCGCCATCGGGAGAGGCGATAGCCGATGTGCGGCTTGGCGGGAGTGGTCTCCGACCAACCTCAAACGGAGTTGGTCGTCAAGATGCTTCAACACCTGCGTCACCGAGGGCCCGATGACGAAGGGGTCGCCACCTCCCGCAGAGCGACCTTTGGCCACCGGCGCCTGGCCGTCATCGATGTGAGCAGCGCTGGCCATCAACCCATGGACCACCAGGGTCGACTGCTGACCTTTAATGGAGAGCTCTACAACGCGCCCGTTCTTCGTCACGAACTCCAGCAAGAGGGGTGTCGTCATTCCTTTCAGGGCCACTGCGATAGCGAGGTCTTGCTAGCAGCTCTGAACTTTTGGGGAGTGGCCCTCACTCTGAACCGAGCGGTGGGCATGTTCGCCTTCGCTTACTGGGATGGGCGTCGCTGCTTTTTAGCCCGGGACCGGATCGGGCAAAAGCCGCTCTACTATGGGCAACTGGGCCGAGACTTTTTGTTTAGCTCCGAGTTGACCGCCTTCAGAGCTCATCCGGATTTTTCCAGCCGCGTCGATCGACAAGCCCTTGGGCTTTTTCTCCGTTACGGATACGTGCCCGCCCCGCTGTCGATTTTCACAGGGATCTCCAAGCTCCCACCTGGCCACTATTGGAACGGGAAGGCGCTGGTCGAATACTGGTCTCATCCGGTCGGGCAAGTGCGGCCTAGGAGCGAGGGCCAGGCCCTCCAGGACCTTCGAATCGAGCTGGAACGGGCGGTCTCTCAACGTCTGGTTTCCGACGTTCCCCTCGGACTGCTGCTGTCGGGTGGGGTGGATTCATCGTTGGTGGCGGCTCTGGCTCAGCGCCAAAGCTCTCGACCGCTTCGGACTTACACTATGGGCTTTGAGGAGGCCGCTTTCGACGAGTCGAACCAGGCTCGCGGGGTGGCCGATTTTCTCGGCACCGACCACTGCGAGGTGCGCTTGTCGGCCCATCAGGCCCGGGAACTCATCCCCTGCTTGCCGAACTACTTTGATGAGCCGTTTTGCGACCCTTCTCAGCTACCGACCCTTTTGATCTGCCAGGCGGCTCGCCAAGAGGTGACGGTCGCTCTCAGCGGAGACGACGGGGATTCGCTCTTTTTTGGCTACGACCGTTACCCTCTTTGCGCGAACCAGTGGAGTTTTTTGGCTCTTTGGCCTGTTGACTTGCGTCGCCGGCTTGGCCGCTTGCTCGAGGGGGTTCCGCCTACTTGGTGGGCCCGCTTGTCTCCCTATTTGGCCAACCGAGTCCACGGCCTCCAAGAGCTGTTGGGAGCGACTCGTCTGCGTGACAACTACGATCGGTTGGCTGGCTTCTGGAATCGACCTGAACAGATTCTGATCGACCCCTTTCTGCCGAGCCCGGCCTTCGAATCCCGTATGGTGATCGAGGCATCCGACCTGGAGAGCTTGATGTTCTACGATGTGACCACCCTTTTACCGGATGGAATTCTGACCAAAGTCGATCGAGCGAGTATGGCCTGGGGTCTGGAGGTTCGTTCCCCTTTGCTGGACCATCGCGTCGTAGAGCTAGCCTGGTCATTGCCGCTGGCCCAGAAGTATCGAGCAGGCCAGTTCAAATGGATTCTCCGGCAACTCCTCTATCAGTTGGTCCCCGAGAAGCTGGTGAATCGTCCTAAACAAGGTTTTTGTGTCCCCCTGGGCGATTGGTTGCGGGGACCCTTTCAGGATTGGGCTGGCCATCTTCTTAGCCGGCTAGATGGTCAAGGCTTCTTCCGTCCCGAGGTGGCTCAGCGCAAATGGCGAGAGTTCTTAGACTACGGATGCGGATGGGAAGACCAGCTGTGGTCGCTTCTGATTTTCACTCAGTGGTGGGAGCGGTGGTCAGAACGGGTATAGAAAGCTAATGTCGCTTTCGGCCTGCATCATCGTGCATAACGACGAACAGTATCTAGAGCGGTGTCTCGTGAGCATTGAAGGGGCGGTTGATGAGTTGGTGGTGGCCCACGACGGCCCCTGCCGAGATCGAAGTCTTGAGATCGCCCATCGCTTTGGAGCCCGGGTCTACGAGCGTCCCTTTCACGGTTCCTCGGAGTCTCATCGGGCCTTCACCTTCGAGCAGGCTCGTTGTGAATGGGTCTTGAGGATCGATCCCGACGAGTTCCTGCCGGCTGAGACCCGAACGGCTCTACCGGGTTTGATGGCCCGCCAAGATGTCGATGCCTTCGCTCTTCGCTGGCCGTCCAGCACCCCTGATGGTTATGTCGAGAAGGGGCCCTTTAGTCGCAATCTCATGGCCTGCCTGTTTCGGCGTCAAAAGATGTATTTTCTCGGCATCACCCACCTGGCTCCCGGCACCTACGGCCGGCTCGAGGTTCGCCACGACCTTTTGCTTGAGCATCGGCCTGCTTATAACAATTGGACTTTCGAGACATTCCGCCGCAAGATGCTACCCTGGAGTCGGATCGAGGCACGCCAGCTCTTGGAGTTGGAGAACGCCCCTCGTTTTCAACTAGACGATGCTGACCACCCCCTACTGCAACGCTGCCGAGAGCGCCGCGGTCGTCCTGTCTTTTCTTGTCTAAAAGAGCTCGGGGGGTGCCTGGTGTTGATGATCCGTGACGGCTTGGTGACAGCGGGTCCCGAGAGTTGGAAGATGGCTTTTTTCCGGTTGCTCCGGATCGCCTCCGTCTACTACTTTCTGATCACTGCTTAGTTGATGGCAACCACTTCTGCTTCAAGCTGGCCGGCTTTGACCTGAATCAGGTAGACCCGACCGCTTTGGAGCAAGGTGGTGGTGGACAGACCTTCGGCTACGATCTGGGTCTCCAACACTTTTTTGTCGGGGTGACCCACCACCACCGGCAGCAGTTTTTGCTGGGAGGAAGGCTGGTCGACCCGGGTCTCTTCTTGAGAAAAGTCGTCATAAACAAAATGGAGGGTCAAGTCTTTCTGGCTGGCGTTGAGAACTCGCGGAGGGGAACCCAGGATGCTGCCTTGAAAGCGACCCAGCTCGACCACCGAGATTCTGTCGCCCCGCGGGTTGAGAAGGTAGACGTAGCCGGCTTTCCGCTTGTCGCTATAGAGCAGCTCACCAGCCACCGACCGGATCACCAAGACCTCGTCAGAACGAGGCTTGGCGGGAGCGCCGACGGGGTCAGAAAGGATCAGTCCGGGGGCCACCAAGCCCGAGTGAAGACGACCCTGAGCATCAAAACTCTCCACTTTGAGGCTCTGATCGGTGTTGTTCAAAAATCGCATCTCGGCCTGAGCTGTCAAGCCCAGCAGCAAGACGAAAACCACGATGCGGCTCATCTTTCGATCTTCCGGCGGGGACCTTAGAAACCTGCCAGCAGACGAGCTGCGAACACCAAACCAGTGGCCAACATCACCGGGATGGTGTAGCCGATTAGCTGCCGGGCCTCAAGCCCCGTGATGGCCAGTAGAGGAAGGGCCCAAAACGGTTGCAACATGTTGGTCCACTGGTCACCGTAGGCGATGGCCATGATGGCCAAAGGCTCGTTGAGCTTCAGAGCCTGGGCCGCCTCCACCACGATGGGACCCTGGACAATCCACTGGCCACCCCCGCTAGGCACAAACAGATTGACCAGGCCGGCTGACAAAAAGCTCAACAAGTAAAAAACCTGGACCCCGGTGGCGGCGAAAATGGTCTCTGAAGCGGTCACAAAACCGGAGGCGATCAAAGCGATCAGGCCAGAAGACTGCATGATCCCCATAATTCCGGCGTAGAAAGGAAACTGAAGAATGATCCCCGAGACCCCGGAGGTGGCCACACCGATAGCTCTGGAGTAGGCTTTAGGCGATCCGTGCAGGGCCATTCCCAGCACCAGGAAAAGGAAGTTGACCGTATTGAGACCCAAGGCTGGAGTGCGAGCCACCAGCCAGGCCAGGCCGAACAGGACGACAGCCCAGGCCAAGGCTGGAGCGCCATCCAATCGTTGGGCCGGCGTGGGGTCTCCTTCGACTTCCTCTGACGGCTGGGGGTCGTCCAGGTGGCAAGTTTCGGGTTGCTCCGGCTGGAGTCCGCTCAACACTAGCGGTATGACGGCCAGCAGAAGAAGCGTCAGAACTACGTTGGCTGGTGTTAGGACGGTCTCGGTGAGGGGAATGACTCCCACTTTTTCAAAGAGGGAGTGACCTTCGTCGGCTACCGTCAAAGGGGCCGAACCCGACAAGCCCCCGTGCCAGATGCCGAGACCAGCATAACCTGCTGCTCCCAAAATGGGATAGTGAGCTGCCACCCCTTTTTCGCGGCATTTCCGACCCACATCTCGGGCTAGCAAAGCCCCCACGATGAGGCCGAAACCCCAATTTAGCCAGGCGGCTGAGCAGGCAGCCACGGCTACCAGGGCGATGGCTTGAGTGGGGCTTTGAGGTCGATCAGCCAACCATTGGAGCACTCTTTTGATCGGGGGGGCCTCGGCCAGGGCGTGACCTGTGACCAGAATGAGGCACATCTGCATACCGAATTCCAGAAATGCCCAGAACCCGTCCCCCCAGAATCCGATCAGCTCAAGGGCTCCGTGAGGGGTGCTCACGAGGGCCACCAGGTAGGTGAGAAAAGTCAGGAGAATGGCGAAGATGAAGGGATCCGGCATCCAGCGCTGAGCGAAACGAACAAACAGCTGACCCATCAGACTACGAACTCCAAACCTTCTCGAGCTAGTTCAACCGGGATTTCAGAGTCGGCCAGTTCGGTTGCGATCTGGTCGAGCTGCTGGTCGGTGCGGGAGGGAGAGTGATGAAAAAGAACCAGTTTGCCAACCTGGGCCAGAGTGGCCATCTCCAGGGCCTCCGTGTAGGTGGAGTGTCCCCAGTTGCGGCGCTTCTCTCTTTCCTG
Source organism: uncultured Burkholderiales bacterium (assembly GCA_964423525.1). Lineage (GTDB taxonomy): Bacteria > Vulcanimicrobiota > Xenobia > Xenobiales > JADMJV01 > CAYRFU01. The sequence goes on along the minus strand of CAYRFU010000104.1, from coordinate 12,122 downwards.
GGGTCGATACTGTCCGTCGTGAATTAACAGGTCCACTCCCTTGATAACGTCGATCACTTGGGGCCAGGCAGAGGGGCCGCCCGGGTATTCTACATCGGTCAGGTAGGCCAGGGAACGACCCTCTGCCTCGATTCGGTAAATCCCCACCGACCTTTTCTCGCCACAGGGCGCCTGATGGGAACTGACCGAGGCAGGACCCAAGGGGAGAGACTCGTCGTCGCATTCAAACATGGTCACAGTCGCGCCCACATCGTCGCGGAGAAAGAAATTGGGCACCGGACAGTAGTCGGTCTGCATCTGGCGCAGTAGATTTTGATGAAGGGATTCGGAGGGGCCTCCAAACCCGTAGATGTCGACCCGATTTCCCGGAATGTACATAAAAGGAGCAAAGGGAATACCCTGGATGTGATCCCAATGGGTGTGAGAAAGGAACATCGTTAATTCCACCGGTTGGCCATTGGCCACCAGTTCGGCCCCCAGCCAGCGGACTCCCATCCCACCATCGAGAACAATGATAGGGGCTCCTTCCACCGTAACCAGGACGCAAGGGGTATTACCGCCGTAGCGCTGATATTGCTCCCCTGGTGTCGCGATAGAGCCCCGCACCCCCCAGAAGGTTACCCGCAAGGTTCGACCTCCCCTGGCTTGATGGTCCAGCAGGTGCCCTCTTGGGCGGCGTTGAGTTGAAGTTTGTGACCCTTTAACCGGTCTCGATAGCCTTCTACCTGAGTGGTCAGTTCTCGATCGCTAGTATCGGGATTGTGGTGAAACAGAAAGAGAGAACCCGCCTCACACCGTTGGCAGACTTCGATGCCGTGCTCGGGAGTCGAGTGTCCCCAGTGCTTCCTTTCAGCGTATTCTGCCGGAGTGAACATGGTGTCGTAGACGACCATGTCGGCCCCCTCGGCCAGGCGATACTGGTTCCGGTCGAGGTGGTCGAGCATCTCTTGTTCGCTCCCCTCCAACTGCTCAGCCACCAGGATCTCGGCCGGGGAGACGTCGCTGACGTAGGCGAAGACAGCCTGCTGATACTCGACTCGGAAGCCGGAACTGACACCCGGATGGTTGAGACGCCGGGTGGTCACGCGGAAGGGGCCAAGTTGGACCGATTGGCCATCGTTTAAAGTATGAAACTCGAGACGGGCCCTCATATGCTCGAGCTGAACGGGAAAAAAATTCTGGTCTTGTTGCTGAGAAAGGAGAGACGCGAGAGAGTTTCGCGAGCGTACTACCGAGTAAAAGTGGAGCTCGTAGTCGGGCCGGTAGGCGGGGGCGAAAAAGGGGAACCCTTGGATATGATCCCAGTGGGTGTGGCTGATCAGAAGGTGAACCGGCTTTTTCTTGGCCAGTTCGTTCGCCTCGAGATACTCCCCAAGATTGCGAATGCCCGTTCCAGCATCAATGATGAGATGGGCATCCTCGGCCGAGAGGTGGATGCAAGAGGTGTTGCCTCCATACTCTCGCACATGAGGTCTGGCCACGGGAAAAGACCCACGAACGCCCCAAAACGTCAATTGCATCGAGAGCCCCTCCCTTCCGGCTACAACCAGGATTGAAAGCCTTTCCACAAAGGCCTTGTCTTGCCTGCGTCGGAAAGTGGGGAAGGCTCTTTAGCGGACCAGCTCGGCCCGCGAGACCACCCCGTTCGTGTCGGTGACCCGCACATCGGCGAATTGACCTAATCGGTCACCCACCGAGATCACTTCAACCAGGTTTCCGTCGAGCACGGCCAGGGCGCTCTTACTGTCCTTTCCAAATCCGTCCTCGAGATAGACTCGGTCTTTGCGGCCTTTACTTAACGGTCGGAGTCGCTTATTCAAGTCTTTGCGACGGCCGGCCTCGATTTTGTACTCTTCTTGGTGAAAGTCCTCGTCGACCCGGACCATGATGATTTTGCCCGTCTGGCTTTCGAGAGCTTCCAAAGCCTCGCCGTCAAGACCGACCAGGTCGAGCCCGACGCGGGGATGACAGGCAACCAGGAGAGCCTCGTGTTTACTATGGTCGGCGGCGCTTTTGAGAATTTCCCGGCGGGCTCTCAGAGCCACCGTCTTGGGAGAGAGAATGCGACCGCGACCGTTGCAATAAGGGCACTCCTCTCGCAGGACCAGGTCGAGGTCTTTCCCTTCTCGTTTTCGGGTTAGTTGAACTAGCCCGAGTTCGGTCATGCCCACCAGGTGGGTGCGGGTGCGGTCTTTTTTGAGCTCCTCAACAAGCTCTGACATCAGCCGACGTCGGTCCGAGGCCGATTCCATATCGATGAAGTCGATGATAATGATGCCGCCGATGTCCCGAAGTCGCAACTGACGACAGATTTCTCTCATCGCCTCGAGGTTGGTCTTCAAGATCGTGTCGGCCAGACTGGTCTTGCCGGTATATTTGCCAGTATTGACATCGATCACCCAAAGAGCTTCAGTGCGGTCGATGATCAGATAGCCACCCGACTCAAGCCAGACTTTGCGGTCGAGAGCTTTCTCGATCTCCTGGTCGATGCCGTGAAACTCGAATAAGGGAGTAGGGTCCTCATACAGGAAGACCCGCTCGGCCAGAGCTGGGGCGGTGGCTTCGAGCCGTTCCAGGATCTTGGCGTGTTCCTCGCCGTTGTCGATGATCAGTCGGTTCACGTCAGGAGTGAGAACGTCTCTGAGGATTTTGTCGATCAGGGCCAACTCTTGGTGGACGCAGGCGGGCGCTTTGCGGCGCTTTGCGTTGCGCTGGATACGCTGCCAGGAGCGAGCCAAGAAGTCGACCTCTCGTTTGAGTTCGTCTTGGGACCGTCCGCACGAAGAGGTGCGCACGATGATACCCATGCCGTCTGGTTGGATTTTTTCGGCAATCTGACGGAGGCGACCCCGCTCCGAATCATCCTCGACCCGACGCGAGACCCCCACATAGCTGGCGGCGGGGATCAAGACGAGGTAGCGGCCGGGGAGAGTTACAAAGGTTGTGACGCGGGCCCCTTTGGTGCCGACGGCCTCCTTTACCACCTGCACCATAGCCTCTTCGTTGACTTTGAGAATGTCTCGAATGTCATGCTTTTTCAGGCTAGCTGAGGCGTCTTCACCGAGGTGAGCGGCGGCGTCATCAGCGCACAAAAAAGCGTTTCGTTCGAGACCAACATCGACGAAGGCTGCGTTCATACCGGGCAAAACATTCGCCACCCGGCCTTTGTAAATACTTCCAACCTGGCGCTCTTCGCGAGCGATCAAAAATTCGGAGAGGGTCCCATCTTCCAAGACTGCTGCCCTGCCCTCGCGGTCGTCGCGAGTGATGAGAATCTCTTTGTACATTCGGCTGAGTGGGTTCTCGCTTTGGCTGGAAGTTCCTCGTCTCTCGGGTTTCCTGCAGGAAACGCCCAGCTGGGCTGTAATTGGGGCCAAGTATGCGGATTAGGCTTTGGGTGCTGGGGGGAATCGTGCTCCTTCTTTGGGGTTGCAGCCGGCCTCCTGTCAAGCCTTCGCTTAATCCACCTGACCGGAGCATGGGGGTGATGGCCACGCCGACCACACCGATTTCCCCTTCTGCCGAAGACCCCCGAAGTCAAAAGCTTGAGCGAATCCGAGCCGTTTTAGAGCAGGCTTCTCAAGATTTTCCCGGACAGGCTGGCCTCCTCTTTCACGATTTGGAGTTGGGTCAGACGGTGGGAGTGGGAACCGACCTGGAATTTGAGGCGGCCAGCTTGATCAAGCTGCCGGTTCTGGTGGAACTCTACCGGCGGCTCGAAGCGGGCGACATTCCGCCTGACGAGGAGATGGTCTTTGAGGAACGGTTCCGGGTCCAGGGTTCGGGCCATCTGAAAGACCAGGAGGCGGGTAGCCTGTGGAGGTTGACCGAGCTGGCCAGGCTGATGATTCAGGAAAGCGATAACGTGGCCACCGACATGCTGATCGAGCGTCTTGGAATGGCCGAAGTCAATCATCAGATGAGCGTTTTGGGACTTCAACAGACCGTTCTTGCTCGAGGAATCTACGACTTTGAGGTGATCGAGGAGGGGCAGGATAACCTGACTAGTGCCGGAGACGTCGGGTTGCTGCTTCAAGAATTGGGCGAAGGCCGACTGCCGGGGTCGACCCAAATGCATCAACTCTTGATGGGTCAAAAGCGCAACGATATGATCCCGGCCCGTTTGCCCGAGGGAACGACCGTCGCCCATAAGACGGGGCAGCTCTTGTCCGTTCTTCATGATGCGGGAATCGTCTACACTCCCCGAGGTTCCTATGTGTTGGTGTTTCTGGGCCAGGGGTTTCAGCAGAATCCGGACGAGATTGAGCAGTTCTGGGCCGACCTCTCCCTCCAGGTTCATACAGCTTACTTAGAAATCCCTGGGCCGGCGGGTGAGGTCATCCCTCCTGAAGGGTCTCCTTCTCCCGGGGCTTGACCCTCTTTTTCCTTCCTCACTGGTCTAATCGTTGACAGAGCAGGGTTTCCCCCCTATACTACTGCGGGCTATGTTCGAATCGCTCTCGGAAAGAATCAGCGGCGTCATCAAGAAACTGCGGGGCCGCGGTAAACTCACGGAAGAAGACGTCAATGTTGCACTCAGAGAGGTGCGACGCGCTCTTTTAGAGGCTGACGTGAGTCTTCCGGTGGTTCGCGATTTCATCAAGAAGGTGAAAGACCGGGCCGTGGGCGAGGAGTTGTGGAAGAGCCTGACCCCTGGCCAGTTGGTGGTCAAATACGTCCGCGACGAGTTGACCGAGCTGATGGGCGGCGAGACGGCCGAGCTCAACAAGGCCGAACAAGGTCCCACTGTGATCATGATGGTCGGTCTTAACGGTACTGGTAAGACCACCTCCTCGGGAAAACTCGCCCTCCACCTCAAGAAGAAGGGCAAGAAGCCTCTCCTGGCCGCAACCGACGTTTACCGGCCGGCCGCTATTAAGCAGTTGGAAGTGCTGGGGAAGCAGATCGGGGTCGACGTTTTCCAGATGGGCGACAAGACTGACCCCATCAATATCTCCCGAGCGGCCGTCGCTCAAGGTGAACGAGAGAAACATGACTACGTCATCATCGATACGGCCGGACGCCTGACCCTGAACGAGGAGCTCATGCAAGAGCTCCAAAAGACTCACGAGGCGGTAACTCCTCACGAGACCCTTCTGGTAGTCGATGCTATGACCGGTCAGGATGCGGTCAATATCGCCGAGGAGTTCACCAAGCGGCTCACCGTCACCGGGATTGTCATGACCAAGCTCGACGGCGACGCTCGAGGTGGTGCCGCCCTCTCGGTTAAGCACGTCACCGGCAGCCCGGTCAAGTTCGTGGGGATGGGTGAGAAGCTCTCTGCCCTCGACCAATTCCACCCTGACCGAATGTCTTCGCGTATTCTGGGCATGGGAGACGTCCTCGGCTTGATCGAAAAGGCCGAGCAGGCCATCGATGAAGAAGAAGCGGCGGCCCTGGAAAGGAAAATCCGTGAGGACAACTTCACCCTAGAGGATTTCCTCGGGCAGATGCGCCAGATCCGGAAATTGGGGCCTCTCCAGGATATCGTCAAGATGTTGCCCGGAATGGGCGGCAATGCGGCTCTTCAAAATCTTCAGGTCGACGAGAAAAAGTTCAGTCGGATGGAAGCGATCATCTGCTCAATGACCAAAGACGAGCGCCGCCGTCCTGACATTCTGAACGCTTCTCGCAAAAAGCGAGTAGCCAAAGGATCGGGCAACGACGTGTCCGAAGTGAATCAGCTTCTGAAGCAATTTGACATGCTTCGAACGATGATGCGCAAACTGACTGGCGGTGGACCAGGCAGTGGCAAAAAGAATAGGAAAAAGAAGAAGAAGGGGCGCAGGCGGATCAAAGGCGTAATGCCGTTCCGGCTCCCCTTTAAATAGTTTAGGAGCGGGCGACCCGAGCCCGTTAAAACATGGAGGAAACGGGACCTTATGGTAAAGCTACGACTCACCCGGGTGGGCAAAAAGAAACAACCGAGCTATCGTCTCGTGGCGGCGAATTCGCGCTCGCCGCGCGACGGGAGATTCATCGAGATTCTGGGGCACTACAACCCTCTGACCGACCCGCCCACGGTGGTATTTAAAGAAGAGCGCATTCTTGATTGGCTCAAGAAAGGCGCTCAACCGACCGAGGCGATGAAGCGCCTCCTCGTCAACGGCGGCATCTGGGAAAAATTCGCAGGCAAAGCGCACCAGTGGCCTAACGGGAAAGAGAAAGAAGCTCCTCCCGAAGAGCCGAAGGCCGAAGAAGCCGAAGCCCCGGCCGAAGAAGAGCCCGTCAAAGAGCCCGTCGAGACGGCCTAGAAATCTGGTCACGAGACCCTTCAGGCGACCCGCGCTTTGTGAGTCGAGGTCGACTGCTATACACCTTATGGGAGGTCCCTGATGAAGGAACTGCTACACTACCTTGCGACCCAGCTTGTGGATGAGCCGGAGGATGTCGAGGTCCAAGAGGTCGATGGAGACCGGAGCTTGGTGCTCGAACTGAAGGTGTCTCCCAAAGACATGGGAAAAGTGATAGGCAAAAACGGCAAGATCGCCCAGGCTTTGCGGACCGTGGTCAAAGCCGCGGGCACCCGCCAGGGCAAACGGGTCACGGTTGAGATTTTGTGAGCCGGGTTACCATTCACCAACCGATCACGGTCAGAGTCATCGTCACGGATGACTTTCGCGACCAGCTGATCGCTGAGGCGCGCGAGTCGATTCGAAAAGTCGACGACAACTTGGCCCGCTTGGGCGAGATGACCCCCGAGTCCGAGTCGGCCGATGTTGAAGACCCCCACGAGGTTGAGTTCCACCGTCAACGCCTGGAAAAGGAACGCTCGCGCCTGTATCAGATGCGCAAAGAGTTGGAATGGCGCATCAAGGAGGCGGAGTCGATCAAAAACGGCGCCGAACTCCCTCTTCATCAGGTCCAGGGTACCATCGAGCTCAAGGTCGGAGATAATTACCTTGACAAAGTCTCCACCGAAGTTGTGCTCAAAGACTGGGAAGTCGTCGAGGTCCGCTAGGGGCTTTGTCGCTGCCGCAGGCTCAAGACCTGATCGCCGTCGGCAAATGTCTCAAGCCCCACGGGATCCGCGGGGAACTCAAAGTCGCCATTTTAACTGATTTTCCCGAGCGATTCGAGCAGACCGATTCGGTCTATCTTCAACTGGACGAAGTGGTCTTTGAAAAGAGCGTCGAGGCCACTCGCTTTCACGGGGGGTGCGTGCTGGTTAAGCTCTCGGGTGTCGACAGTATCGACCAGGCTGAGCAGTGGCGTAACGCCATTTTGTCCATCACGGCCGACCAGTTGATGGAACTCGAAGAAGACGAATACTGGCACTTCGAACTAGAGGGGCTTGAGGTGCTCGATCCCACAGGTCAACGGATCGGGCGACTCAAAGAAGTCCTGCGGACCCCTGGCCACGACCTCTATTCCGTCGAAGGGAGCGAAGGCGAAATCTTGATCCCGGCTGTCAAAGAGTATATCCTGGCCGTCGATCTAAAGAGCGGCCAGGTGACCGCTCGCCTTCCCCAGTAGTTTTGCGGATCGATATCCTGACGCTCTTTCCGGAGGTGTTTGCCCCTCTTTTCGCCAGTATCCCGGCTCGAGCCCAAGAGTTGGGGAAGGCTACTGTCGAAGTCTACGACCTTCGCCATTGGGGGGTCGGCAAGCATCGCCAGGTAGACGACACCCCCTTTGGCGGTGGGCCAGGGATGTTGCTGAAACCAGAGCCTCTCTTTGCCGCCATCGAGGACCTTCAGGCTCGGGTCGAGACGCCAGGCGAGGTTGTTTTCCTGACTCCCCAGGGCCAGCCCTTAACTCAATCGTTGGTCTGTGAGTTAGCTTGCTTGCCCCGCCTGATTCTGCTCTGCGGGCACTATGAGGGCATCGATGAGCGAGTTCGTCAACACTTGGTGGACCGGGAGCTCTCGCTGGGGGACTATGTTCTTTCGGGAGGAGAGCTCCCAGCCATGGTGTTGGCCGATGCCGTCATTCGGCTTCTTCCCGGGGTCATCACTCAGGAGTCTTATCAGCAAGATAGTTTCTACCAGGGTCTTCTGGACCATCCTCACTACACGCGACCAGCCGATTTTAGGGGGCTCCAAGTCCCTCCCGTCTTGCTGGGAGGGCACCATAAGAAGATCGAGCAGTGGCGTCAAGAGCAAGCGTTGCAAAGGACTCAGGCCCGTAGGCCCGACTTGCTGGAGAGGAAGTCTCTGGCCGACTCAGAACAGCAGGACAAGATTTTTTAAGGGGAAGCACACCATGGTCCGAAAGCAAGCCGAAGAGAAGACGGTCAAGAAGTCCGCCACCAAGAAAGGCAGCAAGAGCGCTAAGAAGGCTCCAGCCAAAGCCGCCACTGCCAAGAAGAGCGAGCCGAAGATTGTCATTGAAGACGACCGCACGGGCATGTCGAAGGTGGTGCTCAAGCGCGCCTTTGAAGACAACCTCTGTTACCTTCAGGGGCGTAGTCTGGAGAAAGCGACCTCCGTGGACCTCTTTCGCGCTGAAGCTTTCACCGTGCGCGACCGTTTGGTGCGCCGCTGGATCGACACTCAGCAAACCTACCAGGCCAAGAATTCAAAGCGAGTCTATTATCTCTCAGCCGAGTTTTTGATGGGCCGTCTTTTACGCAATAATCTCCTGAATCTGGGCATCCACGAGGAGATGGCCGAGGCTCTAGACGAGCTTGGAGTCGAGCTGGAAGACATCGAATCCACCGAGCACGACGCCGGTTTAGGTAACGGTGGCCTCGGGCGCCTGGCGGCCTGCTTTCTAGACTCGTCAGCGACTCTCGGGCTGCCGGTCATGGGTTACGGCATCCGCTATGAATACGGGATTTTCCAACAGAAGATCGAGAACGGCTACCAGGTCGAAGCGCCCGACCGCTGGCTCCAGCAAGGAAACCCCTGGGAAATCGCGCGGCCCGAGTACACCATGCGGGTTCGCTTCGGGGGTCGAACCGAGGCCTTTTTGGACAGCACTGGCGAGTACCGCATCCGCTGGATCGATACCGAGGATGTTCTGGGTGTCCCGCACGATACTCCGATTCCCGGCTATAAGAACAACACGGTGAATAACCTGCGCCTTTGGAGCGCTGCCGCCGCCGAGGAGTTCGACTTCAAGAAGTTCGACCAGGGTGACTATGAGGAGGCGGTCAGTCGCAAAACCGACTCTGAGAACATTTCCAAGGTGCTCTATCCGAACGACAACTCCATGCAGGGCAAAGAGCTGCGCCTCAAACAGCAGTATTTCTTTATCTCTTGTTCGCTTCAGGATATCGTTCGCCGCCATCTGCGTCACAACGATTCGTTGGAAAATCTTCCTAAGAAGGCTTCCATTCAACTCAACGATACCCATCCGGCCTTGGCCATTCCGGAGCTATTAAGGATCGTGATGGATGAGCACCGCCTGGCCTGGCCCAAAGCTTGGAAGATCGTCCAGGCGACTTTCGCTTATACCAACCACACCTTGCTCCCCGAAGCTCTAGAGAGATGGCCGGTCAGCTTCTTTGAGCGTCTCCTCCCCCGTCATCTCGAGTTGATCTACGAGATCAACGCGCGTTTTCTGGATCAGGTTCGTAAACGCTACTACGGTGAGCTAGACCGCGTGCGTCGGATGTCGATCGTAGAGGAAAACCCGAAAATGATTCGGATGGCCCATCTGGCTGTGGTCGGCTCTTACTCGGTCAACGGCGTGGCCGAATTGCACACGGAGTTGCTCAAGACTCGGGTGCTCAAAGACTTCGCCGAAATGTTTCCCGAGAAGTTCAACAACAAGACCAACGGCGTCACTCCGCGCCGCTGGATTAAAGGCTCGAACCCGGGCCTGTCGGCTCTTTTGACTGAGTCGATCGGGTCCGGCTGGGAGACCGACCTGGACAAGTTGGAGGGGCTAGAAGATTTCGTTGACGACCGAGAGTTTCGCAAGCGATTTCGCAAGATCAAACAAGAGAACAAAGCCCGGCTTTCCGATTTCATCGCCAAGACTAGCGGGCTTGAAGTTCACGTGGACTCCATCTTCGACATTCAGATTAAGCGATTCCACGAGTACAAGCGCCAGCATCTTAATGTCCTTCACATCATTCACCTTTACCATCAGCTGAAAAAGAACCCGGCTTTGGATGTCGTGCCCAGAACCTTCATCTTTGCCGGCAAAGCTGCACCGGGCTACTTTTTGGCCAAACGGATCATCAAGCTGATCAACTCGGTGGCCGAGGTGATCAACAACGATCCTGATGTGGACGGTCGACTCCAGGTCGTGTTCATGGAGAATTACAGCGTCTCTTTGGCTGAGATCTTGGTGCCGGCCGCCGACCTCTCGGAGCAGATCTCCACCGCCGGTTATGAAGCCTCCGGCACCGGCAATATGAAGTTCGCTCTCAACGGAGCTGTGACTATCGGAACTCTAGACGGTGCCAATGTCGAGATCCGTCAATGCGTAGGCCACGAGAACTTCTTCCTTTTCGGCTTAACCGCTCCCGAGGTCAACGAGATGAAGGCTGGTCGCTACAATCCTTATCGTCAATACGAGGCCAATCGAGACCTGCGCGAAGTGATCGACTTGATGGCCCAGAGCCACTTTTCGCCCGAGGAGCCGGGGATTTTCCACCCCATCCTCGACGAGCTTCTCAGTACCGACCGTTTCATGGTGATGGCTGACTTCGGCTCCTACGTGCGCTGCCAGGAAAGAGTGAGCAAGGCTTTCGTGGATCAGGAGGAGTGGACAAAAATGGCCATCCGTAATGTGGCCCGAAGCGCCAAGTTTTCCTCAGACCGGACCATCGCCGACTACGCCAAAGATATCTGGGAAGTCAAGCCGATCAAGATCAAGCCGAGTAAGTAGCTGCCCTTTCCAAAACCCTCCTCCGGAGGATATTCCCAGAACCGGGGTGAAGTTAAAGAATATGGCGACGACTGACGTGCTTCCCATTCACGAAGACGAGCACCTCGAAGCCTCGCAGACTAAGACGCTTCCGGTGTGGAACGTCGTGCTGCTAGATGACGACGACCACACCTACGAGTATGTCATCGAGATGCTTCATAAGCTGTTTGGGCATCCGATACCCGACTGCTATCTGATGGCGCGAGAAGTGGACACTGCGGGAAGGGTGATAGTCCTCTCGACCCATCGCGAGCGGGCCGAACTTGAGCGAGACAGAATCCACGCCTATGGCGCCGACCCAAGGATCAGTCGCTGCAAGGGGTCTATGTCCGCAATCATCGAGCCGGCTTTCGGCTAGGAGAACCATGCCCCACTACGAGTGCCGCGAATGTGGAAAGCTGTATGACCCGGTCACGGTGGTCAAATGTCCTCATTGCGGAGAGAGTCACCCGCTGAACTGCTCCAAGTGTGACAAGAAGATTAACCACCACGACATTTACGGTTTAGAGAAGCTCAAAACCAAAAAGCCTCTTCTCTGTGAAGAGTGTGGCTACAGCACGGAGGTGATCAAATGCAGTATCTGCAAGATCTCCCTAGTCCGGTCCAAAGGCTTTTCAGCCAGCAACGCCCCCAATGCTAAGGTGTATCATAGAGCCTGCTATGACAAGCGGATTGAAACCATCGAGTTCGCCAAGCAGTGGGCCCAGCCGGCCATGGCTGTCCTGGGAGTGATCGGCGGCTTGCTCGGTTATGGGCTCACCCTCAAGGGTATTATCTCGGCCGGTGCCATTGGCGCTATCGGCTTCGGCGCCGTCATGGGCTTGGCTGAACTGATCAAGCCACGTTAAGCCAGACGCTGGCGGATGAAGTCGGTGAGTTCTTCTAGAACGGAATCCATCTCTTGTTGAGAGGATCCTTCTACCATGACGCGAACCAGAGGCTCCGTGCCTGAGGGACGAACGAGAATTCGTCCACGCGAGGAAAGGCGCTCCTCTTGTTTTTTTATCTGCTCGGCGATGGCCAGATCGCTGTTGAGAAGCTCTTTGTTCCGGGCAGGTACGTTCACCAAGCGTTGAGGAAATCGCCTCATGGAAGCTAGCTCTGCCAAATCTGCGCGCTCTTGGTTCAAGATGGCGGCCAGGGTCAAGCCGGTCAAGATTCCGTCGCCACTGGTGCTTCGGTCGAGTAGGAGAATGTGACCAGACTGCTCACCACCCAGCAAAGCTCCTCGTTCCTTCATTCGCTCCAGGACGTAGCGGTCTCCCACCTGAGTCCGGTCCAGCACGATATCCGCCTCT
>CAYRFU010000103.1:2152-19748 GCA_964423525.1 uncultured Burkholderiales bacterium | reverse complement strand
CTCCTTCCGGGGCTCGGTAGAGGTGACGCTCTACGGAGAAGGTGCCGGCTAGGCCCCGAGACCCAATCCTGGTCGGATAGCCCGGGGGAACTGTATCAGGAAAACCTCGACATCTCGCTCACCAGCTCGTCCATCAAGATCCCCTCGGGGGCGGTGCTCGCCTTTGAAGCTCACTACGCTCTAGAGCATCAGCTCGACCACGTCTACGTCGAAATCGAGCCAGAGGGAGGCGAGTGGGAAACTCTTCAGGATTTCGACTGGCGGTCGTCGTGGCAAGCCCATACTTTCGAGCTCGAAGAATACGCCAACAAGACTGTTCGACTTCGGTTTCGCCTCAAGACAGACCAATCCAACAACGACGAAGGGATCGAGCTGAAGAATCTTAGGGTCTACGGCTGACGGCTCGGGTAATCCACTGCTCGTGAAAATCCATCCGCTCATGGAGCCTGGCCACTTTAGGGGTGTTTTCTCCGTAGCGTTCGAGCAAGTGGGCAGTCCCCTGCTGGCGGATGGTCTCGAAGAGAAGACTGGGGTCACCCGTTGTTTCGGCGTGGTGGGCTGCCTTCTCGGTGGCCCCTCCCCAAAGGTAGCCGCTGCATCCATCGGCGTCGTTTTGAATCTCGAAAAAGTCGCGGCTATCGATACAGCCCTGGTTGAGCAGATCGCCCAGCAGGAGAAACTGCATGGCATGAGCCGTCTCGTGCACTGGAGCGTTGAGGTTTCCAAACCGCTGACTCAAAACAGGCGAAGCGAAGGTCAGGAGAGGTCCGGCCACAGCCAAACCACCCAACAGAGGAGCAGCAAAAGTGGCCATTCCCGTAACCAGGCTGGCCACAGCTCCTACCAGGCAAATGCCTGAGAAAGCATTCATTATAGGGTTCCATCCATGGCCCGTCGCTAGAGCTTTGGTCAGCTCGCCTTTCACCACCTTCACCCCTTCAATAGGCGTTCCGCCGATGGCTCCCACGGCCCCAAGAGCGACCGAGATCGGGAGGCTCTTCACCGTCTCACCCCGGTCGCCATATCGGGCCTGCTGAGCCCAAAGGTCGACGATCTCGTCGGCGTTGGTCAGACCAGCATCTCGGTATTCAAAAGCTCTCTCGTCCCCGACCACCTGCTCAGCCAACTCACGAGCCGCCTGATAGTAGGCCTGGGCCGTTCGTTTTTTGGAGGCCGAAAGAGTCCATCGGTCAACCCCTGAGAGAGGGATCAGCTCTTCGTCAAGTCGGTCCTGAAGCCAGCCATCAAAACGGTCTTGAGGGCCGTCGTAAGCGGGCAGGTCAAAGGTGGCTTTGAGATACTGAGCCCGTCCTAAGCGGCTTTTGCAGGCACCACTCAGGTTGGGATAGTTAGCGAGAAGGGTTTGAGCGTTCATAACGCCCCTAATGAGCCAGGCCAGTCGGAAAAAAATTAGAAAAGTCCGGCCAGGGGACCGCGGCCCGCCGCTCTCTCTTCGATCCTTTTGACCACCTCGGGGTCTTCCTCGAGAGCCGGCGCGTGATGGGGCTTGACTCGGGCGTCGAGAACCAAAGCCTGACGGCAGCCCCAGTGTTTTTGATAAATGAACGAGTCCACCCCGTAGAGATCGCAGGCGGGGTTGGCTCGGGTGAAGGCAGCCCAAAGGAAGTTCTTGAAGTCGTGAGCCAGGAAGTCGGAATCGTCCCCCACCACCACCAGAGGCCAGCGTCCGGCCGGATGATTCTCGAGTGCTTCACAAAAGGCAACCAGGGTCGGGTCGGCTCCGCTCTCAGCTTCGAACCGAAATTCGGGACCGGTCACGGCCAGGATCCCGGGAGCGACCACTCGGGGTCGCTCGAAACAGCCCGGCAGCTCCGGAGCATCCTCAGGGTAGTCCTGAGGCAGGTGGCGACGGGCTTCACCCACCGCCGCTATCACGACTTTCGAGCCCTGGTTGAAACCGCTCCCCGAATAGTCGAGGGTATCGATGGTCGTTTGAGTCTGAAAATGAAGGTCGGTGGTCGGCTCAAATCGCTCGAGCAAATGGCGAAAGACCGCTCGGGTGTCGTGAATATCGAGAGTCGGGTCGTCCTCACGGGCCACGATCAAAAGGAACTTGGCCAGAGACAGCTGCCCCTGTCCCAGGATGGCATTAGCGCAAGTCAGTAACTCCTGCGGGCGTTTACGTCTGCGATACGGCTCGTAGCGCTCACTAGCCTGGGCCAGAAGAAGGGGATGAACGCCAGCCTCGTCGACCGCGTTGACGGCGTGAACCCCCGCCAAAACGGTCGGCATGACGGGAGCCGTCAACTCGTGGATCAAGGCTCCAAAGACCGAATCCTCTTGAGGTGGTCGACCGACCGTAGTGAAGGGCCAGATGGCCTTTTCACGAGCCAGCACCTTCTCCACTTCCAAGACGGGAAAATCGTGCTGGAGACTGTAGTAGCCGAGGTGGTCTCCGAAAGGACCCTCAGGCAAGAGTCGTCCCGGTTGCACTCTTCCCAAAATGACGAAGTCGGCTTCCGCCGGAAAGGGCAGAAAGCCCGCCTGACGGACCATTCTCACACCTCTTCCCGAGAGAGCCCCGGCGAAGAGAAGCTCTGGCAGCCCCTCGGGCAGCGGCATCACGGCGGCCAACGTGAGGGCTGGGGGCCCACCCACAAAAACATTCACCCGAAAGGACTCTCCCCGCTCAAGAGCATTGGCGTGGTGGACCCCGATACCGCGATGGATCTGATAGTGGAGTCCGGCTTCGCGGTCGGACCGATACTGGTTGCCACCCATCTGGACCCGATACATCCCCAGGTTGGAAGCCATCAGTCCGGGCCGACGAGGGTCCTCCGAGTAGACCTGAGGCAGGGTCACAAAGGGCCCACCATCTTGAGGCCAACTCACCACCTGAGGGAGCTGACTGAGGCGAACCTCTTGAAAAGGCGCTTGAGAAACGGGAATGGGAAAAGCGTGGAGGCCCTTCCACAGGTCCCAGTAACGCCACGGCCTGCGCAACAGGTCAGTAGGATCGACTTTGAGAGCGATCAGTTTCTCGACCAGTGAGTAGCCGTGGCGGAGTACATAGCGACCTCTCTGCTGGGTGCCAAAGAGATTGGCCAGAGCGGGAAACTGGCACCCCTTGAGATTGGTGAAAAGCAGGGCCGGCCCCTGGGCGGCGCAGGCGCGGCGCTGGATGCAACCCAATTCCAGGTAGGGATCGACTTCCACCTCGATGCGGCGCAACTGCCCAACACTCTCGAGGTCTTCAACGCATTCAGCCAGAGCTCGATAAGCCACAGGGCGGAATTGGTGCCCGAGGGAACGTTTCCTTCAGGTTTTTTTAGGCCCGACCCCACATAGTGTCACCATAACAGTATTGGAGAAAACGATGATTCTTGGAAGTGTGCGGTCCAACCAACCGCTCTCAGTCGTGGTCTCTTCGTCCCCGGCTCTCGAGTCGGGTTCAACCCCAACAGAAGTTTACCAACCTGAAACCTGCCCAGTGAGTGATGCTACCGCCGGTCAGACTCTCGACGACATCCTGATCGGCTCCTCGAGTCCGATTCCGGCCGGCAAGTTCGTCTTCTTCGGTGCCACCGGTGATCTGGTCTCGAAACGTTTGGTCCGAGACGCCCTGGCCGAATTAGCTGAAGACAATGAACTCGACCCCGCTCGCCACGAGGTCATCATGACGGCCCGAAAACCGGTGGATGGCTCCACTTACATGACTGAGTTTCAGGACGGCGATGAAGACTCGAATCCCATCTCCGAGGCCGGTTTCGCGAACCTACGAAAGCTGACCGGTCTCGAGGCCGAGGGGAGCCAACTCGACATCGTGCGACTGGGCAACGAGGCCGACTTTTCACAGCTATCACAACGACTGGGGCCTGAGCCGGCCGTTCTCTACGGAGCCATCCCGCCCCGATACTTTGGAGATCTACTGGAGTCCGTGGCTCAATCGGGCTTGATGGACCAGCCCGACACCAAGGTGATCCTCGACAAGCCCTTTGGTAATGACGCCGCCCACGCCCAGGAGCTATCGAAAAAGATCGACGACCTCGGGAGAGAATCTTGCTGGTCGACCACTTCCTGGCCTATCCAGGCACCCGCAATCTGATGGCTCTTCGCAACCACCCCGCAATCGATAAGACCCTGAGCAAGGCTCACGTCGAATCGGTCGAGGTGGTGATGGAAGAGACTATTCTCTCCAACGACCGCCCTTACTTCCGAGCCACCGGCGTGACCGAGGATATGGTCCAAAACCACGGGATGCAGTTACTGGCCGCAGCCACCATGGAACTTCATCAAGGACTTGACGCGCCCGCCTTCCGTCAGGCCCGAGTGGACGCCCTGGACTCAGTCAAGCTCAAACCCGGCACAGTGCGCAGGGCTCAATTCGAGGGTTTCAACGACCCGGCTCAGGGGGCTCCCCCCGATGCCGAACCGTCCGACCAAGAGACCTACTCGGCTTTCGAGTTCGAAATGGGCGAAACGCGCTGGCGAGGGGTCGAATTCTCCATGCGAGCGGCCAAAGGGGTCGACCGCGACCGCTTTGGAGTCGACTACAATCTGAAGTCGCTAGCCCCTGAGCTGGCCGAGCAGCTAGGCCTTGACCCCAACACTCGGGCGACGCTCAAAGTATGCGTGGTGCCCGACGCCAGCCTCAGACTCGTCACGGAAGACGGGCAAACTTTCAACCTCACCGGTGATAACCGGATCGATGACCAGAAGCCGCCCTACTCCGTCCTTCTAGCCAACGCGGCCAAAGGAGAGGAAGGCTTGTTCGTCGACCGACGCGAGAGTCTGTTGGCCTGGGACCTGGTCGAACAGCTCAAAGCTGAAAGGGCCCAGCTCAGTTACTATCCTCGCGGGTCGGATAGCCGGATGATCGCCGAGGAGAAATCTAGCCCTGGCGTGAAGCCCGACCAATGGCTACTTGGAGTGTCCTAAAGTTCGGGGGAACCAGTGTTTCGACGGTGGAGCGGTGGCAGGTGATCGCCGCCGCCGTCGAGGCCAAACGGCAGGCCGGTCATCAGGTCTTGGTGGTCTGTTCGGCCTTGTCGGGCATTTCTGATTCTCTTGAGGAACTTGCCCGCCTAGCCCCGCGATCCGAGTTTTCTGAGGTGCTCGACCAAATCGAGCAACGTCATCGCGACCTGGCCCGGGCCCTGGGCGTTGAGGACACTCTCCTGGAAGGGGAATTCGAACAGTTAAGGCGACTGGCCACCGGCATCAACCTGACCGGCGAGTGCACCTCTCGAGTCCGAGCTCAGATACTCTCTACGGGGGAGTTGATGTCGACCAGGCTAGGCAGCCGGTATCTAGAGACAACGCATTGGCTCGATGCCCGCACCGCCCTCAAAGCGATCGAGCAACCCGGTCAGCGTTACGACCAGAGCTATCTGGCAGCCAGCTGTGACTTCCGACCCGACCCCCAGCTTCAGCGAAGGCTAGAGTCCCATCCCGCCGTGCTGACCCAGGGCTTTATCGCGACCAACAAAGACGGCGAAACGGTCTTATTGGGTCGAGGCGGTTCCGACACTTCGGCCGCCTATTTGGCGGCCAAGCTCGAGGCAGTCGAACTTGAGATCTGGACCGATGTAGCCGGAATGTACACGGCCGACCCGCGCCGTCTTCCTACCGCCCGGCTTCTCAAAAGACTCGACTACGAAGAAGCCCAGGAGCTGGCCACGGTGGGAGCCAAAGTACTCCATCCCAGGTGTCTGGGACCTTGCCGCGAGAACCGCATTCCGATCAAAATCCGTTGCACCCAGTCTCCCAAGCTCGAAGGAACCCACATCGAACCTGGCTCAGGGCCGACTCGAGCAGCGGTCAAAGCCGTCTCGTCCAAAAAAGGGGTGGTAGTCGTCTCAATGGACAGCCTCGGCATGTGGCAACAGGTGGGCGTCCTGGCCGAACTGTTTGGCTGCTTTAAAAGACTGGGCCTGTCGGTCGACTTGATCACCACCTCGGAAACCAACGTCACCGTCACCCTCGACGAAAACGCTGCGGCTATAGGCAAGAAGACTCTTGAGGACCTGCTCACCGAACTACGGGCTCACTGCAAACCCACTCTGGTCTCACCCTGCGCCACCGTCAGTCTGGTCGGCACAAGAATCCGCTCGCTCCTCCCGCGACTAGCCCCGGCTTTGGAAGTCTTCGAGGATGAGAAGGTCCACATGATCTGTCAATCGGCCCGCGATCTGAACCTGACCTTCGTGGTCGACGACGGTCAGGCCGACCGTCTGGTCACCCGACTTCACAGCTTGCTTTTCTCGGGACTGGCTGAGGACGAAACCATCGGTCAGACCTGGCAACAACAAAGAGGCGAGTCCCCCTCCAAGCCTCAACCGATCCAGTCTCGCTGGTGGGCCGACTGCCGGGAGCGGCTGTTGGAAATCGCGGCCGAGCAAAGCCCTGTTTACGTCTACGACCGAGAGACTCTCAAAGCGCGGGCCCAAAGCCTCCTCACTTTGGAGGCCGTCGACCGAGTCTTCTATGCCATCAAAGCCAACCCCAATCCCGAGATTCTTCGCCTCTTCCGTGAGCTAGGACTGGGGTTTGAATGCGTTTCCCCCGGCGAGTTGGTCCATCTGGCCCGGCTGTTTCCCGATCTCGAGGGTGGTGAGCTCCTTTACACCCCCAACTTCGCCTCCCGACAGGACTACGAAATCGGATTCGAGATGGGCGCTCAGGTCACCCTCGACAATCTTGAACCGCTCGAGAGCTGGCCTCACCTGTTCGAGGCTCGAGAGATTTTTCTGAGGATGGACCCAGGCAAAGGTGGAGGGCATCATCGCCACGTCCGGACGGCCGGGCCCCTGTCAAAGTTTGGAATTTCGGTCGACCAGGTCCCTCGGCTGAAAGATCAGCTGAGTCAGGTGGGAGCCAAAGTGAAAGGCCTTCACGCCCATAGTGGAAGCGGAATTCATGACCCCCGAATGTGGGTGCGAGTGGCTCACTATCTGGCCGGGGTCGCCCGAGATTTCCCTGAAGTGGAAGTACTCGATCTGGGTGGTGGCCTGGGCGTTTCTGAGCGGCCTGGACAACGTGGCATTGACCCCACTCTGATGGGCGAAGCGATGGAAGCCGTCCGCTCCGACTACCCGAATTACAAATTGTGGCTTGAACCGGGACGCTACCTGGTCTCAGAGGCGGGGGTCTTGCTGACCACCGTCAATCAGACCAAGCGTAAAGGTTCCAAAGCCTTCGTTGGCGTCGATACCGGTATGAACTCTCTGATTCGGCCGGCTCTCTACGGAGCTTTTCACCAGATCGTGAATCTCACCCGACTAGACCAGTCGCGCACCCTACTAGCCGACGTCGTGGGCCCGATCTGCGAGACCGGCGACGTACTCGGTCACGACCGTCAGCTCCCCCATACCAGTCCCGGCGATGTCTTGCTAGTAGGCACCGCTGGCGCCTACGGTCGAGCGATGAGTTCCAACTACAACCTTCGCTCACCGGCCGGAGAGGTGCTACTGGATCGTTAAGAAAATGAGGAGGATTCCTCAACCTCCCAACGAATATACATCGACGTTTTTTCAAATCGCATCAAGACATCTCGGGGGCCGCAGTTCATCGACATCACGGAAAACATCCAGGAGCTTCTGGACAAGTGCGGGATGAAAGAGGGCAACGTGCTCATCTATAGCCAGCACACGACAGCCGGTATCGTCGTCAACGAGAACGAGCCCTTGTTGATCAAAGACATGTATCGCTATCTCGAAAAATTAGCCTCGCCGGCAGAAGACTACGAGCATAATAACTTCGATATTCGCACCGTGAACATGTGTGACGACGAGTGCGCCAACGGCCACGCTCACTGTCAGCATCTGACCATCGGCTGCTCGGAACACATTCCAGTCACCGAAGGTAAGCTGACTCTCGGCCGCTGGCAGAGAATCTTCCTTCTCGAGATGGATCGGCCCCGCCCTCGGGAGATTATGGTCCAATTTATGGGCATCTAACCCTTCTCCCCAAAGAGAAAACGGCTCACCCTAGGTGGGCCGTTTCTATTTCCGCCAGTGACCGCTGGCACCGCCGCTTTTCTCTAGCAACTCCACCGGCCCGATGGAGATCCCACGGTCCCTTGCTTTGACCATGTCATAGACCGTCAAAGCTGCCACCGTTACGGCCGTTAGAGCCTCCATCTCGACTCCGGTTTGGCCGTAGCAGATCACCCGAGCCAGCACCTCTAAACGGTCGGGAGGGTGATGTTGAAAATCGACCGTAACCTTCGAGAGGGCCAAAGGATGGCACAACGGGATCAGCTCTGAGGTCTTCTTGGCAGCCATGATGGCGGCCACCCGAGCGACCGCCTCGACGTCGCCCTTTTTGGCCTCAGGAAGTGCTTCGAGAGTGGTTGGCTGCATGCTCAAGAAAGCGCGAGCTACCGCCTCCCGTCGAGTGACCTCTTTGGTCCCCACGTCGACCATCTGAGCTTTTCCGCGAGCGTCGAGATGAGTCAACCGCTCTAAGGAGTCTCCCATAGCACCTTGCCGGTCTCGCTAAAATCGTAGTCGGTCAAAGAGTCGGCCGCTCCCTGCCGAAAGGCGCTACTGCGGATGACGGCTAGCAGCGCCCTCACCGGGTAATGATTAAAGAACCGTTTGGGAATAGCCAGGTCCAGTCTTTCGGGAATACACGGGATGAATTCGATTCTCAGGGCTCGGGCCGCCGTCGAGATAGAGGGACCGACATCAGCCAGACCGCCCCGGACCGCCGCCGCCACAGCCATATGAGTGCGCACCTCATGATCGAACCCTTCCAGCTCGGAGCTCTCGATTCCAAGCTGCTTCAGGTGATAGTCGATCAAAGCTCGAGTGCCTGAGCCCGGTTGACGATTGATGAAACGTAAACCCGGTTTGGTCAGGTCCCCCAGGCCGGTAAGACCGTGGGGATTACCGAGGGCCACCGCCAATCCCAAGTGACGAGTAAAGAGGTTGACCAGCACGACCGGGTCGTCCCCTATGACTCTCTGAATGTGGGGGATATTATATTGACCACTCTCCTCGTCGAAAAGATGGATGGCGGCCATGTGACAGTAGCCGTCTCGCAAGCAGCGAAGCCCAGCCGCTCCTCCGGTGGCAGCCGTGTGAAGGCGGACATCGTGGTAGCGCTGATAGAGGAAGTTTCTCAGGATGTCATAGCAAATATCGTGGGTGCCCAGCAGAAGCAGATTCCCCTCTAACGACCGGGAAGGGTTCAACCGCAGGACCTCCACCTTAGCACCCGCGGCCAGCCCCTTGGCCGAGGGGGGAACGCGGACCAATCCGTCGGCCTGAACCAGAGACATCAAGGTGGCCGCTCCGCCCGAGTCTGGAACGGCGATGTTCTGACCATCGACCTGACCCAGTTTGACCCGGATGTATTCCTCGACATTTTGAGGAGAGAGGCTTCCCTGGGCTAAAGTGGCTTGTTCTGGATACCAGCAGGGGCCCACCCTCTCTTGGCCCATCATCCGGGCCAGCACGGTCTGGCCGAACAAGCTGAAAGCCAAAAAGGCGGGCGCGGGGTGAAACGGCAGCCCCAGCACGGGAACA
Source organism: uncultured Burkholderiales bacterium (assembly GCA_964423525.1). Taxonomy (GTDB): domain Bacteria; phylum Vulcanimicrobiota; class Xenobia; order Xenobiales; family JADMJV01; genus CAYRFU01. The sequence continues at coordinate 10,254 of CAYRFU010000103.1, read as the reverse complement.
CCGTCGATGACGCCCAGGGCGATCGAGTGGCCCGGCTTGATGGCCACTCCGTGGAGCACACAGTCTCCCAGGTCGGCGAACAGGCGAGCTAAGAATGCCGTTCCGTGAGAAGGGCCCGCCAGGACCACTACCATCTCTGACTCCGAAGCGGCTAACTGGAGGGCCTCAGCCGCCTCCTCGAGACGCTCCGACGCCACTCTGTGTTTCTGGGCTACGGCCCCGCACTGGCGAATCAAACCTACCAGAATGGGACTATTGGAATCGATCATCTCCCCCAGGCCGGGTTCGTGACCGGCCTCAAGAAGCCGATTTCCGATGGGAAGAACAGCCACCAAAGGCTGGCGGTAAACTTGGAGCTCGCTGGCCCCTGAGGCGGCCAGCGCGCCCAAGTCAAGCGGGCTGACCAGGTGATCACGGGGCAGGACCACCTCTCGTTCAGCAATGTCCTCGCCTATCGGTCGAACGTTGCGCCAGGGAGAGGAGGGCCTCTTCACTTTCAATGTGTTGCCATCCAGGTCGAGGTCGTGAAAGGGCACCACAGCATCAAGTCCAGCAGGCATCGGCGACCCGGTCTCGACAAATTGTGCTTCGGGGGAGCCGACCGGCACCTGATAAGGCGAGGACTCCTCGGCCTGCAGAGTCTCGGCCGCTCGAACCGCCAAACCGTCTATGGCGGCGGCATAATAGTTAGGGCTTGATAGCCTGGCCACCACCGGGGCGGCCGTAGTCCGACCCAAAGCTTGCTCGATGGAAACCACCTCGGTGGGGAGTCTTCCCAAGGCCTGATGAAAGTCTAGCTCTGATAGCCAGCGGTCTAGAGCCTCATCGAGAGGAACGGCTCCGGCGGCCATCATTTCGCTACTGGCTTGCATCGAGAATCTCTTTGAGTAACTGGTTCACCGTTTTGGGATTGGCCCGGCCTCTGGTCTTTTTCATGGTCTGCCCGACCAGAACATTGAAAGCCTTCTTTTTCCCTTCGCGATATTCCCGCACGACTTCTGGATTGGCGGCTACGACCTCCTCCAGAACGGGCCGGAGCTGGCTTTCGTCGGACAGTTGTAGCAGGCCCAACTGCTCCATCACTTGGGCAGGTTGCCCACCCTTCTTGAAGAGATGCTCTACCATTTTTTGCGCCCCCTTGGCGCTAACTTTGCCCGTTTTGACTAGAGCTAGAGTCTCGGCCAGGGCAGCAGTCGTCAAGCGGCTCTCCTGAAGCTCGGTCTCGGTCTCATTAGAGACCCGAGAGATCTCGTTGGTCATCCATTTGACCACCTCAGCCGGTTCGGCTCCCCCTTCGACCGTTTGCTCGAAGAACGATCCGATGAAAGGAGTTTGGGTCAGATACGAGGCTTCTTTGACTTCGAGCCCCTCGAAGACGGTCAGATATCGTTCTCGGCGGGCGGCCGGAAGCTCTGGCAAAGACTCGTCAACGGTTTTGATCCAGGCTGGCGAGATCTCGAGAAGGGGTAGGTCGGGCTCTGGGAAGTAGCGGTAATCGTGAGCTTCCTCTTTTGACCGCATCCCGATGGTCAGGCCGCGGGTCTCGTCCCACCCTCGGGTTTCTTGAACGATCGCTTCCCCTCGACTGAGTAGTTCAGCCTGTCGCTCGACTTCATAGTCGATAGCCGCCGCGATCGACTTGAAAGAGTTCATATTCTTGATCTCGGTCTTGGTGCCCAACTCTTTCTGGCCCCGGGGCCGCAGCGATACGTTGGCATCGCATCGCAGCGAGCCTTGCTCCATACGACAGTCACTGGCCCCTAGCCAGAGAATCACGTCACGCAGAGTTTGGACATACTGCTGAGCCTCGTCCGAGGTCCGTATGTCGGGTTCGGAGACAATCTCGAGCAAAGGCACTCCCGCTCGATTATAGTCGACCAGAGTCACATCAGACCCCCCCAGGCGACCGGGAACCAATTCACCGTCGATCTCCCGATAGTGAATAGACTTGCCTGTGTCCTCTTCAAGATGGATGCGGGTCAGACCGATCACTCGGTCGGGGGAAAGCTCGACCCAACCCCCGTGAGCCAACGGCAAGTCATACTGCGAGGTCTGAAAGTTTTTGGGCATATCTGGATAGAAGTAGTTCTTGCGGTCGAACTTTGAGTGATGAGCGATCTGACAACCCAGAGCCCTGGCCACCTCGAGATGCAACTCGATGGCCTTTCGATTGACCACCGGAAGAACGCCGGGAAGCCCCAGGCAGACCGGACAAACCAGGCTGTTCGGTTCGGCCCCGAAGCGATTCGGACAACCGCAAAAGAGCTTGCTGTTGGTGGAAAGCTCGACATGGACTTCGAGCCCAATAACGGTTTCTAGCTCCAAATGCCACCTCCGGGGACGGGATTCGCTTGACCCCACCCAACCCCTTCAGCTAGCGTCGGGCTGCTGCGGAGTTATTGGAACCGGACCGATTTTTGCGAGGTTTGCGGCGGAGAAGCTTGACCATCTCTTCGAGGGTTTTCAAGAGAAAGTCTCGCTCTTCGGTGGGTCGCGACATCACCAAAGCTTTGATCCGCTCGGCCGCAGCCCGGTCTTCGACCTCTTCGTCGATGAAAAAATTGAAGATCGGAATCGAAAACTCTTCAGAAAGCTTCTCGAGAGTGGCGATGCTCGGTGTCTTCTGACCTTTCTCTAAAGGCCCGATGTAGCTGGCGTTGACGCCGATCCTTTTGGCGAACGCCTGTTGAGTCATAGCGTGATCGCGCCGTATGCGACGAATGTGTCGCCCGATAGTTTGCCTGAGACTTGAAGCCACATTCCCCCCCGAAGGAATTGAGTTGCCTACCTTCAGGTTACGGGGTAGACGTGCTCCCCCCCTGCCGTCAGCCTGAAAAGGCAGGGCGAGAAGCTGAATCAGCGAAGTCGACGGGATGGCTGCTGAACCGATCATCGACAAGGTAGCTCTCAAGGAGCAGTTTGACGGCGACACTGAGCTCCTTCTCGAGGTCAAAGGGATCCTGGAAGAAGATTGTCCCGAGAAAGTTGAGGCCGCTCGCAAGGCTCTGGCCCAGGGAGATGCCAAAGGGGTCGCCGACGCGGCCCACTCGATTAAAGGCGCCGTCAGCACACTAGCCGCCATCCCAGCCCGAGAGATCGCTCACCAGCTCGAGAAGGCCGGGCGAGCCGGTCAACTCGACCAAGCCCCGGCTCTGCTCGATAGCCTGGAGCAAGAGCTAACCCGTCTCTTCGCTGAGCTTGCCACCCTCAACAGCTTCGACTAGGGCAAGGCTCATCAGTCCCATCACCAAACAACCCGCACTGGATAGGCTTGGAGCCTTTTGTCTCGGCTGATAAGAGTGAGATCCTCCGTCATGGCCTGGGCCTTCCGGCAAAACAGGCAACGGCCTGGTCTAGCCTGGGCCGATGGCCCGGCCTGGGCCTTCCAGCAAAACAGGCAACGGCCCGGTCTGGCCTGATGGCCCGGCCTAGCCTGGGCCTTCCAGCGAGCCCAGCAACTCTATTCTGCCCAAAAACAGAGATTGACAGAACGTGAGGCAAAACTCGAGGTCCGTTGGAAGCAAGCCAGGCTGGTGATGGCCTGACCTCGATCTGGCGTTCTAGCCCCAGACGTGGGGCCATGCCTCGCGCTAAATCGGGGCCTTAACATCTCCGGCCAGGTTGATGGGTTGAGGTAAACTTGAGAGTCATCTCCCACCATCCCCACTTTGGCACGGCCAACTGATGACCGCTTGCGAACGACGTCAAGGCACAGAAAAAGTTAACAGTCTATTCACATTCTCGACTCCCTGTCGGATGTCTGGGCTTCCGGGCGAAAGGTATGGTGTTGATGTGGCGGAGGTTGCCTTGGGCGTGGCGCAGAGTTTCTCTCCGGGAGCCAGGCTTGGGGCTCCCGCCCCCGACCTGTTGCCTCTCGAGCCGACTCTGGTCGAGGGTCCACCTGGCGACACTTTCGTTCCTTCGGAACAGCTCCTACCACGGTTCTGGGGGGCAGCGACAAAGACCAGTTTCTGCCTTCGGAGAAACTCTCGTCCACCTCTTTCGAACTGGATCCGAGGAGACCTGACCCCCAGGTCCCTCAGCCTGGAATGGGCCTCGACGGCCGAGGCGACTGGTCCCGGAGCGAGAACGGAAGGCTGGGCCGGGAGGCCAACTACGACGGTGTTGACTACGAGGAAGAGATTGGCCCGAGCAGTTATCTGAGACTACCGACTCTCGAGGAGACTGAGAGGATAACTTCCCTAGAGCCTAGGCGCTCGAGGCCAGTCGTGAGAGGGGACCTCGATGAAGACCAACTAGTGAGACTGAATCAAACTCTGAGCCAGCTACCCGAACCCTTGGCCGCGAGCATTGAAGAGATTCACGTCTACCAAGACACCGGCTTTGTCTCCGACTTGGTTGGGAGTAACCAGAGATCCAACGACCGGGGTTACTACGGAGATAACCAGGCACCCGTCGAGCTCTCAGCCTGGCGACTAGATAGCTCGGGTCCCGAAGGAGAGTGGACCACCACAGATCAGCGAGGGCTTTTGCGGACACTGGTCCCCGGCAGTGAGCATTGGCCAGCAGATCGAGAGGTCGATGGCGTTGCCGCCTCCGAGGGTCCGGGAGATACCCACTGGCAAGTGGTAGGTCAAGAAGGTGAGCCACCACTTGAAATCCCCAAGGTAGGTCGCTTTATCAACTCCGAGACCGACTACGGCGGTCAGCCCAGGCACTTCTATGAGGGAGTCGATGGTTGGGGCGACTGGACCCGCGAGGGTGATAGCCAGGTCTTCTCTCGCTCTCGGGATATCGGAGATGCCCGTTATCACGAGAGTTGGGACGGAGACGTCTACAAGATGGTGCGCGCCGACATCTTGGCCGAACTGAGCGAGACCGGTAATGTCATTCGGGGAGAAGGGACAGAGGAGGATGTGTCTACATCCAGCCCGACCTCGGCTATGGTGCCATCTTCGACCGGACAACCGGTGACGTCTCTGTTCAACGAGTCGGTGGGAGCCACCAAGACGCGCTGGAAGCGACGGGGGTGCCTCAATGGGCTCTAACCGGGACCGGCCCCGAAGGTCAGTGGACCGAGCAGGACCAGGGCAACCTGATTCGCGTCTTAGGCCACGAAGCTTCCCATCAGCTCTCCCATCTTCACTTTGGAGAGGCGGGGCCCGATCCGGAAATTTTTGACGCAACCGACAGCGTCACCGACTATGGAAACACCAGCGTCGAAGAGGACTTTGCTGAGACTGGCGCCTTTATTGCAGGCCATTGGGAGCAGCTCCGTGCTGGCCAGTTCGACTTGTTGACTCGCCCCCCGGGAGTAGAGGAGAAGCCTGACGAGTTCGGATATGTCCGGCCTACACCGGCGCGCCTGGGTGCTGCCCTCGAGGTGATCGCGCCGGAACTGCTTTGACGCCTCAGGCTACGAGGCCCTAGTTGGTGCGTTCGGTGAAGTTGGCCATCACTTTGAGAAGACGTCGGCGAACGGTGGCGATCAGTTCACGGTCGGAGTCGGGAACCTCGGTCTGATCATCCTTTTCCTCCATGTAGAGGTTCTGATTGATCTCGAACTGGATCCAAGGGGTGTAGCCGCGCCCGTGACGCTCGAGAATGTAGCCACCGGTGCGAGGGTAGTTCATACGCACCAGGTCCACCCCGTCAGGTCGCTCATCCTCCCCAAACTCGGCCTCGATCGACTCCTTGAGAGCATACATCAGATCGGAAGGAGCGGTGGTATCCCCGCCTTCGCCTTCGTCATCGCCAAAATTACTAATAGCAAACCAGGGGCGACGCTGACCGGCGTCAGAGGCACTGGGCGGCGCTATGGGAGCCATGGCGTGGCAGTCGAGTCCGATGCGAACGCTGCCCCGGTTGGCGGTCCGGGCCAGAACCTCGTGATAAGGCCGGTGGTAGCGGTCTAACAGACGCTCTACCTCGTCGGGCGTGGGGAATCCATCCTCCTGCCAGACTTCTTTTCCGTAAGAGGTGTGGGACTTGACCACGCCGTCAGGGTGATCGGGAGGTCGTTGGTCGGGGTCACGATTGAGGTCGACCACGCAACGGGCTACCTCAGCTTCCAGCCGTCCCTGCACCATTTCACCCATAGCGAAAATCTCACGAGTCCAGGGGTCGGACTCATAGAAAAGCTCCGCAGCGCTGAGGGCAAAGCGGGGGGCTAGTTCCCGGGGAAGCATCGAGCCGCCGTGGGGGATTGACAGAAGTAGCGGCAACCTGGCCATAACCTATCGAACCTTTCTGGCATTTTGCATTATCGATTGTGCGCGACAGTGTAGCACTCAGAATAGGTGTTGGCAACACCCTTAGAGGGCCGGGCCTTCGCGAGCCCTAGTTATCATTTCCTGTTCGAATGGGAGTCCAAACAGCGAAGGGCAAAATCTTGGATCTCCTCAGTCACCAATTCCGGCCTCTCTACACTGAGCACGTGGCCAGCCCCAGCCACCACCTCGAAGGTAGAGTGCGGCAACGAATCCGCCATCCGGCGGGAAAGGCTGGCCGGAATCAAAACATCGAGGGCGCCTGCCATGACGAGAGTTGGCATGGTTAGCAAAGGAAAGAGGTCCCAGCAGTCCCACTCTTTGACCGTGTGCCTCAGGACCGAACTCACTACACGGGCGTCGGCCGCAACCATCCAGGGGTACTGGTTGCGAATGCGATCCACCCGTGAGGAAAAAAGCAGAAGCAATCGATACAGGACCCCTCGGGGCAGGTGGCCAGCGGTGTCAAAAAGACCCAGGCCGTGGACCAGGTCGCCACGACGATGGGCCAGCCTGGTCGCCAAGCATCCTCCGAAGGAATGGGCCACCACCACCATTGGGTCAGTCAGACCGAGAGCAGAAAGAACAGCATCCACATCACGGTCGAATTCTTCCAGATTAGACCGCCCGGGCCAATTCGAGCGGCCATGACCACGAAGGTCGAAAGCGACGACGTGAAACCGGTGACGCAAGGCCCGCAGCTGGTAGATCCAATTGGAACTCGAGCCGGCGGCACCATGAATGAAGAAGAGAGTTGGGGCCGAACGGTCTCCCGCCTCATAGGTAGCCAGTTTGGTTCCCCTCGAGGCCTTCACCATCCGCCTGGGAAAATCTCTCACCGGAGCCCGATTTCCAATACTCCAAGAAGGTCTCCTGCCGAACAAAGACGCCGGGCCACTCGAGACGACGGGAAAAGCGGGCCGCTACCGGTGGAACCAGGCCGGCGGGGAGAGGACCAGCCAGCACTTCTTCACAAGAACCATCGCTATAGAGGCGTCCCCGCTCTAAGACGAGAGCTCGCTGACAAAATTCGGCGGCGAACTCCAAATCGTGGGTAATCACGACCACCCCTTTGTGGTGCTCGCGAAGATGGTTAACCACCCCAACCAGCAGACTCCATTCCCCCCGGTCGAGGCTTGCCGTCGGTTCGTCCAGGACCACGAAGTCAGAATCGAGAGCCAAGACGCTGGCCAGGGCCACCCGCCGCAAACCAGCCTCGCCCAAGTCGTAGGGGTGACGCTCCCGTTGGCTGGTCAGGTCCAAAAACTCCAACCAAAACTCGGCCGCTCGATCGTCTCGACCCAGGTTGCGGGGCCCGAAGGCGACTTCGTCATCGACCCGATCGTGAAACACCTGGTGACGAGGATTCTGGAAAAGATAGCCGACCTTGGCGGCCAAAGCGCTGGTGTCGACCTCGGCGGTCAGGTGCCCCGCCACCCGAACCTCGCCCCGGGTTGGAACCAACAACCCGTTTAGGAGTCTGGCTAAGGTCGTCTTGCCTGAGCCGTTGGCTCCTAAAAGAGCGACCACTTCACCGCCAACGAGGGTCAGCGTGATCTCTTCTAGAGCCATAACCGAGGGATAATCGAATCCAGCTTGGCTAACCTCTATGGTCACCGTAGTTGCTCCAAGGCTTGCTCCTCGGTAACAGGGAGGGGGATGCCCAAGCTAGCTTCTTCCAGCAACCGGGTCCAGGGAGCGCGAAGAGCGGAACAGGTGGCCTCGACTTTGGGTGGTCCAACGTAACTAAGCCTTCCTTGCTCAAGGCACCACCACTGGTCGCACCAATCGATCTCTTCCAGGCGGGGAGTGGCCCAAATGACCGTCCCGGCTTGCTGGCGTATGACCTCTCTGAGAGCCAAACTGGACTGC
>CAYRFU010000103.1:0-2142 GCA_964423525.1 uncultured Burkholderiales bacterium | reverse complement strand
TCCGGCTCTAACACCATGACACTGGCCAGCGCCACCCGCTGCTGCTGCCCTCCCGAGAGAGCCAAAGGTGGTCGTTCGGCCAAATCACCTAACCCGGCCAGCTCCAGAACCTTCTCGACCCGGGAACGCATCTCGGCTGGCGGAACCCCGAGATTCTCCAAGCCCCAGGCCACTTCGTGGCGAACCGTGGCACAGGCTCCGCTAATCTGGTGAGCGGGGTCGGAAAAAACTAGAGCCACTCGTGACAGCCGCTGGGCTGGGGCCAGGGAAGCGGGACAGTCTCCTTCCACCTCGACCTCACCCTCAAGCTCCCCGGGAACCAATCCTGGTGCAAAGCCAGCCAAAATCTTGAGAAGCGTCGATTTACCGCTGCCGGCTCCTCCGGTCAGACCGATGGAAGCAGGCTGTTCCAGGTTCAGAGAGACCTCTCGAAGAGCCAGTTCTTGAGCAGTGCCGTAGCGGAAACCGACACTCTCCAGACGGATCACCACAGCAACCACACCGTCCCTCCCAACAACGCCAAGCGTAAAAGCCACTCCCCTCCTCCGACGGCCTCTTCCTCCAACCGGGTTCTGCGTCGGTTAGCGCCAAAGCCGCGAGCCTCCAGAGCCAAGGCTCGAGTCTCGGTATCGGCCAAACCTCCTAAGAGAACAGGCCCGAGCAAGGCTATCAGACTCTGACCCCGTTGCCAAAGAGATCCTCCAATTCCCAAACCGCGGGCCCTCTGAGCCTCCTGGACCTGTTCAGCCCTGCGCACCGTCTCAGGAATAAAGGCCACAGCGGCCAGCACCACATAGGTCAGCTTGGGGGGGAGACCAAGACCCTCGAGCCCAGCCGAAAGTTGACCGGGGGAACACGTATCCAAGACCAGAAAGACCCCCAGCAGCACTGCCAGTAAGCGCAGCGACAGCCCAAGACCCTCGGCCAGCCCCGGCTCCGAGTAGGTCACGGCTCCCCAATGCCCGAGAGGAGCCGGTCCGAAGAGCCCATTAATCAGGGTCATCGAAAAGGCCAGAGGGGCCCACAGCCAGACCATCATACGCGCTGCCCCGAGACCTCTCCCGGTGCTCAGCGCCAACGAGAAGAGAGCCGCGCTAAGCAAAGGCAGGGGAAAAGCCACGACTCCGTTCTGAATAGCTGGCCAGGTCAGAGCCATCGCCAGGACCAGGACTAGACTCAGCCCTTTGGTCAGGAAGGTGAGCTCATCTAGCCAACCGGAAGCTTTTTCTTGATAGACTTGAGCGGAACGGGTCACTCTCACCCTGCCTGAGGCCCTGCCGCTAGGGCCGGTTCGCCGGGCCACCAGATGGCCGTGGACGGAAGCGAGTGGAAAACCCTGACGAAAACGAAGAGGAAGCCTGGCGAGGAGCATCTGAACCAACCCAAAGGTGACCATCTTGTCGATCGGGTCAGAAAGCAAGCCCTGGGCCAAACTCGCCTCTAGCTTGGAGCGACCGCTGCTGCGGAAAAAGGCCACCACCAAGTCGGTGCCTCCTCCGGTCACTCCTCCGAACACATAAGCTGACACCGGAGCCGACAAAACGGCGGCCACAGTGCCGACGAACAGACCCGCCACCGCCGCCGCCTGGGGACTCGAAAAAAATCCGCGGGGAGCTAACCATCCCGCCATCAAGCCGAGGGCTACAGCGGTGCCAATGAAAGGGAAAAAGGTGGGTTGGGTCAGAGCGAAAACGCCGATCGAGGTCAAGCCAACCAAAGCCCCAGGAAGGGGTCCGCAAAGAGCGGCCGTCAAGATGGTCCCGACCGAATCTAGGTAGAGTGGAATCCTCAAGAGGGCAACCATCTTCCCCATCACGACGTTGACGGCGACGGCCAAAGGCATCAGAGCCCAAACCCGGGTGGTGAAAGTGTTCATCTGGGAGCCATCAAAGTGCCGGCTACCCGCTCATCTAGAGCGGCCCGCCCGAACACCAGCGAGAGTGAACAAAGCCCCAAGCAACTCCACCAAACCAGATGGCTCAGGAGGCGTCGAAAGAGACCAGCGGGCTGACCTTTCCGATCGACCCAGTGCCACCCCACCCAACGGGCGGAGAAACCGGTCGACTCCCAACCAAACCAGAGCATCGGAAAAAGCAGGCCCACCAAACCGGGCCGCACCCCGGCCCCAACCAGAGCGACCCC
>CAYRFU010000102.1:0-19772 GCA_964423525.1 uncultured Burkholderiales bacterium | reverse complement strand
TTGCCCCTGGCTCTCCTGTTGCTCTTGGGGTTGGGGCAGGTGGGGGCCGGGCTGGTGGGACACACCCTCGGCTGGACACTCGCGATGCTGGCCATCGTCGCCCTGGCGGCTGGTCTCTTTCACCAGCGTTCTCGGCTTGAGCCGCTCCAGGGACTCGATTTTCCACCCTGGATGATCGGCGTCTTGATGACGGCCCTCACGGGCGCCTATTTTGTCATGCACGCTCGCGAGGTGGTGGGTCCGGAGGACGATTACTGGGTCCACTTTCCTCTCGTCTCCTTATTGGCCCGGGGTCAGTTTCCGCCTCCTAATCCGTTCTTCTTTGACCTCACTCTGGGAGGCCACTTTGGACGCGATTATCTGATCGCGATGTTGAGTTTTGCTTCGGGAGACATCCAAGCTTCAACCTGGGCCTTCAATCATCTCTTGTCGATCAGCCTTTTCGCCCTGGCTTGCGGGCTAGGCGCGCGTTCGGGTCGTATCTCGGCTGTTCTGCTTCCTCTTTTTCTCTTTTACGGTATCAGCGTAGGCAGCCGGGTGGGAATGCTCGATACCTACGACAACAATAATCTGTTGGTCTATGCCGTCCTTTTGGGGTTGATGACTCTCCTGCTGGCGGCCTCGGAGTGGGATTCCTGGAAGCTTTATCTGGGGCTAGCAGTGGCACTCGGTATCTACGCCATCGTCTATGAGACTCACATGATTTTGATGTTGGGATGCGTGCTGGTGACACCCTTTTTGGGGGGTCTTGAGAGCGGTAAAGCTCAGCTTCCCAAGAGGCTGGTTTGCTGTCTCGTTTCGTTGCTACTCGCAGCCTCTCTGGGGGGTCCTATCCAGGCTTTAGCCAAACGGGCCTTGGGTGGCCAGGAGATTCAAGTCAGTCACGCTGACAGCTACCAGGCCCAGAAGGTGCAGATCCGTTTTCCCAAGTCGAACCTTTTTCAGCTCCAGCTGGGGCCCGATGTCTATCGTCGTCGTTCCTATGTCTACGAGGGGAAGGTGTTTCGCCAACTGCTCCCGCCCCTGACGGAGAGCGATTATCGTTACGCTTACATCTGGAGCCGCGATGTCTTGTTGATGCACTGGCTGGCTCTTTATCTCGGTCTACCTGCGGGAGTGTATCTCTTTTATCGTGGTCATCGCCTGGGTCTGCTCCTGTGGATGTTCGCTCTCTTCGCCTATCTCACACCCGGGCTGGTCGATTTTGGTCCGGTCCACGAAAAGGAATACTTTCGTTGGGAGTTCGCCGCCGGTTTCGGCTTCGCGGGGAGCTTGGCCCTGGCCTTGGGAGAACTCTTTTCCTCAACCTCTAGCAAGGCGGCCAAAGTGGGGATCGTGGTGCTGGCTGGCCTGGTGATGCTAGGGGGAGAGCGACGGTTGAATCGGGCTCTCATCGCAGCCCAGAAGGCTCCCGCCCAGGAGCAACAACAAATCTTTTCGCCCTTCTACCCGAGTAGTCAACAATGGTTTCTCAACTCCGAAGTCCTGGATTTGAGTCTCGACGAACTGCGCATAGCGGGGAGTCTCGGTCAGATGTCGCTGCCTCAAGACCGCCTTTTGATTGATCTCGACGCCCGCAGCCACTGGGAGCTCTTTAAAGAATCGACGGTGGCTGGGTTAGCGGGAATGCGGACGGTGGGTCATCAATCGCCTCCGCCCTGGATGCCGGATGGGATCGCTCCTTTTTTCCGCACCGCCAACTGGACCGTTTTCTGGCAGGAACTCGACGTTCGGGCCTTGCCCGCCCTCCAGGTAAAATGGCTTTTCGCTCGCGCCGATGAGGAGCGTAAGAAGAGGCTCTTGGAGCTGCCTGGAATGGGGTTGTCCGACCAGGCGGGGGAGGTTCTGGCTCTGCGTTATACTCCGCCGGCTACTGGGGGACCGTCTCCCGAGCTCAGCCTGGCTGGGATCGAGCTTCCACCTTCTGAGCGGCTTCAGAGCGAGGTGGCCTACCCCGCCCTCCTGAGGTTGACCAATCCCGGCAAGCAAGACCTTTCCTGGAGAGGTTTTGTAGAGTTACGTCAGGTCCCTCACCAGGGTACCGAACCGGGAGGCCCTATCGTTCCTCTCAAGCTTTGGTGCGATCTGGACATCGGAGCGGGTGAAACGGAGTCTGTCGAGCACTATTTAGTGCCTCCCCTGGTGGAAGGTTCCTATCGAGTCGAGGTTTGGGTCGGAGGGCGGGAGTTGGGTGAAGCGACTTATTCCTATTCTTTCACAGAGCAAGCTTCCAAAGTGCGCTACTCCCAAGCCGATCCCGATCAATTAGAACTCTCCAGTAACGGATTTTCCGTCGAGGGTCCTCTGGCTATCGGGTGGAGAATCTACCTGAAGGATGAAAAGCGCTATCCCACCCCTTTCGGGTTCGAAGGTCGAAAGCCGTGGCTACCAGGTCAGAGATGGTTTCCCTACCAGGCAGATAGCCTGCCAACGACGAACAGTAGAAGGGACTTTTTTCTCGTTTCGCGGAGTGGGCGAGAGGTAAGGATAACGCAACAACCATGAGGTCAAAGTTCTGGTGGGGCGTCGCTGCCGGCTTTACAGCCGTTGGGTCAGCCCTGATTTTTGGTCGGGGTCGGCCGACCGAGCGGACCCGTCGGGCCGACGCCGAAGCAGTCTTAGAGAAAGGCCACCGATGTATCGAGAACGGGGAGTTCAGTCGGGCCCTGCGTTTGGGGGAGCGCCTGCTAGCTCGGCGTTATACGGGAGGATACGAGCTGGTGGCTCGAGTCTTTTTCGAGCGCGGCAAATTGAAAGAAGCCATCGAGGTGTTGGGCAAAGGCGTGACTCAGGCGCCAGCGGTTTGGGTACTTTGGAGTCAACTAGGCTACTGTCTTTCTGAGGTTGGCCAGCACGACAAGGCTCTTGAGGCCTTCGGCAAAGCCAGAGAGTGTGACTCGAGCGAGGCCTCGGTCGACCTGAACGAAGCGCTGGTGTATCTACGCAAAGGCTCCTGGGAGAAGGCTCTGGAAATGAGCGAGCGGGTCATCAGTCATCCCGATGCCGAAGGTCTTCGTTCCACCGCTCAGATGCACCGCTTTTCGTCTTTAGCCATGGGTGGTCGAGCCGAGGAGGCCATTCTCGAGATCGAATCCAGTCAGCTTGAGGAAGAGGAGTTGGCCAGTATGCTGGCAGCGGTGGCCTTCGGCCATCCCGACGCTCAAGTTAGCGAGAGGCTGGCCCGCCGAGCTCTAGCCCGTGATCCCACCAATTCGCGTACCCTTTCTATCCTGCGTGATTTGCGAGACGAGAAGAGTTCCCAAGCAGTTCTCTATCGCGTCGATGACCATGATTACGTAGCTTTTGTTGCGGCCGAGACCCCCAGCCAGGCTCAGGACTTCGTTGCCGATCTCGGCCATGCCGCAGGGGAGGTTGACGAGATCGCGCCACTCCGGGCGTCGCCCGGCCAGCAGCTGGGTGTGCTGGAAGTGCTTCTCAAGCTGGAGGCCGAAGAAGTCCGGTAGATGGCCGACAAGAAGGATAAGCCTAAGTTCAAACGACGTGCTCTGGGACGTTCGCTATCCAAGCGACGGCTCGGTCGGCGCAAAGATAAAGATCAAGAAAACGAAGAAGAGGAGAAGGAAGAACAAGAGTCCGAGGAGAGTTCGGACGACTCCTCTTCCGATTCATCGTCTGACGACGCTGGGGGCGATGATCCCACCGCACCCCTCCCTATAACGCCCTCGCCTATCGCCTCCCCCGGAGAGGCTCCCCCGTCTCCGACTTTCGACGAGAAGATGGTGACCTTCAGGGCCGGGGCCAGTCGCTTTACCCGCGAGTTTGGCGAGTTTCTGGTCAGTCTCGGAAGGTCGGCCACTGACTCCGGCAAGAGATTCGGCCAAGAAGTGGTGCGGCCCATCTCCAATGCTCTTTTCGAGGCGGCTGTGGCCATCGGACTCCTGGCTCTCACGGTCGCGTTCGGATTCTATCTTGGGCGCACTCTCCATCCTTTCTTGCGCCAGCCAGCCGTCGAAGCTCGCACCGTCAATGTCACCCCTCCGCGGGGCCGCGGTCATCCTTTTCCTGCTCAACAGTCTTCTAGACAATTGCCCCGGACCGGCCCCTCCGAGAGCGCCAGAACGGCCCTGACGGCTTTTCTCGAGGCGGTCAATCGGGGAGACCATCAGACAGCCTATTCCAAGCTTTCCGAAGCCTGGCAAAGAGAGCTTCCCTACCCGACGTTCTCTCGCGGTTACGCTCGCACTCGTAATCTGCGCTATAGCCTCAAGGACGCTATCCCTTTGGGGGTTGACAGGGTTCAACTCAACATTTCCGTGGAGGTTCGAGAAGGGGAGGCTATCCGTAACTACGAGGGCACCTATATCGCCATCAAGACCCCAAGGGGCTGGAAGCTCGATAGTGGTTTACTACGTTGAGGCTCGACTCGATTTGTGGATAGAATGGAGAAACCTTTCCCCGGTGGGGGTTCTAGCCTTGGGATATCTTGTGGATAGAATTTAAAAGACCGTTCACAAACTCGCCTTAGAGGCGACGAGCCACCACCACAAAGCTCCCGGGCACGGGGAGGCGAAGGCACAAGTCCGAGAGGTTGAGTCGTTGAAGTAATCTACCTAGCCAGACACGACCGGTGTGATAGGCGAGTTGACCCAGGGTGGCGTAGTGAGACTCAGGCCGCAGCTCGAGCTGCTCGCAGCCGGCTCGCTCGAGCAATCGTTCCACGTGACCACGGTTCAGGAAGTAGAGGGCGTTGTAGACCTTCTTAAACTCTCCCAGCCAGGGGCGAAACCAGTGGTCGTAGTCGTAAAAGTTAAAGAACAGATGGCCGCCGGGTTCGAGGGCTAAAGCGAGACGCTGGAAGGAAGCCACCGGTTGATCGAAGTTAGAGTCGCATCCCCAGGCGGTCACAGCCTGGAACCGGTGAGGAGGCTCAAAGGTGGTGATGCTTCCTTCCCAGACGCGGTGGCCAAATCTCTCTCTGGCCAGGGCGGCCATGGGCGAGGAGATCTCAAGCCCGGTTGGACGCAATCCTACCTGGGCGCTGGCATCAAGAAAGAAGCCCGCGGCGCAGCCGACGTCGAGGACCTGGGCGCCAGGCCGACAGTGATTGACGACCAGTCGAGCTCGCTGGTGGGCCTGGGCCGCTCGTTTCGAGGCGGACTCCAGGTAGTTGCGATAACCTAGGCTAGGCTGTTCGCCCTCCCAGTAGAGTGGAGAATTATAGATCTCTCGCAGCGACTCGGGGGTGAGGCGGGGATTCTGGTAGACCAGGCTGCATTCCTGACAACGAACCCAGCCGAAGAGATGGTCGTAGAACCTTCTTTGAAACTCCGGGAGTGCGACTTTGGAGGCACACAGGGGACAGGCCTCAACCGGCTTCAGGGAAAGGTTGGAAAGCAGCCTCAACGCACCGGGATCGGGCCGAAACTGGAGCCCAGAGGAACGACTCGAGCGCTCGTGTCGTCGCGCAGGGACAACTCCACTTGGTAACCTCCTGTTTCCCACGGACTGAATATTTCGAGTTCGAAATGAGTTTCCTTTTCCGGTTCCAACATCAGCTCTACAGGGTAGGCCACGCGGTCGAGTTCCCAGACGTAGTCCCCTTCGATTCGCTTCCATCTCACCAGTAGGGAGGTTGGGGCCTGGATCTGCAGGCCGTCCGGTGAGGTCAGGCCGACTCTCAGTTGGCCGAACTGCTTCGGTCTCAGGCTGTCGGGCAGGTCCACCCGCACCTTCAGGCGAGCCAGGCGCTCGAAGTAGTCGACCACCACAGGAAGCGTTCTTTCTCCCACTTCGAGTCGATATTCCCCCTCCTCCAGAGGGGTGCAGAGATAGAGTGTGGGGATTTCGGGCGTCAACCAATGACGGATCGGTTCGACCACTTCGATTCCGTCGTTATCGAGGAGCCGGGTAGTCGTCCAGCCGACTGGGTCGGTCACTGTGGTTGACAGACGATAGAGCGTCCCAGGCCTCAGTTCCCGGGGGTCGGCCTCGAGCTTGAGATTTTGGATTTGGCCCGACCCCTCCGCGCGGGGTCGGGCCATCAGCGGCCAGATTTGACGACGATGGCCTTGGGCATCCTGGAAGACCGGACTGCCCTCGTCATTATTGACCTGCGGGCCTTTGTCCAGATCGAGATAAAGCCAATCGGCCTGGCCTTCCAAGAGATCGAGTCGGCCGCTTTGATAAAACGCTTTGGCCGTTCCGTTGCGGTAGAAATTGGGGTGGGCGTGAACCCGTCGGTCTCTTGGCGGTCGGGCGTGGCCAGCGGGATGTCCTCCGGTGCGAGTGGCCAGAACCGAGTCTGGCCAGAGCCCGGCTGGAGTCTCCTCGCCCAGGTTACTCAGAATCCTCTGGCCCGGTTTGAGTCGTTGAGCCAGCCAGGCCATAGCTTCCATATCGGCATGGGTGACCCCCAGCTCGGTTTGGCGCACTCGCCAGTCAGCGGCCGACTCAAACAGCGGAAGTCGAGTCTTTTGATAATCGATGACGGCATCGTTCAGAAGCTTTTCTCCGGCCGCCAGGCAGGCGACTAAGACCACCACTCCCACCGTCGGACGCCACCACTGATCACGAAAGGTGAGTCTCCCACCTTGCTCAAGATTTTCCCATTCGAACGGCTTGGGAACGGTAAATCCCTCTTGGGCCAGGCAGATTCCGAGGGCCACGGCCCAACCGAACCCAGCCGCGAACTCCCATCGGAAATACTCCCATTCGTAGATCTCTCCAAAGTCGACCATAGCCGGTGTCAGATAGGCCCAAATTCCGAAGATCCAGAAGGCCAGGCCGATTCGATTGCGGGCTCGCGCCAAGCAGAAAAGAGTTAGCGGTGCAAGATAGAGAGGCAGCCAATGAGCGTATAGAAATCGGGGGTCGACCACCAGCATATACCCCTCCCCGCTGATGGCTGGCGCCCACTCCCGGAAGAGTCCACTCTTATAGGCCACCGAGAGACGTTGATAGTCGGCTGTGGTCACCAGAACGCGAAGGAAATCGGCTTTGGGAAAGGTCACGCTGACATGCTGGGCTACGTTTTGTTGGGAAACATCCTGTTCGGACTGCCCAGCTCTTTTGGCCAGGTCGGTGAAGGGCCCCCCTTCCACGCAGGCCAGGGTCACAGCCACCACCAGCACCACGCTCACCCCTGCCCAGACCCGTTTCTCTCGCACGAACAGCAGAGCCAGGCACAAGCCCGTTAAGAGCATCAGTCCGAAATGGGTCTCGTAGACGAGTTGATAGGTCCCCAGGTAGACACCGGCCACCAACCAGAGTGGCGGTTTTGAGCTTATCCCATCAAGCTCCAGGACACGGGCCATGAGATAGAACAATCCCACCAGCAGCGCATAGACAATGCCATTATTGCCGTCAAAGCTATCGACCAGGCCCACTCGAAATCCGACGCAGATTCCGAAGAAGGCTAGATAGGTGCCGGTGAGGGCCACCGTCGCGCTCTGGTCGAACCGCCGAATTAGGCCGAAGAGAGCCAGGAACGTGGCCAACTGGAGGACCACGTTGACCCAGCGAACTGTGGTGAAAGGGTCGGCCAGGTCGGGCGTCAACACGGCCATTAACAGGTCGCGGCCGTAATGGCCGTTCATACTCACGTCCGGAAAGAAAGGGTGAACCGGCGGAAAGACCCCGCGCATATAGGTGGCGATCAGAGGTTCATGAATCCAGTTGTCGGTATCGATAAAGCGTGCCTGACTGTAGACTGTGTAACCGATCACGGCCACACAGCCAATTAGGAACGCGGCTTGCTGCCCTCTATTGAGGCTCGGGAATTCAAGGTCAGGGGCCGGCCACTTCCACCGGGCCAATCCAGCCAGTGCCAGTAGGGAGGCTCCCCACCAGACCATCTGGGGCCGCTCAAGCCAGTTGGCTCCCGCGATCAGCGCCACTGCGCCGAGCATCGGAGTCAGCCCGGCGCACAGGATGGGGTCGGGCTCGTTGAGCCAGCGACGAGCCACGGTCCAGCCGAAGAGAAGGCTCGCTATCGCCAGGAAAAAGGCCATGAGCGCTCGCGTTCTGCGACCGCCCAACCCCTCCTCCCGGCTCTGTTCGGCAGGAGTCCTGCGGCTGCGGCCTAATCCCCGCCCACAGAATTGTTGGAGGTCCTTTTGATTACAGATTTTGGTAGTGATATTCCGCGCATCGCGGCCGCCCTGGCCGCTTCTCTTATCGCCGTGGACGGCGTGATCGATGAGGAGGAGAAGGAGATGGCCGTCGAGATGGGTCGACGGATGTTGCCGGGTTTCTCCCAGGTTGCTTTTGACGAGATCCTCGAGCGCCTGGAGGAGTTACCCTCCGCCTACGAACTGGCTGAGTCTCTTAGCGCCGACCTCGACGCCGAGGATAAAGATCGGATCATCGACTACCTTGTGGCCATTGCCACCGCCGACGAGGTGATCGTTGAGGGTGAAGAACACGAGCTTCAGGGCGTAGCCGACGCTCTTGGTGTCCCCCTTCCTCCCTTGAAGGTCGCTCGTCCTGGCACTTAGCTTTCCCCGGGTGGCTCGGCCATACGGGTTTTTCGCATATACTACAAAGGTTTTCAGCTTGTAACTCCGGGGGAGGCCCAGGCATACAGGTTTCGAGCCGAAAGCGTGGGGCGAGATCTTCAGCTGGCATAGACCATCGTGAACCCCAGGTCAGGCGGGGAAGGGGAGAGAATCACCCCTTCCCGGTCCGGAGCATAACGCACCAAAGCTCCGGCGTAGCGGCCCTCAATAATGAAGGGAGAGAGCTCAAAGCGAACGGGGATCCGTTCCACTCGGTTGTCGACCAATACCGGCATCAAGACGACAGGTAGAGGGTGATAGCTCTGGAGGACGTGGGTTTGCTTCTCGAGGGTCAAGGCGAGCAAACTGTTCCAGGCCCGCCCGTGGCTACTACATCCGACTGCCGTTTGCTTCCCTAACCAGGCCCTCTTGAGAACGTAGTCATCTTTGTTGAGGCGATAGCGAGAAACCTGCTCTGGATTGGGCCACTCGGTAGAGAGCAACTCAAGCTCGAATCCCTCCGGGCCAGCGGCTGGAGAAAAGTTCTCGTGAAGCCAGGGAAGGAGACCTTTCCCAAAGAGAAAGGCGGCCATCGAATCTCGGAAGCTTGAGGACTGCAATCTATCTGGGTTTTCGAGATAGGTCTCCCCGACGGTAAAACGCACAACCAGATCGCAACCCTCCCAATCCCCTTCCTGATTGGTTAGAATCGCTTCCAGGCCGCTTTCCCGACACAGCTGGAGGAGCAGGGTTTGTTCCCAGGCATGAACCTGTTCGAGTTCCGGGCTGAAGAAGACGACTCTGGTCGTTTCTGACCCAAGCGGGCCTAGGCGGTTCAGATAGGTCTCGAAGGGACGTGAGATCGCCTCTGGGGCCCAGCCTAGCGCGGTCATGACCGGACTCCTGGCGAGGATGCGATGAAGGACATCGGTGTAGAGCAGACTTACTTCCAGACCAGGACCGAGGTTCAGTTCGCTAATCAGGAAGCGATCGCTATGGTAGAAGCCGTCAGGACGAAAGACAGAGAGTAGCTCTTTGTTGGCTAAGCCCCCACTAGGGTCGAGCGCTTTCAGAAATCGACTGTCTAGTCGAAGTTCTCGGCAGAGAGTGTCGAGGTCCGCCGAAGCGCGAAGCAGTCGATCCTGGCATTTGGCCAACTCGTCATAGAGGGCTTGAGATAAGTAATCGAGCTTTCTTCGCTCGAGAAAGAGTGGCCTGAGTGGCCAAGCCTGACCGCCTAGACACGATCCACCGGAGGGAAAAAAATGGTGGTCGACCGTTCGAATGTGTTCGATAAAGGGCCCAAGATGGACCCGAAGTTGATGCTCGTAAGCCTCAACCCGGGCCTCATCCTCGAGGGCCTTCAGGCACACGCCCGCTGGAGTTCCCGAAGCAAGCTTGGCTCAGGGGGATGACTCCGGTAGTAAGCCGCGACCTTGCGGGCTACCTCATCGCGACCGCTTTCCAACGTCGTTCCCGCCTTTTCACAAAACTCGACCAGGAGATGCTTCATGGCGCCCTCGGCCTCTGAAAGGTCGAGCCCTGACAGGAGGAATAGGGCGGGGAGCACGTCTCGTACTTGAGTGTCGGTGTAAACGTACCTGCCGTCCGCCTGTTGTCGTTCGAAGATTTCTTGGACGTTGGAAACAACCATTAGGTTAAGCTCCCGCCAGAGCTCGAGCCATGGGGGTTGGTATTCTTAGCGGTTTCGGCGGCATATTGCCCCAGGGCTTCGTCGATTTTGTTCTCGCTAAGGCCAAGAGCTTCTGCCAGTTCAGAGACACCGTCTCCAGCCCCCGGCTGATTCATGTCTCGGCCGGCTATAAGAATCCCAATCTCCAGCTGGGCTACACCGAAATCTGGATCTAATCCGAGATTGTTGGCCAATTCCCCCATTCCACCCGTCGGGTCTTGTCGTTGCTTGGCTTTGTCGAACAGGTCTTCAAAGACCTGAAACTGCTGTCGTTGGGGAAGTTCTCGAAAAGACCTGACGTTCTGGCCCGTGCTGCGAATTTCGTTCATTACACTGCTCTCCTGTTTTATGCACTTGAGACGGCTGGAGACCTTCTCAAGAATATCACGGGGGGCTGAAAAATTTCTCAAAAGGGGCGTCAGGGTGGGCCGGCCATACGGGTTTTCCGCGTGGTGCAGATCTTTCTGTTAGAGACAGAGATACCCGTTCTTGAGACCGAGGGTGACGGCCTGAGTGCGGCTACTGGCGCCCAGCTTGGAATAGATCGAGGCCAGGTGGAACTTGACCGTGTTCTCAGAGATTCCCAGGCTGTCGGCCAGAGCCCGATTTCCCAACCCCTCGGCCAGGAGTTCCAGAATCTCGATTTCTCGCTCGCTGAGGCGGTCGGGACCTTCGGGCAAGGTCAGCTCGGGTTCGATCAGGTCGGTAACCCATAGACCGGCTCGCACCGCCCGCATGGCTGCTAGCAAAACCTCATCCTCGCTCTCGGTGGCTACAACCCCACGTCCGGGTCCAGGGCTCAGAGTCAGGTCGCGGCGGTCGCACAAGAGCAGGAAAGGCTCAGTCAGATAGGGGATCGGCTCTTGGGGACGCAGTTCGCCGAGGAGAAAGGTCCCGGGCGGAACGGCCTGGTCCCAGCCGCCAACCGAAGCCAGCTCGAAATCGTCGGCGCTGGTCACCAGAGCCGCCAAGCCTCGACGACTGGAGGCCGACTCGGCCGCCACCAGAACTAGCAAAGGGGAGGACCTTCCTCAAAGGGGGGTGGAGGTGGTGGAGGAGGGCCGTGGTGATGGATTCTTCGCATGAAACGATGGATGCGATGGAGTGGGCCTCTCGGTCCCCGATGGGGTCGCCGGGGACGAGGCTCGAGAACGACCTCTCGCTTCCAAGCGCGGCCGCCTCGTTCCCCTTCAATAGTGACAGTCGATCCGGGGACGCGAGAGCGCAAGAGGGCCAGAAGGTCGTCAAGATGGTGGAGAGGCTGACCGTCCAGCTGACGGATGAAGTCTCCTATCAGGACTCCGGCTCTTTCGGCTGGTCCTCCCGGCTCGATTTTGACCACGACGCACCCTCCTTCGATGGGGTGGAGGCCGATTCCCAGGAAGGAACCTTCCACCGAGCGACCGGCGATCAGGTCGGCGATGACCGGTTGGATCTGGGGATAGGCCAGGGTGGCCGGATGAGGATTGGCCACGTTGATGCCGATCACCCGACCACTCAGGTCGACCAGGGCGCCTCCCAGAAACTCTGGAGCTTTAGCGCTTCGATGGACCAGTCCGTTTTCAACGTGGGTCAATAGTCCGGGGCTGCCCAAAGCGCGACCCGCTGAGTCCCGCCCGACCATGACAACCAGGCCTCTCCGGGGGTCGTTCGACCAGGTTACGAGGGTTTCGAGGGTCGCTTCTGTTTTGAGCAAAGCCAGGTCCCAGGCCGGAGCGGTGGTGACCACCTCGGCCGCTGCGAGGGTGCCGTCGGGTAGCCCGATCTCCACCTGATGATGGGGGCCCACCGCTCTTTCCGAGGTGAGGACGTGGGCGTGGTTCAGGGCTAGTCCACTAGCGTTGGGACCTCGGCGACCGTTGACCCGCACCACCTGGGGAGCGACTTTGTCGACCAGGTCTAAAAATTCTTGAGAAAGGGTTTCGAGTTGCATTCTTACCTCCACCTGTAGTGTGACAGAATACAGCTGATCGGGGATCAGCGAAACGGGTAGTTTCAGACCCACCCAAACAGGTAGTCTCCATGAAATCCATACGGTCTCGCCTGGTGCGACTGGCGCGAGGGACTCGACCGGCGTTAGATCGAGACCTGCGCGGCAAAGTTTCTTGGAGGGCTACATTTCCATATAAGAAGCCAGGCGCGGCATATCGTTGACGATCCGGTCGAGCGGTTCATCGGTGATGCCGATGGCGTCTCGATAGTTCACAGTGCCTTTGATCGACTTGAAGAGAGCGTCCTCTTTGAGAGTTTCCATCCCTTCCTTTAAAGCGATCAAGCGAAACTCTTCCTCGGGCGTTTCCATGGCCAGCATCTTCCGCAGGAGGTCGGACATCACCAGCATCTCCTGAACACCCTGGCGGTCGATAAATCCAGTGTTCAGACATTTCTCGCAGCCTTTGGCCTCGTAGGTGGGAATCTGGTCGAGGGGGGGGTGATACTCACGCTCAGCACAGCTTGGGCATAGTTTGGGCACCAGCCTTTGAGCCACCACGCCGTTGACAACCTGGGAGAGAATGAGAGGAGGGATCTCCATATCTAGGAGGCGAGTGAGGGCCCCAACCGTGTCTTTGGCGTGGACGGTTGTGAGCACCAGGTGACCCGTCATGGCTGCGTGAAAAGCTGTCTCGGCCGTCTCTCGGTCGCGAATCTCACCCAGCATAATCACGTCGGGGTCGTGACGAAGTAAGGCCCTCAGAGCCGATTGGAAGGAAACCCCGTGACTGCTCACCTGGATCTGATTGACCCCGTAAAAGAAGTATTCGACCGGGTCTTCCACCGTGACTAAATTTTTTTTTGGGTGATTCAGATGGTTGAGGATGGAATAGAGAGTGGTGGTTTTACCAGAGCCTGTGGGACCGGTGACCAAAACCAGGCCCGAAGACCGTCCCGCAATCTCCTCGACGGCCTCCAGGTTCTCTTGGCGAAATCCCAGGCCCTCAAGACTCTCAATCCGGCTCACATCGAAAATCCGGATGACCACTTTCTCGCCCCATACCTGGGGCATGGTGGCCACCCTCAAACTGAGGGTGGTATCGTCCACCACTAGATCGAAACGTCCATCTTCCGGGATGCGAGACTGGAGATTGAGATCGCTCCGGGCTTTGATCTGAACCACCAGGGGGTGAGGTTTGGCGGGACCAGGGGGATGGGGTAACCGGGCTGCCTCGACCAGCTCTCCTTCGATTCTCATGCGGATGCGAAGCTCTCCCGGCATCGGCTCGAAGTGGATATCGCTGGTGCCCAGTCGAACCGCTATGCGGACATAGGTTTCGAAGTTGGTGTAATCCTGGCCGGCGAGATACTTTTCGAACTGAGGCGAGATCATGGGTGCCGTCTCAACTTGGCCAGGTTGTGGGCCGCGACCTGCTGATACTCTTCGAGCTCGGGGCTTTCAACCGGTTGGCTGACTCTACAGATAGGGCAGCCCAGCCGATGTTCGGTTCGATAAGGGATCACAGGCACGAAAAAGAGGGTGATCCAGGTGACGATCTTGTCGAGTTCCCAGAAATCTTCATTGCGACAGTTGGGGCAAACAAACTTCTTGACCGGCCCCATCCGAGTCACTTTCTGGTGACCCCAACCGAAGATGATCACGAGTTGACCATTTGACGCCGTCCTGCCGCTCTCAAGGTGTTGTCGAGCAGCATGGCTATGGTCATGGGGCCCACCCCGCCGGGTACCGGAGTGAGCCAGCCGGCCACTTCCCTGGCCGAGTCAAACTCCACATCACCCACCAGCCGGTAGCCTCGCTCCCGGGAGGGGTCCTCCACCTTGTTGATGCCCACATCGATGACGGCGGCACCGGGCTTGAGCATGGAGCCTTTGACAAAGTCCGGGCGCCCGATGGCGGCTACCACAATATCGGCCTCGGCCAGCAGCTGCTCCATCTTGCGGGTTCGAGAATGCACCACCGTCACGGTCGCGTTGGCTTCGGTCAACAAGAGAGCCATCGGCATCCCGACGATGTTGCTGCGACCCAGGACGACAGCCCGAGCGCCTTCCAGAGGCACTCCCGACTCTTTTAACAAGACCAGGCAGCCGGCCGGGGTGCAGGGCACGAACAAAGGATCGCCCCCCCGCCGGGCCAGCAAGCCCGTATTGATGGGGTGGAATCCGTCCACGTCTTTCTCGAGAGGAACGCCCTCCAGGACTTTCTTCTCATCGATGTGAGCTGGCAAAGGGAGCTGGACCAGGATGCCATGAACCTCAGGGTTGTTGGCCAGGGCTAGAACAGCAGTTTCAACCTCGGCCTGGCTGGCGCTGGTGGGCAGGGCGGAGCCGAACGACCTCAGGCCAGCCTGCTCGCAGGCCCGATGCTTCATTCTCACGTAAGTGTGACTGGCCGGGTCATCTCCAACCAGGAGGGTGCCTAGACCTGGGACCACACCGGTTTCCCGCTTGAGTTGAGCAGCTTTCTGAGCCACCTGCTCTCGGACTTTAGTGGCGATTTCTTTGCCTTCGATCAATTTGCAAGCCATAGAAAGGCCGTGCGCTTGGAACCCTTCGAATCCCTGCTCGATTTACAACCTGGAACAGAAACTGGTAAACTTGCCATTCACAATTTTAGGAGGCTCCATGTCTGACTCACAACACGTAACTTTACTGATTGCAGGCTCTGGCTGTGCCGGTCATACCGCCGCTATCTATGCTGCCCGAGCCGACCTGGCTCCCCTGGTGCTGGAAGGAAACGAGCCGGGCGGTCAACTCTCTCTCACCTCCGACGTCGAGAACTTTCCGGGCTTTCCTCAGGGGGTGGGTGGCTTCGAGTTGATCGAGAATATGAAGCAGCAGGCGGAACGGTTCGGAGCGAGCTACGACTATGGACGGATTGTCAAACTCCGGGACGGGGGGCCCCCTTACACCGTGGAGCTTGATAACGGTAAGGTGATCACCTGTGAGGCTCTCATTTTGGCCACCGGAGCCCGGGCCCGGCGCCTCAACGTCGAGGGGGAGTCGGAGCTTTTTGGGCGAGGGGTGAGTTCTTGCGCCACTTGCGATGGAGCCTTCTATCGCGACCAGGTGGTGACGGTCATCGGCGGAGGCGACTCGGCTATGGAAGAAGCTCTCTTTCTGACTCGCTTCGCTCGCAAAGTGATCATCATTCATCGTCGCGATAGCCTGCGAGCCTCGGTGATCATGCAGCAGCGAGCCCTCGAGCATGAGAAGATCGAGTTTCTCTGGAACAGTGAAGTGGTCAAAGTGGTCGGCGACAGTGACCAGGGATTAGTGACTGGGGTCGAGGTGGTCACCCATCCTGAGGGAGCGCCCGGTCAGAAACTCGACGATCCGCGCACCGAGAAGAAACTGGTCCCTTGTGATGGGATGTTTCTCGGTATCGGACATATCCCTAACACCGAGTTCTTGAACGGCCGGGTCGCTACGGACGAGGAAGGCTATATCGTGACCGTCAAAGGTCATTCCGTCACCGAGGATGTCAAAACCGACCTGGCCGGAGTGTTCGCTTGTGGTGACGTGGTCGATAAGCGCTACCGCCAAGCCATCACAGCGGCCGGGATGGGGTGTAAAGCGGCCATGGAAGCCGAGGAGTTTTTAGCTTCCCGAGTGGAGCAGGCAGCTGCTGCGAGCTAGCTGCTCGAGCTCTTCTCGAACCGGTTCCGAGGCTAGTTCGAGCGATTTTAAAGCATCTTCTTGAGCCGTCTCTTCCCAACCCATGGCCTGGAATAGGATCGCTTTCTCCATCCAGTAGCGCGCCTCGCAGTCTCCCCCTTTCAGTTTCGACTGGATGAGCAGAAACTGGAGATCGTTGAGGGTCTCGGTAGCGGCGTCAAGACGGTCGTCTAACACCTGGCAGCGAAGGATGAGCCCGGTGACCTGTGAGCAAAGCTCGGGGTCCCCTCGCCGTTTGGCTTGAAAGAGGAAGCGTTTGAGCTCTTGCTCGGACTGGTTGGGCTGGTCGGGACGAAAGAGAGGTTTCAGTTCAGGGTGCATTGGAAGGCGTGCTTCGCTACTCTTCGAAGAGGTCTTGCCTGTGATCGAAAGCTGGCTGACAGAGCTAGTGCATTACTACCGGGGCTTCGGCTTTTTCGGCGAGTTCCGCGATCTGTCGGTGCCGGACCTGGTCGAGACGTTGCTCACCCTGGAAGAAGAGGCCGGCGGAGCTTATGAACCCGACGATTTTACGGCCGACCTTCGAGTTCTGCGCTGGGATGAGTTGAGAGTGTGGACCGAGGATCAACAGGTGCTCATCACGCCTGAGACTCAGATTTATGAGGCGACTCTGCAAGAGTGGGCGGAGATTTCTCGAGGCTCCTTTTCTCCTGAACAGGTCCGGGAGCGATGGGATGCTCCTGAAGGACCGGTTTGGGTGGAGATGCTGGTCGAAGGGTTCCCTTATGCTTTGGAAGCTCTCCACCATCCCCATCTCCTCGACCTGGAGATTCTCAAGGAGATCAATCAGCTTCTGCTTCACCCTTTCTATCGGTTTGAGCTGTGTGAAGGGTCGGACCGGATCGTGTCGGTTTTAACCTTGACTCCAGAGGAAAGGGTTCAGATCGAACGGGAGCGGGGGCTGGTCTTTCACGTCCACGACCTGGCCCATCTCTTCGAAGCGGCCTCCCTCTTTCTGCTGGACCAACCAGAAGTCCGAGCTGGGCACTTTGTGGGGACCCTCAAGGACTGCTTGGAAAGAGCGGTTGGCAAACTTTCGTTCGACCTGACCCGCCAGGCTGCTTCAGGCCTCTACCAGGTGGCCTGTCAGGATTTTGACTGGGCGCTCACCTTCGAGGGGGAAGCGGATGAACAGGGCGAAGACTCCTATCTCGGGTCGGTCCGTGGCAGAGTCCACGGGCAACCTTTTGAAGGCGTCTGGAAAGCGGGTCTGAGCAATGGTGACCGTTTTCTCTACGGGACCTGGGTCGGCCAGGATCAGGCTGGTCGTCAATTCAACGGCACCTTCGGCGGCCTGGAAGAATCGACTTTCGAGAGTTGCGAGGACGCCTACATTGTAGCTATGAGAGAGTGGCTAAAGGAGGTCTGGGAAGCGCCCGAACTGACCAGTGCGCCTCTGACCCTGCTGGGCAAGTGAAGTTTTTCGCCATCTATCGATATCAAGACCGACTGGAGGTCGCCTGTCGCGAGGGGTTGGCCCTTCGGCGTCTGCCTTTGGCTCAACTACCACTCTCGGTCGTGCCTGATAAGGAGCGTCTCCTACAAGCTTTCGGTTCGACCGACTCCTCAGAGCGGGAGTGGCTCCATAGTCAGAGCCTGCCCAGCGAGGGTTCAGGAGAGTTGTATCCTTTTCTGGAGGCCAACTTTGACTCACCTCCATCCGACCGAACTTTACCGGCTCCATTTGTTCTCGATCTTTTGCCCGCCTTTCGGAGACAGCTCTGGTCCACGGTCGAGCGGGCTCTCGAGCTTTACCACCAGCTGGCCTTGGCCCAGCAGCCGAACCTTCGGCGGGCCCTGGGTTGTCTTCCTAACTTGGATTGGTGGGAGAAGCTTTTGCAGTTGCCAGAGTCAGTGCGACAGCCCGTTTGGTTAGGTTTACTTGAGGTTCCTCCAGAGACCTTCGAGTGGGATTGGGAGCAAGCCAGTAAGCTCCTGGGGAAGACGGCCTGCTCCTTCCAGACTAAATTGGCTTATTGGCTAGCGGCCGCCTTTGAAGCGGGGTTGAGTTGGGAGCTGATGGAGGCTTTCGGGGCCAAGGTCACGACCTCTCCTTTTCTGATCAAAGGTCGAAGCGGTCGGGCCGCCGTCCAGATCTTAGAGACCTGGCCAGACTTGCTCGACGCCCCTGACCCGTGTTGGATGCATCTCGAAAAGATCGCCCGTCGCGAGCAACACGACCGTCGCCTGGCTGACGCTTTTCGGGCTCTCAGGGCCCAGCAACCGGAGCTGTTGCGAGAGGGGTTCCTGGAGTTTCCCCATCAGATGGTGCGAATGGCTGCCGCTCTAGGGGTGGTCGACCAGCCTCAACGCTTGCTTCGTTCGTTGCGTTCAGAAGTTCTGTTTCAGGTGGACATCTCCACTGGAGCGGTGCTCGAAAAGGCGCGCCGCTTACTGGAGGTGGGGCCGATTCCCCAGCGGCTTCTCGACTATCTTATAGCTGAAAAGCGTCCATCACCCAAGATCGAACAGGAGCTAAGGGAGACGCTAGACCGTCATCACCGTCTGGCACGGATCGAGCGTATTCTTCACCAAACACGCGGAGGATTTAAATCTTGAGCTGGTAGCCGCGGTCAAAGCGCCACTGACCGTCTTCTCGGACTAGGACGTAACTCGCGACGTAGCGGGCCTGGAAGCCGCCTTCGATGACGTCCAACGTGGCGGCCACTCGCATCCGTCCATCTTCATACTCGCGAACATGTTCCACCACGCACGCGACGGCGTCTGTTGTCCGGTAGCCCGAGGCGAAAGTCTGAAAAGGAACGTCGTGTTTCCATCCTTCGGAAAGGCTTCGGTAGGCGTCTCCGTAGCTCTTCTCGTTCAAACTTCTAAAGAAGCGTGAGACGGTGGCTTTCGCTTCACTCTCCGAGTCGAGCGTTGGCCGGGCCGGCTCAGGGGTCGCCGAGGCCCTTTCGTAATCAGGGGGAGCGACATCTCGCACCACCTGAGCTACCGGCGGCTCCGGCTCGGAAACGGACTCCGACACGCTGGCCGACAGCGGATGGGCTCGCTCGGGCGGCGGGATAGAGGGTGTGGTATCATACTCTTGGAGGGCGGCCAAGGGGTGGCCACGTGAAGCTTCCGGCTGGGGTGGCACTTCCCGAAAGGCTCGGAAGAGCATCATCGTGCCGATAAAGAGTAAGAGACAGGTCGCGATCGGACCGACCTTCCGGACAAAGTCAGGATTGCGGTCGGTGTAGTCTCGGAGCGCATCGGTCCCGTCCTGGACTCGTTCCTTCAATTTTTCGAGCATGGGTTTTAAGTCCACGAGAGATCCTCCACTGAGTTCTCTTCTAGTGTAACGTGAAATTGAGAATTTTTGCCCCTGATTTGAGTAAAGAGTTCGTAAACTATGTAAACTTTTTGTTGCCCCGGGAGAGTTTTTCTTTCGTCAGCGCAGGGAGAGGTTTCTGGCAGCTCCAAGACGGACAGGGTGAATCAGTTGCTCGCGGTTGGGTTGGGAGGATTTTTTGGGGCTCTCAGCCGTCACGGAGTGACCCGATTGATGACTCTCAAACTCGGCCCCGATTTTCCCTACGGAACCTTGACGGCCAATCTCGCGGGCTGCTTTTTGATCGGCCTTTTGGCAGGTCGAATCGAGGTCGGAAAAGACCCGGGAGAACTGGCCAAGCTCCTTTTCATGACGGGCTTTCTGGGAAGCTTCACCACCTTTTCCACTTTTTCACTGGAAACGTTTCGGATGGTGCAGCAACAGCAGATCGGGGCAGCCCTCGTCAACCTCTTCCTTCACCTTTTCGTTGGCTTGGTGGCGGTGGTGGCGGGCCTCAATTTGGCTCGGTTGTAGGAACATTCCCGTCGGACCCGAAGGCGGGCCGGCGTGTATCCGGTTCTCTTCACCATAGGCGGCTTTAAGCTCTACGCCTACGGAGCGATGCTCTTGCTTTCTTTTGTCGGGGCCACCGCTTTGGTCATCCATCTGGGAGAGAAGCAGGGGCATTCGCGAGACGACATGATGGAACTGGCCACCTGGACCA
>CAYRFU010000101.1:0-19869 GCA_964423525.1 uncultured Burkholderiales bacterium | reverse complement strand
GATCTCTTCCACGAGAGCATTCGAGTCGTATGCCCTGTCGGCTATCACGTGGCCGCCGCTCAAAGTGACTTTCCGGCCGGACTTCTAGTCAGGACGGAGTTTGGGGGCGGTCTCGTCGTAAGGCTGGCCTGACTGGAGGGCCTTCATCTGGCCAAGACTGGTGTGGAGGTCCTCATCGATCTTGGTCATCGCTTCCCGACGACCGTATCCTGAGACGTAGTCATCGACCACCAGCTCTGAGCCGATCCGAACGGAACAAACCTCTCGGCTACTAAAGGCGGTGGCCAGACCCAGAAAGGAGGCGGTCCCCAGGACGCCAGTCAGGAACTGGCCGGCAACGGAACCGCTCACGAGCCCACCGACGGTGGCCCCTATCAGACTTCCGATGAGGCCCCATTTGAGGCCGGCCTGAAACTTCGCGGTTGTATTCTCGTAGTTTGGGTTCTCGGTCCTGGCCCTGGCGATAGTGGCTCCCGTGAAGGTGCCAGCCAGCGCACCCGTGGCCACGGCACCAAAGGCCTGGGCTAGAGGGCTGCCTTGAGTGGCCAGATAGGCTCCCAATCCCACCGCAGCAGTCAGGCCTAGACCCAGCAACCGCTCGCCGATCCGAAGTTGGTTGTCGGGTCGGTAATGAATGGCGATAGGCACCACCGCCTCGGCCCCTCCTTTCACGGCCAAGTAGCCCATGCCGCCTTTCAGTGGACCGACCGTATTGGGGTCGGGGCTGTTCCTGGCTTCGGGAAAAACGGCCAATCCGATTCCCGCCTCGACCAGCTCCAGACTATGCTTGAGGGTCGCAATCGAGGCTTTATTTGTATTCACCGGGAAAGCCCCGGCCATGGTGATAAGGCGCCCTGGCAGACCGATCATGATTCTATCGGCGGCCATATACCGCATGTCTCGGTCAGAAAGGCGCTCAACGAAAAGAGGGTCAAAAAGGCGCGGGTGAGTTGGGCAGTAGATCCGCTTACCGGTGTGGTTTAGCTCCTCGGGGTTTTCCACCACCAGCCGATACTCGAGGCTCGAAATGAGTGCGCCCAGGGGCCGGACGAGCCAGCGGTGAGAGGGGGCCGAACGACCGTCGGGAGGGCCGGTGTAGTTGCGGATGTGACTGAAGTCTGGGCCCTGGCTCTTGGGCGGCTTGGCAGACTGGTGCCTCATAGGTTCTAGACGCATGTTCCTCCAGACTGGACCGCGCCCATCTTGCAAGCTCCTCCTCAAAAGGTCCTGAAATCCTCTCTCACTCTAGAGCTAGCTAGACGGTTCCTCGGGAGGCGGAGGGTCCTGAAAGACCTGCCATTTCCAGAACTCCCAGGCCTTAGGCGGTGGTGGAGGGGCGCTGGTGACTCGGTGGAGATACCACCACCAATGGGCTTTGGGGGGATCGTTGACGATCAGATACTGCTTGAAGTTGGCGTGACCGATCTCATCCACGACGTCTTGGGCCCGTTTTCGAACAATCTCGTCGCAGGCTTTAGTACGTAGCCAGGCGCCTTTAAAATCGACCTCTTTGTTGGTCTTGAACAGATCTAGGAACTCCTGCACCTCGTCTCGATAGTAGAGGAGGTTAGGAGCTGAGAAGCCCAGGTTGCCGATGTTCTCGACATACTGCTCGTAGGCGTCGAGCACCTCTAACAGGTAGTCCCACGCTTGTTGGGTGTCAGCGTCCAACCGATTCGGCCTCGAGGAAGGCGCGCAACAGAACCAGGTCGTCGGGAGTGGTCACTTTGAGGTTGGTGGCTTTTCCCTCAACGGTGACCACGCTGCCCCCCATCCATTCGATCAAAGAGGCGTCGTCAGTCCCCAGAAAATTGTCGGCCAGAGCGCGCCGGTGAGCTGCCAGGATCGGCCCAAAGCGAAACGTCTGAGGCGTCTGAGCTGCGAACAGTTGGGAGCGGTCGAGGGTCTCGGCCACCCGCCCCTCGATCACCTTTTTGATGGTGTCCTTGACGGGAGTGACGGGCAGGACCCCCTCGGCTCGACGGGCTCCCTCGATGAGGCGCTCGAGGAGAGCTTCGTCCACCAGGGGGCGAGCTCCGTCGTGAATCATAACCAGGTCCTCGGGGCTTAGGCGCTCGGCCATAGCCTGCAAGACGTTGGTGATGGAATACTGCCTCTCACTGCCACCGGCCACTACCCAGACCACTTTGCTTAGGCGATGGTGTCTCATCAAGTCGTGATACTGTGCCACCTGCTCTGGGGGGGCTGAGAGAGCGATCGCTTGGATGTGGGAGCTGGCCTGAAAACGGCGCACAGTGTGGACTAAGATCGGGACTCCGTCAAGCTCCAGCAGCAGTTTGTTGGAGCCTCCCATACGGCGGCCACGACCGGCTGCCGTAATCACGGCGAAATGGCCCACGCTCAACCCTCCTGACCGGCCACTCTGGCTTTCTTCCGTCCTTTGCGCTCGGGGCGAGGGCGGGTCGAAACCTCTCGAGTGGGGTGGTTAGCGTCTTCTTTGAGGGTGATGGAGGTGACCTTGTCCCGGAAGCGGGCGAAGATCATTTTGCCAGCCGAGGTTTGGACCACCGATGTGACTTCGGCCGACACCATGTCGCCCAGATGGTCTCGACCCTTCTCAACCACGATCATGGTGCCGTCGTCGAGGAAACCGACAGCCTGACCGGATTCTTTCCCCTCCCGCAGCAGGTTCACCATAATCTCCTCACCGGGAAGATAGACCGTCTTGAGAGCGGCGGCCAGAGCGTTCACGTTGAGAACCGTCACGTTCTGGAGGGTCGCCACTTTTTGGAGATTGAAATCGTTGGTGATAAGGGGAGCTTTAAACTCGAGGGCCATCTGGACCAGTTTGGGATCGACCTCCTTCAGGTTTGGATAATCCTTATCCTCAATTTCGATGCCCACCAGGTCGCGGAGTTTGTCTAGAACGTCCAGCCCCTGGCGCCCTCGTTGGCGGTCGAGTTCTCGATGAGAATCGGCCTTAAGCTGCAGCTCATCAAGAACCACTCTTGGCACCACCAGGGTTCCGTTGAGCCAACCTGTGTTGACGATATCGGCGATACGACCGTCAATGATCACGCTGGTGTCCACGATATAGTGAGTGCGTCCCCAACTGCGGGAACCGCCGGAGTCGAGGATGTCCCGGAAGCTGTGAATGAAGACGAGGCGGCTTCCGAAGAAGGCGCCCAGGCAGCCCAGAAAGATGGTGGATAACACAATCAGGAAGGGGCCCACATAGGTGCCGATGGCCGGAATGCTGCTAAAGTCGATCTGTTGCAGGGCTACGTTCGTGAAAAAGGCCACGATCAAGCCGAAAAGAAGCCCGGCTGAGCCCATAAGGACCTCTTGTAAGCTCAGTTTCTGGAGAGCCACCGCAATGGAGTCGACGGTCTTCATCACCAGTTGGGCGAAGACGGGAGCCAGGGTCACTCCGATCAAGATCCCGAGTAGGATAAAGGCCGCGAAGTTGGTGAACTTGCCTGCGTTCGAGAGGGAGGTGTAAAAGCTCTGGGTGTGTCGGGCAATACTATATCCACACAGTCCGCCGAAGACTGTGAACACGAAATAAAACATGCCTCGAACGATTTTAG
Organism: uncultured Burkholderiales bacterium; assembly: GCA_964423525.1. Classification (GTDB taxonomy): domain Bacteria; phylum Vulcanimicrobiota; class Xenobia; order Xenobiales; family JADMJV01; genus CAYRFU01. Next base: position 16,318 of record CAYRFU010000101.1, on the reverse strand, counting down.
CCAAGGTCTCTATATTTTGTTAACCCTGAGCGGGTGAAAACCCTGGTGGAAATTTAGAAAGGAGCGACTTCGGCTTTTTCGCGCTCGGCTTTGGCTCGACTCTGAAGGGGGATCGAAACGGCTTCGAGGGCTTCGACCACTGTGCTGACGCCGATCAGCTTTAGAGGCGAGAACTGCTTGGCCGACAACCCCTCGATCGACTTGACCGGCAAAAGACAGGAGGCAAATCCCATCTTGGCTAGCTCTTTCAGGCGCGGTTCCAGGTTGGCAACGGGGCGTACCTCGCCTCCCAACCCGACTTCGCCACAGGCTGCCAGGTTGGCGTCCAGACAGACGTCACGACGACTGGAGGCAACGGCAAGAATCAAAGCCAAGTCGAGAGCGGGCTCACCAAGCTTAAGCCCTCCGGCGGCGTTGGTGTAGACATCAGACTGAGACAGGCCGAGACCCTGGCATCGTTTTTGAAGAACCGCCAGAAGCAGGCCTAGACGGTTATGGTCGAGGCCCACCGCTCGCCGCACTGGGGGCACTCCTTTCTGGGCTGCGAAACTGTCAGTGACCAGAGCCTGAATCTCGACTAGCACCGGTCGGCTCCCCTCCAACGAGGGAAAAACAACCGAGCCGGCACTCCCCTCACTTCGTTGCGACAGGAAGAAGGCGCTAGCGTCCGGGATCGCCTCGAGCCCTTTCGCTCCCATCTGAAAAAGGCCGATTTCATGGGAGGCCCCGAAGCGGTTTTTGGTGGAGCGCAAGGCTCGCATCTGATGAACGCCTTCCCCCTCGAAGCTGAGCACCGTATCGACGAGGTGCTCGAGAACCCGGGGTCCAGCCAGTTGGCCATCTTTCGTGAAGTGCCCCACCAGGATGATGGGAGTGTTGCTGGATTTGGCCAGGCGCATCAGATTGGCGGCGCACTCTCTTACTTGAGTCACACTTCCGGGGGCGGGAGCCAGATCGCTACGAAAGAGAGTCTGAATGGAGTCGACCATCACCAGTCCCGGTTGAATTTTTCGAATTTGGTCCTCGATCGCTTCTAGCCGGGTTTCTCCCAACAGGAGCAGGTCGGCCACGCTGGCTCCCAGTCGATCTCCACGCATCCGGACCTGGCGCGGACTCTCTTCGCCGGTCACGTAGAGAACTGGAGGTCGAGAGCGGGACAGTTCTCGAGCCATCTGGAGAAGGAGGGTCGACTTGCCCACTCCCGGCGGGCCACCCAGGAGAACCAGAGACCCGGCCACCAAGCCGCCCCCCAGGACCCGGTCCAGCTCGGTCAGACCGGTGGTGAACCTGGGCTCGTTTTCGGTATCGACCTGGTCGATGGCCACCACCTCGGCCACCCCGTCAAGGTGGAGGGCCATGCCGTGACCACGATGGTCGGTGACAACAGCCTCTTCCTGGAGCGAGTTCCAGGCCCCGCAGTCGCTACAGCGGCCTTGCCATTTGGGGGAGTGAGAGCCGCATTCCTGGCAGATGAACCGGGTCTTCTTTCGAGCCATCTCTTACCTATACCATAGCTGTAACACCCCTGCAACGAGGTTCGGCTACCCTGTTTCAAGAGGTCCTACGGGCCTATGATTGGAGTGCCTTTATGAGACTGAAAGATAAAGTCGCAATCGTTACCGGAGCTGGCCGAGGTATCGGTAAGGCCACCGCCCTTCTTTTCGCCAAAGAGGGAGCCCACGTGGTGGTGGCCGATCTCGACCTCGGAGTAGCCAAAGGTGTAGCTGAGGAGATCGGTGGTGAATCGATCGCTGTGGAAGTCAATGTGGCCGAACGCAAGTCGGTCGACCAGATGGTGGCCAAAGCTATCGAGCACTTTGGGCGTATCGATGTTCTGGTTAACAACGCGGGTGTTTTGAAAGACGCGCAGTTGCTCAAGATGACATCCGAGGACTTCGACTTCGTGGTCGATGTCAACCTAGGGGGGGTATTCCAATGCACCCAGGCGGTCGCCCCGCAGATGGTCGAGCAGGGAAGCGGCGTGATCCTTAACGCCTCCTCCGTGGTCGGTCTCTACGGGAATTTTGGTCAGACGAACTACGTCGCCACCAAGTCGGGGGTGATCGGGATGACCAAAACCTGGGCCAAAGAACTGGGTCGAAAGGGAGTCCGGGTCAACGCTGTTGCTCCGGGATTCATCGAGACCCGAATGACCGAGGGAATTCCCGACAAAGTGATGGACAAGTTGAAGTCCCGCATCCCGCTCAAGCGGATGGGGCGACCAGATGAGGTGGCCCTCGCTTACCTCTGGTTAGCTTCTGATGAGTCCTCCTACGTCAACGGACATATCCTGAGTGTCGACGGTGGCGCTCTTCCCTAAGAGAGCTTAAATCAGGGACACTGCCAGGGCGCCCGGGTCGAGCTGAGTCAGCACGTCAGGGGCGTCCTGGTCTTTTTGTTGCAGCTCAAAGCAATCCAGACAGGATTGGATCAGGTCGCTTACACCCTTAGGCTCAGGCAGCGAATCCTCGCTCAAGACATCGACCAGCCACTGCTGACCCTCTTCCCCTGATACCAAAGCTTTGTGATTGGCGTGCAACACGTCACGGGCGACGATATTGGTTCCCTCCGGCATCATCAAGGCGCTTTCGACGAACACGATCCCATCGCTCGGCCCGGTGTATTCGTTGAGAATCCCTTCGATATCCGCTTTGTCACCAGCCAATACGGCAACCTCGACGGAGGGATCGATAGGAGTCTGATTGAGCTGTTCGATCAGGTTCCCACCCTCTTCGATGAAGTGGTCCACTCCTCGGGAGCTGCTGACGAAGCCCTGCCCCCCGTGGTAGGTAGTATACCAGTCCGGTTGAGACTTGGGTAATCCGAAGCGATCGTCCCAGCGAGCCAACATTTGGCGCTGACCGGGCCAGTAATCGGGTCCTTTGGAGCTAAACCCTAGCTCTCTCATATCGACGTTTTGGCCCCACTTGATCATGGTGTCCCAGGACATGGGAGCGTTCAGATAGGGGCTGTCGTCATCCTTCCCCAGGGCGTAGTTGGCCACCGAGTGGCGGAAAGAGTAGTCGATGCCTCCGTTGGGAGCTCCTATCAGGACCAGCCTACGGACGTCCCCGCGATAGGACGTCATCCAGTCCTGACGGACATCGCTAGTATACATCCGGGCAGCCAGGGCTCCCTTGCTGTGACCGATCAGGTCAACCTGGTCGGCTCCTGTCTCTTCTTTGATTTTGGCGATGGCGTTGGCGATCTGTTCAGACCACAGGTAGTTGTCGTCCTGGTTATGGGCAAAACTGACAGCATACACGTCAAACCCTTCCTCCCGAAGGCGCTGGACCGGTCCTCCGCCGCTGCCGTCCTCTTTGGGGTCCAGGAAGAAGTTGCCGTTTTTGGTGGCCCCATGGACCAACAAAACCGGCGTGGACTTTTTCTTGTCGGCCGGAGGTTCGCCAGCGTAATGAAGCAAGACATTACCCGAATGGGGAGTCGCACTCCCGAAAGCTTTGATGATAGACTGGTCCCGGTGGTGTTGGCGGGGATGAAAATTCCGCTGAACGAAGTTGGGGTTAGCATCGAAGAGCCGCTCTGTGCGGGCCCAGCCCGCCCGCTTTGTCGAAGAGCGCGACTCCTTCACTAGGTGCGCTTCATCAAGGCCAGAAGCGATGAACTCATCGGTCACAGCAGGACTAGCTGCCACCGACAAAGGGGGCAGATAGGTTGGCAAACGGGACAAAAACAGAGAACTGACTCGCATCGGCCTTAGCTTAACGTTCTGATTGTGTCTCTTTTGTTAAGGGGAGTTGAACAACAACCAAAAAAGACACGCCTTTCGGCGCGTCTCACTAAGGAAGGCGAAGTAAACGAGTTACTTCGATTTGGCTTTACCAGCAAGCCTGTCCACGGTTTCGTTCCAGTGGTTGACCTGCTTTTTCATTTCCTCGACTTGGAGTTCCTGAGCTTTGCGAACGGCGTCCACCGAGCGCTCCCAGGTGGAGTTCATGAGCTTTTCGAAATTCTCCTGATTGGTCTTGGCCTGCGAGACCATTTGCTCGGCCGTCTTTTTGACGTCCTCACGGTAGCGCTTGCTTTGAGACATCCAGGATTCGACCATCTTCTCGGCCAGTTCTTGACCGAAGTTCGCGACTTCGACGTTCTTCATAAATCCGTCCATCATGACGTCCATAACGTTGTTGGTTGAGCTTTTCATTAATTAGAATTCTCCTTTTTCGTGGTAGTGGCTTTGCTCGACTTCTTGGTGGAACTCTTCTTTTTGGCAGCCGGCTTTGACCCGGTGGTGGTGGCCTTGCCGCCCTTCAGCTCGGCCACATCGCTGGCCAGTCCAACCAGCAACGACTTAACCTCGTCCAGGGTGGCGGCCAGGTCGTCGCGCTCGTCTTCTGAGTCGGCCAGGCGCTGCTCGACCGAGAGAACTTGAGCCGACAGTCGAGCGAAGTCGGAGCGGCGGGGGATTTCCAGGGCGTCCATATACTGGCCAGACATCTCTCGCATCTGCTTCTGAGCTGCCAGGTTCCAGTCCAGGACGGCGCTGGAGGTGGAGCTGAAGGTGTCCGACTCGACCATCGCTTTGGTCCAGACCTGCCAGGTGTCGAGCATCATTTTCTGCCATTCCTGGGCCATCTCGGTGTAAGCTGCTTGGGTATTGTTGCCGTTGGTCATTTTCGTCTCCTTCATTTGTGCTTTCATCCTAATTTTCGACCGTTGCGCTGCGGTTGCAGAGCCAGTTGCCAACCTGCGGCCACAGGTCGCGGTGAGATTTGCGGCTGACCGAGAGGCCGATATGACCCGAGGGAAACTCGATCACGGTTTGGTCTTTAAAGATCGGGTCGCGGGCTCCGGTAGTCTCGGGCGGCACCAGGTGGTCGGCCGAGCCAGCGATGATCAAGACCGGACATTCGATGGTCTTGATATCCACCGTTTCGCCCGCAATCTCCATCTGACTGGTCAGCAAGCTGTTGTGTAAGAAGCAGCTTCCCACGAACTCCTCATAGATTCCGGCGGCCATCGGAATGTTGTCGCTAACCCACTTTTCCATGGCTTTGTAGCTCTCCACGAAGACCGGGTTGTCCAGCTGGTCATAAAGGCTCTGAACCACCTGGGGTTTGCGGTCGAGAGTCAGCAGGCTGTAGCCCTCGAACGACCAGGCGGGCGCCACGGCCCAGGCCTCGACCAGCTCTTTGGGCCGACACATCTTCGGGTCGGCCGACCACTGGTAGAGGAGCTTCTCGCAACGGAACCAGAGGGGAGTTCCGAGCAGGGTCAGGGTTTTGATTCGACGAGGGTGCCGCGAGGTGTAGATGGCTGAGAGGGTGCCACCCATGCAGTAGCCCAGCAAGTGGGTCTGAGCCACTCCGGCTAGCTTGCAAACCTTCCTCACAATAGTCCGGAGGTAGAGGTCCACGTAGGTCTCCAGTCCCGCGTAGTAGTCCAGAGCGCTGGGGACACCCCAGTCCAAGAGGTAGACCTCGTGGCCGCTGGCCAACAGTTGCTCCACCACACTCCGTCCCGGCAAGAGGTCGAGAACGGCTGGTCGGTTCACCAGGGAGTAGACCAGTAAAATCGGCGTCTTGTGAGTGGCCGGGGTCTCTCTTTTGTAGCGATACAGCTTCAAGGTGTCGCGCTCGTAAACCAGTTCGCGGGGGGTGCGACCGATCTCGGTCGAGTCCCGCCCGTTGAGGATCTTGTGCCAGCGGAGCCAGCGCTTCGTCGTTGGGTGTTGTTTCGTCGTCATCACGTTCTCAGACTAAGCAGGTGCCGTTGCAGCGTGGTTGCAGGCTTGTGACGTTTCTTTCACAGGGGCAGCCTAAGCTCGTAGCGGAGGTTCTGATGAACAACAACCCAGTCCGCTTCGCTGGTGCCAACGTCACCCGTGAAACCCTAAAACGCGCTGTGTCCAACCACGCCGCTCCCTTGATCCCTGATTCCAGCAAAAATCTTGCTCAACTGGCCAAACGCTTGGATGGTTATGACGGCGCCACTGTCGGTGAGATGGTCGACGACGCCAAAGCCAAGTTCCACGCCGCCAAGAAGAGTGCCAAGCAGTTGGAAACAGCCGCTACCGTCGTGGCCGGCGGGGGTTGGCTGACGATGCTCGCCCTGACAGCTGCGATGGTGGTCACCAAAGGTGGGGCTCTTTTGCCTTTGATCGCCCTGGGCGCACCGGTGGTAGGCACGACAGAAGGTGGGAACATCGCTCGTGGAGCTCGCCACAGTCGAGATGAGGCTCACCAGACCGCCAAGGACATCCGGACCATGAAGGCCTGGGCCCAAAAGCTCGACGGGCAGTGATCGGAGCCTCTCAATCGAATTAGGAGTCGATGGACTCCTTTCTAGAACGACACCGTTCAGGTCAGCTGGTGGAACCCGGCGTCTTCACGCTCAGTCCCGAGAAAGCTCGTGAGAAGCATCGCCAGTATCAGCTTCTCACGGGTGACCTTTATCCTTTGAAGCTGGTTCAGGCGGCCGTGGCTGCCGGCTCTTCCGGCCTCCAGGTCGAGACCGGGGCCGGCTGGGTCGCTTTCGAGTTCGCGGGTGGCAACCTGCCTCCGGCAGAGTTGATCGCTAACCTTTATCGAGAGCCTCATCGTCTGACCGAATCGGTGTCGCGTCATTTGGTTTTCGCCATTTTGGGGGCTTTCCATCAGGGATGCATCAAGGCCCAGTACGGCGGTCTGACTCTCACCCCGGAAGGTTCGCAGCTCCAGGAGGACTCGTCCTTCAGGGGCGTGGTGCTGGAAAAGAAGCGCAACTGGTTTTCCCCTCTCTTCTCGGAGGAAGTGGAGAAGCTGCGAGACCGGGCACGTTTCCCCCCTCTTGCTATGACTGTTGACGGGGCCGCCCTGGAACGAACGGTGTGGCCCCAGGAGCCTTTACTCGACGACCTGGGATTGCCCAATCACAAACTCCTTTACGAGAAAATCGATAGCCAAGGAAAAGGCTTGTTTTTCCCCCGTCCCCCACTGAAGGACTGCTCGCCAGGGATGAGCCGGCACTTCGCGGTGGCCGAGGGAGGACCCGCCCTCCTCCACTTTGTCGATCAGCCTGGAGTGCTGGTCGAAGGAGGATGGCGGCTAGCCATTTTCCCTGGCTGGGAGGCCGAGGGTCGACTCTGGCTGGTTTACCACGGCGTTGTGGTGGAGGAGATGAATTCTGTTGACCTGGGTCATCCCGGGGCCTGGCTGATCGCTACCAGCGAAGCTCTCAAGACCTCCCTATCAGGGCTGGAGGTGGTTCGAGATGAAGCCTTCAACCAGCAGCTTGAACAGTGGCGAGCCCTCATTCGAGGGACGACGGAATCCGTTCCCGACTACGAGCTTCGCCAGGGCCTTAAGGGGGTTGGACTCGAGGGCGCCGCTCTCGAAATGACCACTCGTCGAACCCATCGCTGGATGACCCAGCACCGGATCACGGCCGCATCCGTTGAGGAAGCGGTTTGGCTGCACCTCCCTGGTTCGATGGTGGAGCATCGACCAGCTCTTTCCAAGAGGAAGGTCGAAGGGGCCCGCCAGACTCACGCCGACCACCTTCCTGCCGAGGAGGAGATTCTTGCCCTCTACGACGACACCGTTCTAGGCAACGGCAAACGGGGCCTGGTCGTTACCTCGAATCGCCTCTGTTGGCGCAACGTCTTGGAGTCGCCGGCTAAAGTCTTATGGTCTGAGTTGGAGGAAGCAACCGAGACCTCACTCGGTGTGGAACTTGGCGAGGTCTCGGTGAGCATTTGCACCGCCGATTTACGGGGGCCGGCGGTGGCCTTTTTCAACAGCTTGCGGTTACTCTAAGGCCTACCAGCCCTCAATGTTGGGTGTCCCGCCTCCGTCGAGGTAGCTGCCTCGATGCTCGACATATTCGTGGCCGTGAACTTGGATAGCCCCCAGTCTCTCATAACGCAGGATTTGTAGGAGGCTCGCGGCTTCTTCCGGGTTATTGCTCATCCAAGGTAGGAGGGCGTCGCTGTTGGGGTCAGGCACTCCTAACTCTTCTAGTCTACCAGCTCTCCATTCTCCATATTCTACGCCCTGGGGGGCTCGAAGTTCTCCACGGGCGAGGTTCGCCTGCTCAGCGGCCCAACTCGACGCGCCGCCGGCTTGGGCCATCCAGACTTGCTCTCTTTGAAGGTCCTCTGAGAGATTGGCGTAATGGGGGGATGGACTGGACTTCGCGTACGTGCTCGCCAACGTGGGTGTTGAGAGCCTGCTGGTCGGCCGGGCTGAGCCATCCCATTGCCTTTTCAAGCTTGTTCCAGGAGTCAGTAGCGGCTTCCCAGCGAGGTTGGAGTTCTTCTCTACTTAGAGGTTGAAGCTCGGCTACCTCAGAAGCAGCTGCTGTTTCCTTAACAGTGCCCACCGAGTTGCTTTCACCTTCGATGTTGGCAGGAATCTCGATTTCTTGGCCCGGGTACAGCGTGAACGACTCCCCGGCGACTCCGTCATTGTGGGCCACGATCGCTGCGATTTCTCGGCCTCTCTCTGACTCCGGGTCGATCCCGAACTTTTCCTGGATGAGCTCTAAGCCGTAGGATTCAGCCGCGTTCTCAGGGTTCCAGTTAAAGCTCTCTACGCCGTTAAAGCCAAGCTTTGCAAAAGGTGAGGGCGTCTCCGCTCCCGTGACCGAAGAGGTGTCAGCGGGAAGGGGGCTGGTAATGGCGTCGGGGTGCCTCGGGCACTCGAGTGCGCGTAGCGGGAGCTTGTGTCGTGGTGAGAGGGGTTGCGGAAATCGGTCCAGTGCCGGCCATGGGTCGTCCTCCTGAAATAGGTCTTGACCCGGGATTCCCTGTTGCTATGGAGGACTCCTGGTGGAGCCCCGTAGCAGCCCTCTTTCGCGAACCTCTGGCGCAGGGCGTCGTTGGTCCGGCCAGGGCTTTGGCGCAAGAGGAGGAAGAGGCTTTCATGGAGACGACCCAGGTCAGAACTCTGGTGGACGATCTCGCCGACCTTTTCGGGGTTGACGCTTATCAGGTCGGCCACTTTGTCGAAGCCGAAACCGGTCCCAAGAAGCTTGAAGACGTGGCCTCGGTCAGTCAATTGGCAGTGTCCTCACTGCGGGCAAACTTTCCGGCTTGTCTCGCCTTACCTTAAGCCCAATCATTTCGGGCAGCTGCAGGCCGCTATTCGGGGCTACGCTGAGGGTCAGCTTGAGGCCGAGGTGCTGGTGGAGCGCCTCCAGGTTTGGTTAGAACTCACGGTCTGGTCTGAAGGGGGAGGAGATGAGCTTCTCCTTACCGCCGATGAAGCCATGACCCATTTTCTTTTTGTTGTCGGTGGAGGATGTGCTCTGGCTCTCAAAGAGTTGGGGACTCTGGGCAAAGAAGAAAGCGCCGGCAGCCTTATCAATATCGACGGAGTGTAGTCAAAACCGGAAGAAAGAAAAAAGCCGCCCATCAAGGGGCGACTCTTTTCTACGAGGCAGGACTTCTCAGGCTTCTTGAGCCAGCCCCTTTTTGGCTTCCTCGGCAAGTTTGGCAAAACCGTCAGCATCGTGCATGGCGATGTCGGCGAGCACCTTGCGGTTAACTTCGACACCCGCTTTCTTCAAGCCGCTGATCATTCGGCTGTAGGTCAGGCCGTTGGTCCTGGCGGCTGCATTGATACGGGCGATCCACAGGCGCCGAAAATCTCTTTTCTTGTTGCGACGGTCACGGTAGGCGTAGGTCTGGGCGGCGAGAAACGCTTCCGACGCCGATTTGATATTACGGCTTCGGGAGGCTCGATAGCCCTTCACCGCTTTCATTAGTTTCCGTCGCTTCTTTAAAGCGATGGTGCCGCGCTTTACTCGTGGCATGGCTCACTTCCTCTCTGAGGCGTCGCCTCGGGTCAAAAATTACATGTAGGGGATGAGAAGCTTGAGCATCTTCTCATCGGCTTTGGAGACGACCACCGGCTTGCGGAACTTGCGTGTCCGCTTGGGTGACTTCTTTTCGCGAATGTGGTGGCAGCCAGAAAACTCTCGCATCCTTTTGATGCGTCCGCTACCAGTGATTTTGACCCGTTTGGCCACAGCACGTTTTGTTTTGATTTTCGGCATGAGACCTTTCCCTTCTCTATATTCTGTAAGGTGTCCGATGCTCAGGAGGACGGCTGTGGCGCTTGGGCCGCTTTGGGGGCTAGCACCATCGTCATGTTTCGTCCCTCGAGTTTCGGTCGGTTTTCCATGACTGCAAGATCTCCAGCGTCGTCGAAGACTCGTTGGAGCAACTTGATAGCGATCTGGGAGTGAACGACCTCTCTCCCTCGGAAGCGCATCGTCACTTTGACTTTGTCGCCGCCCTGTAGGAGTCGCTTGACCATGTTGCTTTTGACCTGATAATCGTGTTCGTCGATCTTCGGCCTCATCTTGACTTCTCGGAGCTCTAAGGTCTTTTTCTTAGCTCTGGACTCTCGGGTCTTCTTGGCTGTTTCATACTTCCAGCGACCGTAGTCCATCATCTTGCAGACGGGAGGACGAGCCTGGGGAGAGACCTCGACCAGGTCGAGTTCTTTCTCTTCCGCCATCCGGACAGCAGCCCGAGGATCCATGACCCCTAGTTGCTCTCCTTGGTCGTCAATGACCCGAACCTCTCGGGCTCGAATCTGCCTGTTCACCCTTAAGTCTGGCGTTCTTTGCAGACTGGGCTTCTTTTTACCCCTGCGAATCGGATTACCCCTCATTCCTTGGTCTACCAAGTAAAAAAGCGTGTCGTTGACACGCTTCTCACCGTGATGCGGTCGCCCGCACCATCGAGTCCAGGTTGCTCGGAGCAACTTGTGAACCTGTGCTAGCTACCTGACGGCGCCGCACGGTGAGAAGCGAACTTCTACTTAGATCTTGACCGATTTTGCTGGGCCAGTATAGCAAAAGCTCTTTCGCCCCGTCAACTCCCTAGCCGCTAATCGAGACTTTCGGTCCTTCCAACCGGGAGGCTCAGAGCGCGAACCGTTTCCAAAGTCTCGGCTTGGTCGGCACTCTTATCGGTGCGATAACGCTTGACACGCGCAAAGCGAAGGGCCAGGCCGTCAGGGTAATGGGGGCTCACCTGAAGGGAGTCAAAAGCCACTTCCACCACCAGAGATGGCTCCACGTAGACGATGGGCCCCTCTCGACCGCGTTCCAGCGACAACAAAGTTCTGGTTTGCCACTCCAGGTCGGCATCAGTCATGCCTTTAAAGGTCTTACCGAGCATCGCGAAGCCGTCCCCTTTGCGGGCACCTAAATGAAGATTGGAAAGCCAGCCCCGGCGTCGACCCGAACCCCATTCGGCCGCCAGAACAACAAGGTCCAGGGTGTGGGCCGGTTTGACTTTCAGCCAATGAAAGCCTCGACTCCCGGCTTCATAAGGGCTGGTGAGGTCTTTCACCATCACACCCTCGTGACCCCGATCGGTGACCTCTTCGAAAAACTTGTGGCAGCGAGAGAGAGGTGAGGTCTCCACCAAGAGGGGCCCGACCAGTCGCGCCAGTTCTCTGCGGCGCTCCTCCAAAGGAGCCTCTAAAAGACTGGTTCCGTCCAGCCACATGAGATCGAAGAAGTGGATGGTTAGAGGCACCTTCCGTCTCGCTTCGGCTAGGTCGAGCTTGCGCCCAAAACGTCGCATCGTCTCCTGAAACGGTCGGGGCTCACCCGCCTCGTTTAGGGCCAGGGCCTCGCCGTCTAAAATGCAGCTTCGACAGGTGAGAGTGAGGGCGGCTTCGACCGCTTCCGGAACCTGGTAAGTCAGCTCTTTCAAGCTTCGACTAAACACACGAACTTTATCGGCCCGACGATGGACCTGGATTCGAACCCCGTCGAGTTTGACCTCGACCACTCCGCGGTCGATTCGCTGGAGAGCCGCCTCCAGCCCTTCGGCGGGACTGGCCAACATAGGGCGAAGAGGCTTGAACGGCTGTGGTTGAAGGGCATCCAGACCAGCTTCGCCCTCTTTCTCGGCCAGACTGGCGACGGCCACCAGGTCGGCGGTCAGCATCAAGGCCCGTCGGATTTTGGCGGAGGGAATCCGCAGGGCCTGGGCGAGGGCTTCCAACAAGACCCCTTCCTGAGCCCCCTGCCGCATCTCTCCACCCAGCAACCGAAAAAGAAATCGTTGTTCAGCCCCATCGGCTTGGGCCAGGAGGTCTGCTAACAACTGGAGTCGACGCGCCTTCGAACCTTTGCCCGAGACGGCTCCGATCTGATGGAAAGTGGCGTCGACCTGAGCGAGGGTTAGACTTGGATCGGGGTTGGCCGGCGTGTCGGACACTACTTTTAGGCTGGAAGGGCCGATTCCGATCCGGCCTTGAGGAAGTTGACCGCAAAGATAGTGGAGCACCAGTCGCCTCCTGGCCGGGTCTAGTTGGGCCAGAAAATTGGCCAGGAGGTCCGTCTTGACCAGGCGACGAGAAGACCCTTTGAGGTTTTGGCTCAGCTCGACCAGGCGAGAGAGTCTCAGGGCATTAGCCTCTCATAGGCCCAGCCGCCCTCACTAGTGCGGTAGCAGACTCGGTCGTGAAGCCGACTCGGTTGACCCTGCCAGAATTCGATCCGGGCCGGCACCAGACGGTATCCTCCCCAGTTTTGGGGCCGGGGCGGGTCCTCGACCCCTTCAAAGCGACGTTCTACTTCCTCCAAACGGGCCTCGAGCACATCTCTCGACTCCATCGGCCGGCTCTGGTCGGAAGCCCATGCCCCTAGCTTTGAGCCTCGAGGACGCGAGGCGAAGTAGGCGTCACTCTCCTGAGCTGTCAGTTTTTCCACCACCCCTTCGAAGCGAACCTGGCGGTGCAGGGGCTGCCACCAGAATACCAGGGCGGCTCGCGGTTGGTCGTCCAATTCCTGTCCCTTGCGGCTGTCGTAGTTGGTGAAAAAGCGCAGACCTTGAGGGTCGATCCCGCGGAGCAGCACGACTCTAGCCGAAGGCTGGCCGTCTGGGCCGACCGTGGCTAGGGTCATGCCATTAGCCTCCTGGACACCGGCTTGGGAAGCTTCCTCTAGCCATACTTGGAACTGGCGTAGGGGGTCCTCGAGGGGTTCAACCAGGTCACCCTGGTAGTCGATTCTTTCAGCGGTAGGCTTCATGAGTTCACGGTGATCAGTTCGTTGAGTTCGTGAAGAGGCCGGAAAGTGGGCCAGTGTTGGATCCCTGCCTGAGTCAGGTCGGCTTCAAAACGAGCGACACCCGAGCCACCGACCACGATGGTCACCTCCGGATTTCGAGAGGCCAGGGCGTAGAGCCGATGACGGTGGATTTCGAAGGTGGCCTCCCGGGTGACACTGAGAAAGACCATGGACGGTTTGGCCTGTAGGATGGCCCGCTCTAAATCTTCGAGCGGCAAAGAACCGCCCAGATAAACCACTCTATGACCCTTTTTGCGTAACTCATAGTTGACGGCCAGAAGCCCGATCTCGTGCTGCTCATCAGGCATCCCCGCACAAAGCAACGGAGGAGCATCCGGTTCGGGTTGGCCCAATTCTTCGATCCAGGCTCGAAGACGGGCCGACACCACGGCGGTTAAGAGGTGTTCGCTAGCTACGGAGGCTGCACCGGTGGCCCACAGGGCTCCGACCTCGTTGGCCACCGCTGTAACCAAGCCGTAGAGGACTTCCTCGCGGCTATGGCTGGTCAGAGCTTGGTCCAATTGTTGGCGCACGGCCTGTTCATTGAGGTTGGTGGTCGCCTCTAAAATTGCGTGCTTGTAGTCGCTCAGGCTCGAGGGCACGGGGGGAGGGGCTGGTGCGGCCGGACGGACCCTGGGGGTTGGCTTGGGCACGGCCAGAAGACTTTCGCGTCCAAGAGCGGCGATCTCACCGATGGAGCGACCCTGGTCCATCAGCTGCTTGACTTGGCGGAGCACGCGCAAGTCGTCTTCGGTGTAGAGGCGGTGTCCACTGGGCTGGCGTTCTGGCTCGAGGAGGTCATAGCGACGCTCCCAGGCCCTCAGCAGAGTCGGTGAAAAGCCGCACAGCTCGGCTATGGTTTTGATCTTATATCGGCCTAACCCGGTTGAATTAGACAAAATTCCTACAAAAGTATAGCAATGTCCGTCTCTCTGGTCAATCTGCTTCTCGAAATGAATTCTCCTTCCTCGCCCGAAAGCGTTTTTATGAAGGTCCTGGCCGTGGCCCACCCTCGAGCTGCCAGCCTACCTCTCTGGCAAGAGCTCTTGACCTGTTTAACCGTCCGTTATGCGGACGTGTCGTCGTTCATTAGTCAGCATCCAGGTCATCTGGAGCAGGTTGTAGCGTCTAAGGACAGCGACTATGAGAGAGTGATCGTGGCAGGAGGAGACGGCAGTTTCTCTGAGGCTCTCAACGGCAACGCCAAGAGTGAGCGGTTGGTGCCTATGGGCCTGTTGCCTACGGGGACCGGCAACGACCTGGCCCGGGCTCTCGAGTTGAAAGCCGACCCACCCGCCTTGGCCCAGGCCATCGTGGCCCAAGCACCTCGCCGTCTCGATGTTGGAGAGATTCACTTTGGGCAAGAGCGTCGTCTGTTCGCTACCAGCGCCAGTCTAGGTTTCTCCGCTCAGGTGGTGAGCAGGGCCAAAGAACTGGCAGGGAAGGTTCCTCGACCGTTTCTCTATCTTGTGGCCCTGTTGGCCACAACGCCCGGCTGGAGCAACTTCGAGGCCCACCTCGACGGTGAATCGACTCGCTTGTTCAATCTGAACGTGGCTAACACTCGGTTTTATGGCGGGGGAATGGTGGCTGCTCCCGAGGCTAATCCTCAAGATGGGCTGTTAGACTTTGTGATCATGGACCTCACCCTAGGAGGGGTGCTCAAGGCTCTACCTCAGACCTATCTGGGAGACTTTAAGAAAGTCGGGGGGGTGAGGGTCAAGCGGTTGCCCGGCTTGGCCGTGGACTCTAGTCAGGTGGTAGCCGTTCAGGCCGACGGGGAGTTGGTGGGGCAGACGCCGGCTCGATTCTCGGTCAAGCCTGATTATTTGCCTTTGATAACTTGAATGAGTTCAGTCAGTTCATCGGCACAGTCTCGATACGCTTGTAAACCTTGTCCGAAGGGGTCGGCGACTTGGCCTTTCGATTTGAGTCGCCGGGCCTCGACCTCAGGCTCTAAAAGCTTCACGGCCTCTAGATGGCGGGGGGTCATCACGTAAACGCGGTCGGCCCAGCGAAGCAGTTCGGGGTCGACTTGTTGAGCCCGGTGGGCGGTCAGGTCAAGACCTCGTTCCCGCAGGACTTGGATGGCCTGGTCGGCAGCGGGGTCACCCACGGTGGCCGCTACACCGGCCGAGCGGACAGTCCAGGTTGGCTCGATATGAGTGGCCAAAACTTCAGCCATGGGGGAACGGCAGGTGTTGCCAGTGCAGACGAAAAGTAGTTTCACTCCCCGTCTGTTTGGCTCGAAGCCGGGTCATCCTGCCCGAACAGGTTTAGCTGAATCGGTCCCGGTCGACGGAAATACCGGGCTGTGAGAGTGGGGAATGCGGGCTGAAGACCGGCCTTTTTACAGCCGATCCGATAGAGGGCTCTCATCTGCTCGGCCATCGCCCCCTGACCTTCGAAACGATGATGAAATCGGGAGTCGTTGAGGGCGCCCTGGCGGAGCGAACGGATGCGCTTGAGGATTTTATCTTTGGCCTCGGGTAGGTGGCGTTCGAGCCAATCGATAAAAAGTGGCGCCACCGCTCCCGGGAGTCGGATCGGGGTGGACCACGAGAAGCTGGCTCCGGCCTCGGCCGCTGCGGTCAGGATGGCTGGCACTTCGTGGTCGTTGAGGCCCGGTATGACAGGGGCCACGGTCACCCCGACCGGGATGCCGGCCTGAGCCAGGCGGGTCATCGCTTGGAGGCGGCGAGTGGGGGAAGAGGCCCGAGGTTCGAGCACCCTTCCGAGTTCGGGTCGGAGGGTGGTCATCGACAGGCAGACGGCTGCGGCTTGAAAGCCGGCCAGGCGTTGGAGTAGGTCACAGTCGCGCGTCACCAGGTGATTTTTGGTGATCACCAACACGGGGTTGCGAAAGTCGGCCATGACGGCCAAGCAAGCCCGACTTAATTCGAGCTTTTTCTCGAGCGGTTGATAGGCGTCAGTCACGCCGCTGAGAGCCAGGAGACGGGGTCGCCATCGCTTCGACTCGAACTGTTGGGCCAGCAGCTTGCCGGCATCTTTCTTGGCCACCAGTTGGGTTTCGAAGTCGAGACCGGCCGAGAAGCCGAGATACTCGTGAGTGGGGCGAGCGTAGCAGTAAGCGCAGCCGTGTTCGCAGCCCCGGTAAGGATTCAAGCTCGCGTCAAAGCCGATGTCCGGGCTGGAGTTGGTTGAGATGATGGAGGCGCTCTGGTCGTAATGCAACCGAGTCTTGGGGGGCTTGAACTCTCCACTCTGATGGAGATGTTCGAGATGGTCGGGCTCGGCTTCGTAGTGAACCTGCTCG
>CAYRFU010000100.1:0-19950 GCA_964423525.1 uncultured Burkholderiales bacterium | reverse complement strand
AGCGACCGCGACTTTGCGGTGGATTTCTTGTCGGCGGCCGCTCTTTGTGGGGTGCACTTGTCGCGCCTGGCTGAGGAGATCATTCTCTGGACCAGCGGCGAGTTCCGATTCGCCGTCATGGATGATGCTTGGGCCACGGGATCGAGCCTGATGCCGCAGAAAAAGAATCCCGACCCGGCCGAGTTGGTGCGGGGGCGATCAGGTCGCCTGATCGGTCATCTCACTGGCCTTTTAGCCACTCTCAAGAGTCTACCACTGGCTTACAATAGAGACCTCCAGGAAGACAAACCTCCGGTTTTCGAGGCGGCCGATACTCTCGACGCCTGTCTGGAAGCGATGGCGGGAACGGTCGGCAGTCTCACCTTTCGACCGGAGGTTATGGCCTTGGCCTGCCAGGACCCGGGACTACTCGCCACCGATCTGGCCGACGGTCTGGTCCGAGCTGGGATCCCGTTCAGCCAGGCTCACGAATTAGCCGGCAAAAGTGTGGCCGGGCGCCTCTCCGGGGAAGAAGCGGCTAAGGTCGACCCAGTCCGCCTCCAACTCGACCCGGCCAAGGTGGTCGAGGCCCGCTCTCACCCTGGGGCGGCGGGTTCAATTTCGGTGACCCGCCAACTCGAGCGGGCCAAGCAGCTTCTTCAGAAGCTTTGACCCAAGCAACGGCATCGCCTATTCTAAGAGGGCGATGAAGCGTTATCGGTTTTCCATCGATCTGAGGCCGGGAGGCGAGCCAGAGCTAGCTCCACAGCCACCTAGCGACGGCTATACTCCCTCGGGGAAAGTCCCTCCACTACCGCTGGCCGAGCCAGAACCTGAGCAAGTCCCAGAAGAGATGGTGGTGGCCTACCAGAAACTTCGCCAAGACCTCGAAAGGCGCTCCCCAGGCAAAACTCGTAGCGATCATGTTTTTGTGGACCGCCAGCAAAGAAAGCACCATCTCCAACGACGGAGTGAGGGGCTGGTCGAAATTCGCCTTGAGCCTGACGGCCATCTGGTCCGACGGGTCTATGAAAGGGTGCTCGGTCCCAACCAGGATCTTGACGACCTCTTTCAGCGCGGGATGAGCGGGCTAGACGGGGATGAGAAAAGATTTCGCAGCTGGCCCGGCTATGAACTCCGCTTTACCCGCTACCACTGTCGCCAGGGAAAGGTGGTCAAAGTGGTCATGGGTAGCGCCGCCTGGATCGAGAATCTAGGCCAGATCCAGGTCTTGACCTGGTAAGCGCGAAAGCGCCGGGCATGGGCTTTGTCGAGTTCCTGAAAACCCTGTTCTCCCTCAGTTTTGAACCGGTCCCGGCCAGCAAGCTGGTGCCCATCTGTCCAAACTGTCAAAAAGAGCTCGAAGAGACGTCTTTCTCAGGTGGAAGGCTGAGTCGTTGTGGTGATTGCGAAGGCCTCTGGGTGGATGAAGACAGTTTCGGCCTTCTGCTCGACCTGGAGCCTGAACAGGCCGAGCCCCTTTATGGCAAGCCTACCAGTGGACACACCTACAACCGCTCGGCTCAAGCCCGCATCTGCCCGAGTTGTGACCACTGCCTGGATAATTACCAGTTTGCTTACGATTCCGGCATCTGGCTCGATGCTTGCCCCTATCGTCACGGCGTTTGGCTCGATGGAGGCGAACTGAAACTGTGTCGAGCCTGCAAGCAGGCGTTGGCTCGAGAGGCTTCAACCGAGGAGAAATACAGGGCTTCTCTCGGCCTTTTGGAAGGGGCCACTACCGCCAGGGGGAATCTGGCCGAAATTCAGCACAAAGTGCAAGCAGAGTGGCAAAGACAACAACAGCAGGTATATCCATCCGAAGATCAGTAGCCATCCTCCTGCTGGTCTGGCTGACCAGCCTAACGGGCCTGGCCCAGAGCCCCTCCCCTACCGAGGAGAAGACCTGGCCCACCCCAACTGAGCTTCGAGTCAAGATCGAGGAAGTCTCCCGCTTGCTCGAGCAGCAAGACCCGGAGGATTTTCGGGCTGCTCCTCAGGACGAGATTCCCGACTTTCGTAAGTCGTTACTCCGCTTGGAGTCGACCTACCGGCGCCAATTAACGGTGCTCGAACTGATGGCTGAGACCCAGCAAGAGCTGGAAACCTTAGCAGCTGAAACCCAAAGCTACTCGGCCCGCGGGCTAGACCAGGAACCACCCTACTCGGTGGCTTTTTTGGACGAGCTTCATTCCCTCAAAGAAACGGCACAACAACGGCTTGATATTGCGCGCCTGGCTCGTTCTACCGCCGAGAAGAGCACTCAGTCCGCTCAGGAAGAGCTCGAGGAATACGGCAAGTTAGAACGCCGCCTGCGAGAGAAGGCCTCGGCCGAGCCGCAACGACTAGCCGACCTGAAAGAAGCCATGATGGCAGCCGAACAAGAAGGCCTTTTGGGGGAAATGAATCGGGCGCTGGCGGAATCTCAAGTTCGACTGGCCGAAGATCGATTCCAACTTTTATCGCGAAAAGTCGACTATGTCGAGGAGCTTTTTCGCTTTGGAGAGACCGCCCTCGAGGAGCAGCTCGAGCAGGAAAGGACGCTGCGGGAGGAGACGACCGAACGGCTGAGAGCCTCGATGGAGTTGCTCGAAGAGAGTGAAGACAAAGTCGAGAACTTGCTCGATCGGCGCCGCCAGGGTCAGCTGGTCGAGACCGAACTTGAGGCTCAACGCGCCTGGACCCGAGCCCATAAGACCGAGATCGAGGTTTTGGAAGAGCGCCTCCAGTGGGGCCTGGAACGTCGCAAACTTTGGGAACGCCGCTACCTGGCCCGAAGAGGAGTCAGTAGCGCCGAAGCCAGCAGTTGGGAAGCTCAAACGATGGACTTCCTGGCCCAGCTTGATGGGAGCGAAGAACTGCTTGACTCCCGTCTTGAGGAGACTCGGGCCCCCCTGGCTTTGGTGCTTGAGCGCGAAGGGGAGGAGAGTCGCGTCAGCCAGGCCCAGGCTTTGTTGAACCAACAACAAGTCTTAGAGAGAGCTTCTCGCAGCCTAAACGAAACCCAAAGATTGGCCCGACGCCTTCTCAGCGAGTTGGGAAGGCTCCAGGATGCGGCCAGCTGGCGGGAAAAGCTCGACAGCTGGATAGCGGCCTTCTGGGACTTTTGGAATATCGAACTCTACACCATCGGTGACGACGCCGTCACGGTCCGCAAGTTCTCAGTGGCTCTGGTCGTTCTGGTGGTGGGCTTGGTTTTGGTGCGTCGGGTTACGCGGGGAGTTGGTAAAGCGCTTCGCAACCACCTTCGCATCAAAGAGAGCATGGCCGTCAACTTTGAGCGGCTCCTGACCTATTTGCTGACGCTGCTGGTTTTTCTCTTCGCTCTGCACGTGGTCAATATTCCCTTGACCATCTTCACTTTTCTGGGCGGAACCCTGGCTATCGCTTTCGGTTTTGGGGCCCAGGCCATTCTCAACAATTTCATCAGTGGTTTGATCTTGATGGTCGAGCAACCGATCAATGTCGGGGACCTGATCAAAGTGGAAGGCACCACCGGCTTTGTGGAAGAGATCGGAGCTCGCAGCACCCGAATTCGCTTGCCTACCGGCATCCACGTGATCGTACCCAACAGTTCTCTGCTGGAGAACAGTGTCACCAACTGGACTCTTCGAGATCGTCGGATGCGAGTGAACGTGGGGGTTGGGGTGGCCTACGGAAGTCCCGTCGACCAAGTTATGGAACTGTTGCGAGAAGCGGCTCTGTCCATTCAGAGGGTGGAAAAGCAGCCTGAGCCGATCGTGCTGTTTACTGATTTTGGTCATAGCTCCCTCGACTTTGAAGTGCATTTCTGGGTGATTATCGACTCGCCAATGGACCGTTTCGAAGCCGAAACCGAGGTGCGTGTGACCATCGACTCTCTCTTTAGAAAGAACAATATCGAGATTCCGTTCCCACAGCGGGATGTTAATCTCGACAAACCTGTTGAAGTGAAGATTCTCTCATGAAAAGTCAGCTAACTTTCGTTTACGACCCCGACGGCCTGGAGCTTTCTGGCCTGGAGCTGGTGGGGTCATGGGACGACCAGGGACAATACAGTCAAAAATGGAGCAGCCAGCCCTTCAAGAAAAGCCGAGACGGCCTCTTTCGAGCCAAGGTGAAGCTGGAAGGGGAACGCCACTCCCAGTTTTGGTGGGGGGTGAAGCGGGAAGGCGAGTGGGCCCTCTTTGAGGAGGAGCCCCTGACCTTCCATCTCGATGCTCGTCGCCAAACCGAGACCTACCATATCACCACTCTAAATCGGATGGGCCTTCATCGTCTGGGGAGCGACCTCAAAGCCCGTTGCTGGGCTCCCCACGCCCAGACCGTGGACCTTTGCTTCCCCAGGGTTGACCGTCGTTATCCCCTGGAGTTTGAAGACGGTTTCTGGCACGGCCGAGTGAAGGCTGGCTGGAAGTCCTATCAAGGCGAACCCTACGGCTATCTTCTTACCACCGCGGAAGGTCATGAAATCTTACGGCCTGATCCCTATGCCCGAACCTTTCAGGGACCCCAGAGGGGAGTTGACGATCTGTTCCTAGAGAAGAGGACGGCCCAGATTCTCCATCGCTACCAAGAAGGTGGCGTTCGCTTTCTCCGTTTTGAAGCGATCACTTCCGAGGGACCGGTGCGCCTGGCCTTTTGGAAAGACGGCAAGCGTCTGAAAAAGGCCGCTTTGCAAAAACGGCTTGGGGCTCAGGGAGGAGCGCTAGTTCGCCGCGCTGGTGAGGCCTTTTGGCAAGACCAGGTCAACCGTGACGGCACCATCGACCTGCGAGCGGAAGGGGATCACTGTTGGAGCGTGGTCGTCAATCGACCGGAGAAACTTCAAGGGGTAGAGTATGAGTTGCTCGACGCCGCCGGTCAGCCCCATCACGATCCTCATCGTCGTCGTCTGGAGGGCCTCCACGTTTGGCCCGGTTTGAGTCTGTTGACAGACACCTCTTTCGCCTGGAAACATCAAGACACACCCCGTAAAGCGGTCCGCCCCGAGCAGATGATGATCTATCAACTTCACGTCGGGTCGTGGATGGGTCGGAACGGAAATCGGCTCCGATCGAGCTTCAAAGACCTGCTCGAGAACCTTGACTATATTGTCGAGCTAGGGGCCAACACGATCGAGCTTCTCCCCACCAATACGTTCGAGGGACATCGGGACTGGGGCTATATCGGCACCAACAGCCTTGGTGTGACCGAGAACTACGGCTTTTTCGAGAAGGGTCGTTGGGTTTCGGGAGCCGAAGCGCTGAAAAGGTTTGTAGACGCGGCCCACGCTCGAGGTCTGTCGGTGATCAACGATGTCGTTTATAACCATCTGGGGGGCGAGCACAACACCCTGTGGGAGTTCGACGGACTCAAAAATAGCTGGTTCGAGTGGGAAGAGAATCCTGAAGTGGGTGACGGGCCCCACCCGTCTCCCTGGCCACGCAAGACCTCTCCCTCTGAGTCTCGTTGCCTCAAGCCCTCGGTCCGCCAGACGCCCTGGGGTCCCATACCCGCCTTCAACAAAAAGCCGGTGGCCCAATTCTTTATCGATCACGCTGTCTGTCAGGTTCGAGAATTCGGGTTCGATGGAATTCGCTTCGATTTTACCCATCTGATTCACAGTTCGGACGGGGGCGGCCAGGCCGGCTGGAAAATGCTCAGACGAATGCATCGTATCCTGCGGACCTTCTATCCCAAAGTTCTCACCTTTGCCGAAGAGTTTCCTCAGCATACCATTATCACCGAACCGGTAGGGGGGCACTTTCAAGGCGGAGCGGGCTTCAACGGTATGTGGAACACCGAGTTTCAACACCGACTGGTTTTTCATCATCACAGCTCCTCCTTACTGGAACGCGCCGCTCGCGAGCAGACCCTCGATTTCGCTCCCTTCCTCAATCATGTGCTGATGCCGGAGGGCTTCAATAGCCATCTCCAAAGCGTGACCGTGTTGAGTAACCACGACGAGGTTGGTAACGGTTGCCGCCTGCTTCAAGTGGCCAGTCAGAACAAGCGCCTCGACTCTTTCCGCCTGGGTCTTTGCAAACTGGTCACTGGACTGGCTTTGCTATCGCCCGGCATCCCGATCCTTTTCCAGGGTACGGAATTTCTGGCTCGCAATTTTTTCTCTTGGGGACTCCCCCAGACTTGGGACCTCGACTGGAGTTGGCGCCATTCCAGTCAGGGTTACCAGTATCGCCACTTTGAGTTTGTCAAAAAGGTCCTGGAGCTGCGCCGTCGCGCCTCTGATCTTTGGGCCCTTACTCCTTTTGAACCGGTGCGCATTCGACCCGACGAAAAGTTTATGCTACTGCGACGAGGTCGCTTTCTCTTGTTGGCCAACTTCGGCCGTGGCAGCCGCTCTCTGTTCTACAAGGGTGAGTGGCACCTCGAACTCGACAGTCACGGAAAAGCTAATCAGAAATCGCGGGGAGGGTTCGAGATGCCGCCGGCCAGTCTTCTGGTCTACTCGGGACGACCCAGGAGCTGAGCGCCACTGGCTGCGAACAGTTTTAATTCAGGCCAGTCCTCGAGTGAGACTCTCAGGTCAACTCGCTCGCGACCGGCTCCGTCGAAGGCCCGAAACTCCAATCCGCTCTCGATCCTCTCTACCACCAAGCCGCCGGTGGCCAGGGCCAGAGAGATCAAAAAGGCTGGCACAATAATCAGGCTGGCGACCACTTTTTGACGCTCGGTCGGGGTGAGCCAACGACTTTTCTTCTTCTTCCCCAAAGCGACTGATTAAGGCGTCGTGATGCGGGGGTAGTCGGGGGGGATCTCCAGGTCGGCATGATTTTCACCCTGACAGGTGACTCGATAAGTCTTTTCCGAGGTCTGTTCATAACCGCCACTGTAGGTGTCAGAACCAGCCGAAGGACAGCTCGGTATCTCGGACAGAAACTCCCCTTTCACCAATTCCTCCAAGCTCTTAGGCGAGCGACCCTCGTGGCGATAGCGATACTTTTCGAGCGCAATCCCGATGGTTTTCAGATTGCTTTCGCACTCATCGAGTCGCTGGCCGGACACTGCCCCGGGACGCATGGCGAAAAGGGTGACGATGGCCGTGATCAAGAGAAGCGTCCGGATCCCCATCCCTTTAGGAAGTTCTTCTTTGGTGTCACTCATCGATCAAGAATACCCGTCCTGGCATAACTTCTTCTGCCTCAATCTTGCTACCGTTAACCCCAACCTCGCCAAAATAAACGGTCCAGACGTCCTCGCTGTCTTTGACCAGGCTATGGTAATCCTCTCGATACACCGAAGCCCACTTCTCGGCCGCGCGTTGAGGCGCATCTTCGGTTAGCCCGTGGAATCGAACCTTTCCACTTTGAGCAGACCAAACCCGCACAAACGCCTCCAGGGCCCTGATAGCTTGGCGACGGTCAAGTCCCGACAAGTCGACCGCAGGGATGCCGCGAGGCTGAACCGGAACCGAAGGGGCCCGGTGCCGGAGTACTTTCTCGAAATCCGGGGAAGAGCGAGTCTTGGGTGCCCCCTCAGGGCCAGGGTCATACTCCGTCAGGCAGACGTCCTGAATCTCTGGAAGGTAGCGACGAAAAGTTCCTGAGATAGCCTTGACCATGAAGGCCACCGGCACTCCCGGTCCCGTTCGGCGGGCTCGGATGTTAAGCGTTTCCCCTTCAACTCCTTGAGCTTCCACCTCCAGCCCTTCCTGTTCCAGGGCTGGTCGCAAGCGCTCCAAGATCTCTTGATGTTTGGCGAGTTCGTTCATCTAGGGCCCGTCCACTCTGGGCGTTCCCTACCCGCCTTTTTTGTGCATTTCCAGATGAGGATGATTCTTCAACTCCTCCAATGGGATAAAGACGCCTCGGTTTTTTCGGGCCGCTCTCTCTTCGGCCCCACGGTCGGCCCGCAAGGCCCACAGTTCCCGAATTCTTTCCCCGACCCTTTGTCCCGAGCGGAGTAAACCTCTGAGATCATGGCCGGCGGTGGCGTAGAGGCACAAAAAGAGACGACCGTCAGCGGTGATGCGAGCCCGGTCACAACTGCGGCAGAACGGTTCACTCACCGAAGCGACCACCCCGAAGACCTGGCCCGAGGGCAAAACATAGCGACGAGCAGGAGCCGACGGAGGAGCGGGCGCCGACTCGACTGGGCCGACCCGGTCCAGGATCTCGTCTTTGGGGACCACCCGGTCACGATGCCATCGGGTGGCGCCTCCCACATCCATATACTCGATGAAACGAAGCTCAGCCCCTACCGAGGAGGCGAAAGCGAGCATCTCCTGGAGTTCATCGTCGTTTTCGCCTCGCACCACCACCATATCGAGCTTCAAACCTGAAGTGTGGGCCACCGAGCGAATCCCCTCGAGAACCTGATCGAGGTTCTTGCGGCGGGCCAGTCGCTCGAACCGCTCCTGGCGCAAAGTGTCTAAACTGACTGTCAGGCGCGACAGACCAGCCTGGAAAAGAGCCGGAGCTTCGCGGCGTAGGCGGATTCCGTTGGTGGTCATGGCCAGCTCCTGGAGCGGTTTGGCTGCCAGCATTTTGACCAAAACCGGCAAGTCTTTGCGCAAAAGAGGCTCGCCTCCCGTGATTCGGACTCTCTCCAACCCTAGTTCCAAGAAATGGTCGACTAACTGCGACAACTCCTCGAAGGTCAAGAGTTCGTCTTTCTCTAGCCAGAGGTAGTTCTCTTCCGGCATGCAGTAGTGACAACGCAGATTGCAGCGGTCGGTGACCGACAACCGAAGGGTGGTCAAAGGGCGGTCAAAACGATCGCGCACTAGACGCTCTTCATCAGCAGAGCCAGATACCGTCTGACCAGATCGTTGTCCTGGTCCTCGAAACGCAGACCGTGAAGATATTTGAGACTCTTTTTGCATTTTCGGCAACTTCGGATGGTGCAAGGGATTTCTAGTGGTGACAGGGTTCCCATAGGGTCGACCTTGAGCACTACCCGGACCGTCTTAGGTACCTCGATCGGTAGCGACACTAGCGCCCCTCCGATGCCGAGATTGATCAAAAGACCGTCGGTCAGATCGTCTCCAACCGTGCTCGAAAGCACTGCCCGCTGTTCTGAAGGCACCCGGATGTGCTTGCGTTTTTCTTTGATTCGTCCGGGAGAGAATCCTAGCTGAGTCAAAGTTTGCTTGATCCAGGATTGGCGCATGTTCTCGACCGTATCAGCGAACTGGAGCCCGGCCAGAAAGAGTTGCGAGAAACGCTTGGGGCGGCCCCACACGACTTTGCAGATCCCCGGACCGCCGTTAGGTCGCGTCATCACCACCGAGCGGTTCTTGCCAAGCTTGGTGGGGGTTTCGATACGGATCCCTCGCAGGCCCATATCGATCACCACGACTTTCATCTCTTTGCCTCCGTCTAAAGGCCGACAGATGGCCGGAACCTTGCACTGAACGCGCACGATCTCGCGCCGCTCTTCGGTGGGCGTCGACCCACCCGGCAACAAACGCTTGAAGGCTCCGAAGACGTTGTTGAACACTTCTCTATTTTAACACAGGTGAGAAGAATCTCCTTCTGTCAAGAAGCTTCCTTCTCATCTCTCCACCGCTCCAGTTGGCTGACTCGATGGTCAAGTTCTAACAGACGCGTCCTCTGGTGAGCATCGTGAAGGGCGGTGTCAGCCATCAGTTCGATCGTTTCCTCTAAGGTCTTGACGATCTGACCCTGCCTTTGGGCTGAGGCGCCAAGCTCCAACCGGACCTCTCCAAAGAGAGACACGACCTGAGCGACCGCCTGCTCGGCTCGGGCTAGTCGGGTATCCATTCGACCGGAGCCAGACTGCTGCTCTTTCAGGCTGAGACAGATGAGGCGAAAAAATTGTCCGATTTGGCGAAGCTCGTCACTCATAGCTTGATCTTAGCCCAAGGTCTGGCGAAAAGACAAGAAAGAAAAATGTGAACAAGCTTCCCCCTGCTCCCCAGGAGAGGATTTGTGGGGAGAGAAACTGTGTTCGAGTATCGGTTCCTCCGTCGCTCAGCCTCCGGATCCTGGACTGTTCGGAGGCTTTCTTTCTGTCTGGCAGCCGGAACACCAGAAGGTAGCGCGATTGGCCAAGCCCTGGTGGCGACTTTCGACCACTGCTCCACAGCGCAGGCAGGTCTCCCCACCCCGTCCGTAAACCCAAAGTCTGATGCGAGGAGCGGGGCGACGGCGGCGATCGACTCGGGTGGTGCGCATCCATCCCCCGACATTAGCCAAAAGCAACTGACGACCGCGCTGATAAAGCTCGATGAGCTGGTCGTTTTTGACCCAACTCAAAGGTATCCAGGGACTCAGGCCCTGCTCGGCCGGCCCAAAGCTCTCCCCGATGGCACCCATGAAGGGGACCTCACTCTTGTAGACGTTGCCCAAGCCACAAGCTACCTTCTGGTCCAGGAGCACTTCTGCCAGGGGTCGCTCCCCGGGGCCAAAACGACGAGCCCTGGCCACGATTTCCCAAAAGTCAGGGTCGCTTCCCAAGAGGTCCGGCCCCAAGCGAGAAAGTTGGGGGTGCCATCGCTTTTTCTGGGTGGCGAAAAGCTCCACTTCTGAGGGGTTAAAGCAAACCAGGGAGCGCTCCCCGGTCTCGAGCACCACGGCCGCCGTCGAGCGACTTCTTTTCCATTTTTGGTCGGGGCTATAGCGATGCCACTTTCCTCGCATCCCCAGATGGACTCGTATGGTCTTCGAAGCGTCGAGGTCCACCAGTAAGTGTTTGCCATGGGCTTGAACCTCTACCACCGTCGACCCCGCCAGGCGACTGGCTTGATACACCCCCCTCAGGTCGACCCTGGTCAGAGTCTGGCCCACCAGCTCCTTTTTGAGCTCGGCGGCTATCTTATAAGTAGTGTCGCCTTCAGGCATCGGCCATGAGCATCAGTCCCAAGAAGTCGTGACGGAACCCTAGCTGTTCTAGCAGAGGAGCTAAATCGTGCTTGCGGGCCGACTGGCCGTCGATCTCCTCGAGGCGCCAAAGTTTCCCTCGCTGGCGCCTGGCCAGATCCTGGAAATCAGCTTGACAGGCCCGAACCAGATGGGCCTCCTCCAGAGCCAGGGGAAAGGTCACCATCTTCTTGCCTCTCTTCTCGAGGAAGAAGAGCGGTTTTCCATCGGCCAGCACAACCTTGGTGCCTGCCGCCCTTCGGGGCCGGCCCGGATTGTCGGGCCAGGGCAAAAGGGTGCCATAGGGGTTAGCCGGGTCGGTCGCGGCCAAGACGGTTGTCGAGGGTTCTGTCTGCGAGTCCCGGGCCTGACGAAGCCGATCGATGGTGCCCGACCAGGCAAACTGGGCTCCCGAAAGTCCTTCCACAAAGTAGCCTCTGCGGACTTTGCCGCTTTCTTCCAGAGCTTTTAGAGTCTGATAGAGAGAGCTGAACCCTCCCGGGAAGCTCTCGGCCGAGACCCCCTCCCGCTGAACCACGCCGTAGCGCTCGAGGAAGGTCTGACTCCAGGCCATCAACCGTTCTGTATCGGTGGTGGAGCTTTGCACTAACTGGCTCACCAAAACCCAGCGACCCGCACCGGCCTGGAGAGGAGAGTTGCGACGTCGTCTCTTGGGTCCACCCAGGCTTCGTAGGGGCAAGAAGCTGTCGTTGGTAATATGCCCACTCCACACCAACTGCCATAGGCTCTCCAGGAGTTTTTCCGGTTTGGGATTTCCGGCCGCCTGGAGAAGGTCGAAAAAAAAGCACGCTCCTCTCTGGTCGAGACATTCCAGAACAGCTTTCTGAAGCGGGTCCGGTTCTTCTGGCCAGGGTGAGGGCGCCAGCAAGCGCGCGATACGGTCCCGCCGATAGAGAGCGATTTTGCCGTCCTTTTGACCCAGGGCGCCGCAACCGACCCAGACCACCATCCCCATCTGCCCCAGCCCATCGAGTTGGGACGGCTCGTAGTCGGGAAGGCGGGCCGGCAGAATCTCTCGCTCCAGGTCGCTAAAGGGTAGGGGTAAACCCTCCAATCGAGTGACCACCTCTTCCAGATGAGGAGAGTCGCCGAGGCGGTGCCAAGTCTGGAGAAACCTGGCCAGGGTGGTTCCATCGACAGGAGCGACCTGGTTGCGAAGCTTGGCCAGGGTACGGCGTCGAAGTTGGCGCAAGACGTCGGGGTCGGACCACTCTCGCTCGCTGCCGAGCGGGCAGAACTCGCCGTGGAGTAGCCGCTTACGAGCTAGCATCAGGCGCAGCGTCGGCTCGACCTCCTGAGGCTTGAGTGAGTAGCGGGCCGCTAACTGTCGGGTCGTGAAGGGGGTATGGCAGCGGGCGTAGCGCGCGATCAACTGCTCCAGAGGCCGGGCTGTGGGCTCAAGCAGCGCAGTCGGAAGCCCCCCGGGAGGAACGGCCCCCAGAGCGTCTCGATAGAGGGCCACGTCTTCGAGCACGATGAACCGCTCTTCTCCTCCAACCCGAAGCCGTAAGACTCGCCGCTGGTCCATCAGCTCGGTCAACCACTCTTGGGCCGGGCCCTGGGAGCGGGCCTGGGCCTCCTCCAGGGTCAGGTCGCCCAGTCGCCGGAGGCGGTCGAAAAGGGCCTCTTTGTAGGTGGCTTGGCGCTCCGGGGAGAGGCTTTGGAGTTCTTCGGCTAATTCGTCGAGCACGGCCGCGTCGAGCAGATCTCGAAGCTCTTCCTGACCCAGCAGCTCGCGCAACAGGTTCCG
The DNA here is from genome assembly GCA_964423525.1 of uncultured Burkholderiales bacterium. GTDB lineage: Bacteria > Vulcanimicrobiota > Xenobia > Xenobiales > JADMJV01 > CAYRFU01. The sequence goes on along the minus strand of CAYRFU010000100.1, from coordinate 7,395 downwards.
GTCGAGGGTTAGGGCTTGAGCTTTGCGTTCGGCCAGGGGACTATCGCCCTCATAAAGATATTCGGCCACGTAAGCAAAGACCAGAGAACGAGCGAAAGGCGAAGGCGAATCGGTCTCCACCTGGTCTAGCTGGATCTGACCTCGAGACAGGGCCCGCAGCAGTTCTTTGAGGGACGGCAAGTCGAAGACGTCCTGGAGACAAGAACGATACGTTTCGAGCACGATCGGGAAGTTGGAGAAGCCCATGGCTGCGGCCTGAAGGTTTTTGGAACGAAGACGCTGCTGCCACAGAGGGGTCCGCTGGCCTGGCCTGCGGCGAGGAAGCAAAAGTGCTCGAGCGGCGTTCTCTCGAAAATGGGTGGCGAAGACGGCCGAGCGGGCCAATTGTTCCACCACCAGGTCCTCGACCTCCTCGGCGTCGGGTAACAGTTTGTCCAGGTCGGGGAGTTCATCAGTCTCAGCCAGTCTGAGAACAATGCCGTCGTCGGTCCAGAGGGTCTGGAATTCAAACCCCGCTTGCTCGCCAAGAGAAGCCTCGATGGCCAGGGCCCAGGGAGCGTGAACTCGAGCCCCAAAAGGAGACAGGATGCAGATTCTCCAATCCCCCAACTCGTCTCGAAATCGTTCCACCAGTAAGCGTCGGTCGGTTGGCAAAGCCTGGGTGGCCCGCTTCTGTTCCCAGACATACTCGATCAGGTTGCGACGGGCCAAAGGATCGAGGGGGGTCTCGCGCTCTAGCCAGGCCTCGGCCGCGGCTTTCTTTTGCTGGCCTAGCTGCCTCAAGAACTCTCCCAAAGCGCGTCCCAGTTCGATCGGTCGGCCCGGACCGTCTCCCCGCCAGAACGGCATTCGTCCTGGTTCGCCCGGGGCGGGGTCCACGATCACTCGGTCGCGGGTGATGTCCTGGATGCGCCAGGTTGAAGCGCCCAACATAAAAGTTTGTCCGGGTCGGACTTCGTGGACCATTTCTTCATCGAGCTCCCCAACCCGGACCCCATCGTGCCCGATGTATACCCCATAGAGCCCGCGGTCAGGAATGGTCCCGGCGTTGACCAGGGCCATCTGTTTCGAGCCCGGTCGGGGGCTCAGGGTGTCCTTTTCCCGGTCCCAGATGATACGAGGTTTCAGCTCCGCGAAGTCCGTGGACGGGAACCTTCCGCTGAGCATGTCCAGCAAGCCGTGGAGCAATTCCAGCGACAGATCGGAGAAGCTAGCCGTTCGCTCGAGCATAGCCTGGAGTTGAGCCACGGTCAGGGGCGAGCTTGAGCAGATCGCCACGATCTGCTGAGCCAGAACGTCAAGAGGGTTACGAGGGACCCGCAACGGCTCGATTGCCCCTTCGGCCATCTTGCGCGAGACCACGGCACACTCCAGCAAGTCTCCTTTGAACTTGGGAAAGATCTTGCCTTTGCTCACCTCGCCCACTTGATGACCGGCTCGGCCAACCCGCTGGAGACCGCGAGCCACCGAACCCGGGGACTCGACCAGCACCACGAGATCGACGGCCCCCATGTCGATTCCTAGCTCTAGCGAACTGGTGGCCACAATCGCCTTGAGTTCTCCGGTCTTGAGAGCCTCCTCCATCTGCTCCCGCTTTTTATGGCTGACGCTTCCGTGGTGGGCCCTGACTAAATCTGTCTCGGCCAGCTCGTTGATCCTTAAAGCCAGACGCTCACATAAGCCGCGGCTGTTGACGAACACGATGGTCGAACGATGACGTTGAATCTGGTCCAGCAGTCTGGGGTAGATAGAGGGCCAGATACCGGTGTTGCCTTCCGAACCCTGCTCTTGCATCAGTTGACCGAGAATCGAACCTCCTTCGGCCGGTTCCGCCTGGGGATTTTCCATATCAGCCACAGGCACCACAATCTCCAGATCGATGGTGGGCGGCTCGAGAGTGTCGATGACGGTGACGGGCCGATTGCCTCCTAGATAGGATGAGACCGTGTCCACAGGGCGGACGGTAGCCGATAAGCCGATCCTCTGGGGATCTTTCTCTGTCAAGGCGGCCAGACGCTCCAGGCTCAGGGCCAGGTGAGCGCCGCGCTTGGTTCCCGCCAGGGCGTGGATCTCGTCGAGAATCACTGTCTCGACGCTCTTGAGGTTCTCTCGATGACGGGACCCTAGAAGAAGGTAGAGCGATTCGGGCGTGGTGACCATAATGTCGGCCGGCTGACGCAGCTGGCGGGCCCTCTCCTTTTGGGGAGTATCCCCGGTTCTCACGGCCACCGTTGGTAGAGAACCCGCGCCAGCCGCTCGTGCCGCACCCGCCAAAGGCGCTCGCAGGTTCCGCTCGACATCATAGACCAGAGCTTTGAGGGGAGAGATGTAAAGAACTCTCGTGCCGGGACCCGAGGACGGATGGGTCAGGAGTTGGTCGATGCACCACAGGAAGGCAGCCAGAGTCTTCCCGCTCCCGGTTGGGGCCAGGAGTAGACAATGCTTTCCCTGGGAGATCGCCTGCCAGCCTTGGGTTTGGACGGGGGTGGGGTGAGCAAAATTGGCATCGAACCACGCTTTGGTGGTGGTGCTGAACGGAATTTCAAGAGAAGAAAGCTTGGCCGCCATCTGGTTAGCGCAAAGAAGGCAGGGGGTAGGTCCCCTGCCTGAAATTTTGTATGGTATCTCGGGCTACTTGTTGAGACCGAACTTTTTCAGGGCTTTCTCAAGACCGAGTTTCTTGATGGTCTTGAGGGCCCGGGCGCTGACCCGAAGCTTAACCCATCGCTTCTCGCTCTCGAGCCAGAACCGTTGGGTGATCAGGTTGGGCAACCAACGCCGCTTGGTCTTGCGTTGCGAGTGAGAGACCTTGTTACCCGCTCCGGGCTTCTTTCCAGTGAGTTCACAGACTCGAGCCATCGTTCTAACCTTTTCCGTTCTGTTTCTAACCCCAGCAGCCGAGGGCGACTGCCGGCTTGGCTGCTAATGATAAAGTAGGCCTGACCGAATTGTCAAGGCAGCTCGGCCAAGACCGCTTTCAAAAGCTTCTGAAACCGGGGCCCGGTCTCTTTGGCGGTGGCGATCACCTCGGCCTCGGTGGCGTGGTGTCCTGAGTCCGGGATGGCCAGGTCGCTGATCACGGCGATGCCGATCACTTTCAAGCCTCGATGGACAGCCGTAATCACCTCAGGCACGGTAGACATTCCGATCGAGTCGGCTCCCCACAACATCAGCATCCGGAGTTCTGCCCGAGTGAAAAAGACTGGCCCAGTGATACCGCAGTAGACGCCTTCCTGGAGACGGATTCCCTCTTTCAGCGCGACTCGGCGAACCATTTCTCGAAGCTTGGGGCAGTAGCAATCGAACATGACCGGGAAGCGGGGACCGACTGTCTCGTCGTTGGGGCCCACCAGAGGATTGGTGCCAGTGAAGTTGATGTGGTCCGCGATCAACATTAAGTCACCGGCTTTCTGGTTATGGTTCAGGCCACCCGTGGCTGCCGTGACTAGCAAAGTTTCGACCCCGATCGCTTTCATCACCGCCACCGGAATGGTGCATTCAGGTTGGGAATACCCTTCGTAGGTATGGAAGCGCCCCTGCATCAGCACCACCGGTTGGCCGGATAACTGACCTACCACCAGATTGCCCTGGTGTCCGGGGGCCGTCGAGAGCGGGAAGCCGGGAATGTCAGCATAGGCGATCACCTGGCTCTGTTCCACCGCCTCAGCCAGGGCACCCAGGCCCGTCCCTAAGATCAAGCCGACCTTGGGTTGGATCTTGAGGGTGTTCTTTAAATAGGCCACCGCCTCGGCTATCCGGTCGGTGATTTTCTTGGTTTCTAATGCGGTCATAATATCCTTAACGCCTTTTTCGGCTCACCTCTTGAAATTTGAGGCCGTCCCTTGTATCATACGGCGTCTGTTTCCTGCTACCGGCCAGGAGTGCAGGATTGGTTGAACAAGCTCGGAAAGTGGAGCCTGTTCCGATAGAGAAAGTGAGGACATCCCGTGGCTAAAGCATCCAAAAAAGTGCCCGGCGAACCGAAATGCAAAGGCTCCGGCGCTCCCATCGAGGGACGCGACTGGGTCAAGATCGGTGGGGCCAAGTGGCTGCGTGAAGTGGCCGAAAAACAGGGCAAGTTCATTCCCCTGGAATATCGCGACAAGAGCGGTGCAGACTTCAGAAAAGAGCGGGCCGACCGAGTTGCCGCTGCTGAGAAGGCCCGCTACGATAGGCTCTCCGAAGAAGCACGCGGTCCCCGTGAAGAAGAACCGAACGAATCCGAAGAGGTGACCGTCGCAGAGACCGATGAAATCGAGGCTGAAGGCCTGATGGAAGAGGTTACTGCGGCCCTCGACGAGGCCTTCGGCGAGGAAGTCGTCGAAACCGAAGTCTAAAGTGGTTGAGAAATTCTCTTACGAGGCGATTGAACCCCTGGTCACTCAAGTCGAGCAGGAAGGCGAAATCGTCTACTTCACATTCCGCTGTCCGGCCACCGGTCTTGAGATCGAGGCACCTATCGTACCTGGCCAGGACGGTCTGGCAGAGCTGAATGAGCCTAAAAGCACGGGCTTCTTTGGTGTGCTCGAATCGATCTTTGGCGAGGGCCGAGATGACTGGGAAGAAGAAGAGTACAGCCGACCTGAAATCGAGGAAGCGGCCGTCATCGCCTTCGAGCAGGTTAGCTCCGACTTTGTCTGGGACGGAACCCGCTGGGTCTTCTGGGAGGCCAACGACTCTGTGGTGGGCTTCTTCGAGCAACTCGAGAACGGCCCGGTCGAGAGTAAACACGACCGCAACCTTCTCAAACGGATTTTGCTGGAGGTTCTCAACAGCGACGGGGTGGTAGCCGAAGCCGAGTTGGAGCTTTTTGCCGACCTGGTCGGAGAGCCGCCTCAAGAGACGGCGGGCCTTTTGAAGCAAGCTCCTCTGCAAGACTTCGAGTTGCGAGAAGTGACCAACCCCGCCGTCCGGGAAACTCTTCTCATGCTGGGCTTCGCTATGGCTTGCTGCGATGACGAACTGGCCCGAGAAGAAGAGGTCGTCTTGGAGCGCATTCAGGAAGCACTCGAGATCGGCGATCTGCGAGCCTGGGAACTCAAGAAGTTCGCCCAGTGCTATTCACTGGACGAGAGATTTTCCCGTATTTACGCCGAGGGTGAGGTCGACCCCGTGGCCCGAGGCGAAGTGGCCACCGCTGCCGAGAAGATCGGGGTAAGCCTCGACGAAACGCAAAAAATCGAGCTGCGCTATCGCAAGCGCTCGGGACTTGAGACTGTTCATGACTGATTTGATCCAGAAATGGGGCCAGCGACAAGCTCAGCTTGAGAAGCACCTCACTGAGCTGGGCGCGGTCAATTTGAATTTGCGTGTCGACACCGTTGGGGGGATTCTAGAGTGGGTCGACAATGACGGCCAACCCAAAGCCCGAGCTAAAGCCTCCGGCCTCTGTCGCTACTCCCTTCGCTTCGGGACCGTCACCATGGCCTGGGCTGCCGACCAGAAGAATGATGACCGAGTGGTGATCAGTCCGGTTGAGGGGATGGAAGAGAACTATCATAACTGCGGCGAGGGGGACGCCTGGAAGGTCGCCCTGCAGGCCGCCGACGCTTGTGGAGCCCAGTATCTCTATCGGTTTCCCACGGCCGAAGAGTTCTTTTTCTTCGCTATCGAGCTTCCCGAGGCTGTTTCTTAGGGCCCGTCTAAGAATAAAGGTCAATTTCTAGCTTCGAGGCGCCTCTCTGACAAGTAGCGTCGAACGCTGACGACCGGGTTGTATTTGAGAGAGGCGCGACGCAGTCAGAGGGGATAGCAATACGCTATTGATTTTTTGACGGGTCCTTACTACTCTCCGCGCTGGATCGCGCCCTAACGGGCGCTTCACAACCCAATACGTCGTCTCGCTCACCCCTCCCAATCCCAGTCTGCCGATAAGCCCGCCTTAAGGGCACTCCAGTAGTCGAGAGACCAGTCGGTAATAGGTGTGGAGGCTCTCGAGGTCGAGGCGCTCGTCGTCGGCATGCATGCCTGCTCCAGCTGGCCCCCAACAGATGGCTGGCACCTTTTTGGCGCTGTAGTAGCGAGCGTCTGAGGCAAAGTGTTCTGAAAAAAGGCGAGGACGTTGGCCGAGCATCTCAAACTGGAGCTGGGCCACTTGCTCGACCTTGGGATGGTCGGGTTCAGTCGACAGAGGGACGGCCAGTTGGACCACTTCCAGCTCGCAGTGAGGAAAGATCCCTTTTAAGAATCCTTCTAGCTCCTGGGGATCATCTTCGGGCACATAGCGAAGGTCCAGCTTGAGCTCCACCTGGTCGGGGACCCGGTTGTGGGAGCTTTGGGCTAGTAAACAGGTGGGAGTGGCTGTTGTCTCCCAGACCGGCTCCGCCGGGACCGGAAAGCGAGCCAGGAGAGCGTTCAAGCCGCGGGAAAGAGCCACTATCGGATTACGAGCGAGCCAGGGGCGAGCCGAGTGGCCGGGCTCGCCAGCCAGGCGAACGGTCACCCAAAAGACTCCTTTGGCCTGATGACAAATTCCCAGGTCGGTGGGCTCACCGGCGATCACGAAGTCAGCGGTGAACCCCTCCTCGACCAACCGCTCAACGCCCCGATGTCCGCCGATCTCCTCGTCTGAGACAAATTGAAACTGCACTTTGGGACGCTCTTCGGCTGGCCGCTCCCCCAGGTCACGAAGCAGCTCGAGGTAAACGGCTATAGAGCCTTTCATGTCGTAGGTGCCGCGCCCCCACAACTGTTGGCCCTCTTGACGAGGCTCAAACTGATGCTCTTTGGCTGGCACTACATCGACGTGGCCGTTGAGAATAAGGGGAGCCCTCCTCCCCTCCACTGTCGAGACAATCAAGCTCTTGTAACCCTGATGTTCAAAGTGCTCGATAAAGAAACTCTCGGGGGCAATCAGCTGGGCTTCAAGCCAATCTAGCACCTGATGACAGGTTTGTCGGTCGCTTGAAACAGAAGGAATCTTGACCAGCTGTTCGGTCGTGGCCTGTAACTGCTCGGGGCTTTTCATATCCACGCCTTCGGGTTAGAACGCCAGGGCTCCCACCGCTTTGCGAGAAGGCTTAAGGGTGTCGATACAACGAGTGAGCGAGTTGGTTGAGAACTCTCACCAGATTCTTGTCTTCACCGGGGCGGGGATGTCCACCGGGTCGGGGATTGCTGATTTTCGTGGGCCTCAGGGTGTGTGGAAAAAGCGCCAGCCGGCCTACATTCAAGATTTCTTAGCCGATGGCGAGAAGCGGGCCGAATACTGGGATTACAAGCTCGAAGGTTACGAGAGCTTTCGTCTAGCCCAACCGAACCCGGCCCACCAAGCGTTGGTTCAGTTGGAACGCCGAGGTAAACTGTTAGCAGTCGTCACTCAAAACGTCGATGGTCTTCACGTGGCGGCCGGCAACAGCGAAAAACTGGTCCTCGAACTCCATGGCACTAACCGGT
>CAYRFU010000099.1:19186-20104 GCA_964423525.1 uncultured Burkholderiales bacterium | reverse complement strand
AATTTGACTCCGATCAAGACCTTCAAATGGAATCACTTTGAGCAGTTCCGCTTTCCGCCCCGAAGTGGTCGACCTGTTGACCGCTACCGCTAAAGAAGCCAAGTCCCTCGAAGGCAAGCTCGACGAGCATCGTCCTGGTGAGGTGATTGTCCGCACCAAGGGCGGCTTCAGCCTGGCCGCCGATGAGGACTTGATCGGTAAATTCGGTTGCACTGTGATCGAGAAATTCGACATCCCCAAAGATATCTACAAGAGCTTCGAAGGGGATATGTATCATCTCAAGCTGCCCCACGGCATGACCACTGCCCAGGCGATGGCCGCGATGGCCAAAGACGACCGGGTCGAGTATGTCGTAGCCAACAACACCTATGAGATGATCGAACCGATGCAGGGCAACCCGGTCTCCAACGGTCAGGCTGGCCCGGCCCAAGCCGGTCAGAACATGCCCAACGACCTCAACGAAGGCCTATGGGGTCTGCACAACACCGGCCAGAACGGCGGAACCCCGGATGCCGATATCGACGCCCCCGAAGCCTGGGCCACCCACACCGGTCGTGGCGCTGCCGACAACGGACCGGTCATCGCCGTTATCGACACCGGAATCGACTACAATCACCCCGACCTCAACGCTAACATGTGGGTCAATCCCAACGAGACGGCCGACGGCACCGATACCGACGGTAACGGAGTGATCGACGACATTCACGGTTACCACGCCAAAGATGACAACGGTAACCCTCTCGACGGACACTCCCACGGAACCCACTGCGCCGGCACCATCGCAGCCGTTGGAAACAACGAGCAAGGCGTGGTCGGCGTGAACTGGGATTCCCAATTGATGGCGGTCAAGATTTTCAGCGACTCCGGCCGTACTGACGCCGCTTCCATCGTTCGAGGAATTCTCTACGCCACCGCTAA
>CAYRFU010000099.1:0-19176 GCA_964423525.1 uncultured Burkholderiales bacterium | reverse complement strand
CACCGCTAACGGCGCCCGCATCACGTCCAACAGCTGGGGTGGCGGCGGAGCCAACGAGGCCATTCGAGACGCTTTCGCCGAGTCGCCCGCCCTCCACATTATGGCGGCCGGGAACTCACGCAGCGACAACGACAGCCGTCCCCACTACCCGAGTTCTTACGACCTTCCCAACAGCATCGCCGTGGCCGCTACCGACCGCAATGACCAGTTGGCCAGCTTCTCTTCCTACGGAGCTACCAGCGTCGACCTGGCTGCCCCGGGCGTCGATATCCTTTCGACCGTGCCCAACGGCGAATTCGATTCCTTCAGCGGGACTTCGATGGCCACTCCTCACGTGGCTGGTGTAGCCGGTCTCATCGCGAGCCACTACCCCGAAGCTACCAACGAAGAGATCAAAGCGCGTATCCTCAACGGCGTCGACAAACTGCCTCAACTCGACGGGGTTGTGGCTACCGGTGGTCGCCTCAACGCCGCCAACGCCCTGGAAGATGACACCATCGCTCCTGGGGCCCCTAATGACTTCCGGAGTGTGGCCGCTCGCACCAACGGCGTCACCCTTCACTGGACTGCCACCGGAGATGACGGTTGGTGTGGAGACGCCTCGGCTTATGAGCTTCGCGTCAGTGACCGGCCTATCGTCGACGGCGAAGCCGCTGAGGACCAGATCGGCTTTGACCAGGCCGCTGCGGTCTCTAGTTTCGCTCCTAGCGCCACCGGAACCATCGAATCCCTCACCGTGCCGCTGGTTCCGTCCGGCTCCGAACGTCAGCTCTACTTCGCCCTCAAAGTGAAGGACAACGTCGGGAATCTGTCTGAGATCCGCACGACTAGCGCCAGCGTTCCTGCCGCCAGTTTGGCCTTCGAAGACAGCATCGACGGCGGACCGGAGAACTGGACCGCCGACGCCGGTTGGGCCCAGGTCGAGGAAGCTGGTCGTGGTAAAGTCTGGACCGACAGCCCCGATGGCCAGTATGGCAACGACGCCAATTCTTCGCTGACTACCCGCGCCATCAGCCTGGAGCACTACACCAATTCGACCCTGATTTTTGACGCCAAGCACGCCCTGGAGACGGGCTACGACAAAGTGCGTGTGGAAGCCACCACCGACGGTGAGAACTGGGCCGCTCTCAAAGAGATGACGGGAGATTCCGATTGGAACACTCATTCTCTTGACCTTTCGGCCTTCGACGGTCAGAACGTTCAACTCAGGTTCCGTCTGACCAGCGATTCGTCGGTTACTAGCGACGGATTCTATCTCGATAACGTGGTCATAGCGGGTGACCACAATCCTCCTCCGCCTCCCCCGCCCGAGGAGCCTCCCACCGAGGAGCCGCCTCAGCAGGGATAGGCACTTGTGAAGTGGCCGCGGTTCGCCGCGACTACGTCCCCCGGCCGGTATTGGGTTCCCGGCTGGGGGATTTTTTTATGCTGGGATTTTCCCCTTGAACGAAGAACAGGGCCCCGATGACCCGTGAGAAGATTTGGCTGATCGAAGCCCTAAAGTTTTATGCCCCAATGGGCTTTTTCCCGGGTGGCGAAGGAGATGTTAAAGCCCTGGCTGAGGAACTCTACGAGCCGCTCTTCGAGGGAGGGGAGTTCGATCCTGACGACCCTATCCAAGACCTCTATCTTCTGAGCTTCGACAGCACTCGGGCGCTTTGTGACGATCTCTCTTTCGGCGACGCTCTGCAGCCGAAACTCGACGTTTATGTTGGAGTGGTCGAATACCTAGCCAAGATTTCGCGGGGGCAATTCAAGCCGACCGAGATCAAAGAGAGCTGGGACAGTCGCAAGGGTCCCATCCGGCTAACCTTTCAGTGGCAGGGGCAGCGGCGTCAGCTCACGGTCGGCGTGTGGGAAGGCTACTTCGACTTTCGCATCTTGCTTCAGTTGAATCACCTGCTCCGCGAGAGCCTCTATAGTTTTGAGATGGTGCCTCTCGACGATATGCTTTTTGTCTGCATGCTCAAGCCCGACGAGAAGCTTCGGATGGAGCGAGAAAGAGGCTTGAGCTTTATGGTGCTCGACCTACCTCGCACCTTCCGACCTCTCAGCGGCATCGTTCGCGATATGCCCTTGCCCGGGGTGAATGAGGCGGCCACCTATGTCGGCACTCTCAACGAGATGTCGGACCGTTGCGTTGGCCGCCTGACTCTCTCAGTAGGCGGAGAAAAGGTGGGTGGGAACCATATCTACGAGGGTGACACTCACCAAGAAGATTTGAAGTTTGAAGGCCAACTTAATCCTGGCACGGGCGTGATGGCCGGCAAAATTGATGGTCATATCACTGCAGGCGGAGAGGCCCGCCCCTATCACGGCAGTTGGAAAGGTCATCTCGTTCCGGGCAATCGGGTCATCACCGGCACCTGGAAAGGCTGGTTTCCCGATGAGAAGGAGACGGTCTACGAGGGTCAGTTCGCTGTCCTGGAACAGGGGATTTTCTATTCCCGCGACCCCCATCTTGAAAGGGTCAAAGCGTGGCTTGATGAGGTGTGGTCCTCCCGTGGTTCTGAGGACTATCCCTGGATTTTACCTTTATAGCCCCTCCGTCTTTTCGGGCTCGAATCCCGTTAAAAGGGTGGAGACCAGGGCCAGCGGGCCAAATCCGTAGAAGTAGATTTTCAAGAAAGTCAAGCACACCGGCAGGCCTAGCCAAAAAAGGAGAACCCCAAGGGCACCCGACACGGTCAAGGCTAGGGTCGCGGCCCCCACCACCTGGCGGGGCCATCCTGGCGCGCATCCGAACGAGCCGGCTACCAGCAAGGGCGCGGTGAGGAAGATCACTGTGAGCAAGTAAGCCGTGAGCGACCCGAACAGCCCGTTGTAAAGGGCTCCCAGGGCCATGACCAGCCACATGCTGCCCACAATGTTGGACTCGAGAATCTCTTCCCCATTCAACAAGGCCCGGCCGTGATGGTTGAGACGGAGAAGCAGGCTGGTGGCTGGCCGGGCGACCCAGGAAAAGTAAGCAAAAATCTTCCAGACCAACAAAATCGTTCCGATCAAAGGAGCCACGCCAGGGTAGCGCTCAGCCAGTTCTCGCAGTATTCTTGTCACGACCGAAGTCGCCACCACGATCTGTTGTTGAACTGTCTTAGAGTGTTTCGATAACCAGAGCGACCACTTCAGGAAGGACCCGTAAAGGGGATATTGAGCGCGCATAGCATGGAGGAGGCCGTCCCGAGCCCATTCCTGTTCGGGGTCTACCATCAGGGCCTGCTGGAACCCCTCGAGAGCCTTCTCTCGTTGCCCTTCTTCGAGATCGAGCCAGGCCAGGTTGGCCCTCGTCATCGCGTTCTCGGGCTGGTCGGCTAGAGCTTCGATCAGGGCCTCACGAGCGTCCGAGCGGGAACCCATCTTGATCTGAGCCATGGCCCGAGCGTTGATGCAGTCAACCTCTCGCGGAGCCACCTCAAGCCCTAACTCTGCGTAATGGAGGGCTCGTCGCCACTCCTGGCGAGAAAGGTGAATGAAGGCGGCCAGGCTCAAATAGTTCTCTTCCTGGGGTTCCAGTTCGAGGGCGGCTTGAATGGCGTTGAGAGCTTCGAGGGGATTGTTTCGTTGGTAGTAAATTGTGGCTAGCACATAGTGGGTGGTCGAATTGGTGGGGTTGAGACCAACCGCTTGGCGAGCCGTCTCGGTGGCCTGACTGTAGCGTTTGAGGTTGACTTCACAGAGGGCCGCGTAGGCCATGGCTTGGTCGTCTTCAGGGTGTTCGGCTAGATGTCGGTGAAACTCCTCGAGAGCTTGCTCATACCGCTCCTGCTCGATGAGCAGGAGGCCTCGCTCAATTTGCATTTTACCGGATCCTCGCTTTCTCGAGATAGTCGGAAAGGTCGTCGTAGAAGCCGTCCTGGTTGGCGAAGTTGACGTAGTTTCGGGCTCGCCTGAGCCACTCCATAGTAGAAGGCTTCAGCCCTTTGAGAGCCCGCTCAAAGTCGCGGTTGGTGACATCTCGTAGGTGGCCCGATTTGAGAGCTTCGGCCAAAGCTTGCTCGGTGGCCAGTTCGACCAGGTGGGCCAGATCGGCGCCCGAGAAATGCTCGGTGCGGTTGGCTAGCTTTTTCCAAGGGATACTGGGATCGACTTTCCGCTTGCGACTGTGAAGTTTCATGATCTCGGCTCGCGCTTCGGCGTCGGGCGGTGGCACGAAGATGACCCGGTCAAACCGGCCAGGTCTGCGCAGAGCCGAGTCGACGTTCCAAGGGGAGTTGGTGGCTCCCAGAATCATCAGCTTTTCGTTGTTTGAGCTGATGCCGTCCATCTCAGTTAAAAATTGGGACACCATCCAGCGGATGGATGCGTTGGAAATACTGCTTCGCTTGGAACCTAGAGCATCGACCTCGTCGACGAAGATGATGGCCGGCACCCGAGCGCGAGCCGAGTCGAACAGGTGAGTCAGGTTTTTCTCGGTCTCTCCCACATACATGTTGAGGATTTCGTTCAGGCTGAGAGTAAAAAAGCTTGCCCCTAACTCGCCGGCCGTCGCGCGGGCGATGTGGGTTTTTCCGCATCCCGGCGGCCCATAGAGCATGATCCCTCCGCCGATTTTCTTGCCGTAGGCTTCATAGATTTCAGGCTTCTGGAGCGGATAAAGAATGTTCAAGCGAATCTGTTCTTTCAGCTTCTCCATGCCTCCAATATCGTCAAAGGTGATGGTGGGCACCTGAGAAGGAAGGAGTGGCATTTCGAAATCGCCATCAAGATCGCCGGTGGTGGTGAATTTCAGCGTGTTATCTGGTTCGAGTTCTGCTTCAAGCCCTTCATCGACCAGGCTTCTGTCGAGCTCGATGGCGGTGTGGTAGCAGTCTGCCGCCTCTTCGGGTTGGCCCTCAAGCAACATCAGCCGGGCCCGACTGATGAGGCCCAAAGCTTGATGCTCGGATTCGATCAGGGGTTGACCTAGCTCGCCTGCCTCCTGATAGCGTCTCGCTTTGAGCAGTTCTCTGACCACCTGGCATCGGAGGACAAGGTTGTCGGGGGAGTAGCGGAGGGCTTCGATCAAAGAGTTGAGGGCGTCGCTGTCCATTCCGGCTAGTTCGATTTTAGGAGCGAGGGGCCTTCCGCCCCAGGTTGACGGAGCCTGGACAAACGGGTAGCTTGCAAGTATGATCTCGCTCGTCACCGGGGCTAGCGCCGGACTGGGTCTGGCCACGGCTCGGGCACTTTTGAAAGCGGGTCATCAAGTCGGGGTCACCAGCCGTCAGCTGCCACGAGCTGAGATGGCTTGCTCTAAGCTGGGCGGCGGGGTGCCGTTGCAGCTCGACCTTACCGACTCAGTCTCGATCCACCAGTTTGTCGAGACCCTTCCCTTCGCCACGATCGACGTTCTCATTCATAACGCCGGGGCGGTCTTTCCCCGGCGTGAGAGCACGTCGGAGGGGTTTGACGCCCAGCTCGCGGTCATCTATCTAGGGCCTTTTCTTTTGACCAGGCTCTTATCGGACCGACTGGGCCCGGGGGCTCGCATCATCAACGTCGCTTCCGACCTGCATCGAAACGTCGTTCTCGATTGGGACGACATGCAAAGCGAGAGGCGCTACCATTTCCTTACGAGTTACTCTCGAGCTGAATTGTGCAAAATTCTCTATACTTACGAGCTGGCGCGGCGTTGGGACCAGAGGACCGTCAACTGCCTCCATCCTGGTGGGGTGCGCACGCGTCTTTTTCGGAATTTCGGAGGACCTCTGGGTTGGTTGATCGGACTTTCGAATCTTCTCAAGAAAAGCCCTGAGAAAGGAGCTCAGACCACTCTTTACCTGGCCACTTCGTCGGATGTGGTCGAGACGACCGGGGCTTATTTTGTCAACTGCAAACCTCAGCTCTCCTCTGCTCCTAGTCTTGATCTAGAGACAGCCGCCAGGCTTTGGGACTGGACGGAGCAGTTGCTGGGGCTGACCTCCGAGTCTTGTTAGATGACCGGTAACAACCAGGTTACACTTTTTATATTTTCGCAACAAAGATTACTTGAGATTTACAGGATTGCTCTCGCAAAGGGGTCTTGAATCTGTATAATTTGAGTGGAGGTATGCACGTGATCAACGGAACAGGACATTTCGGCGGCTGTGGTTGCCAGCCAGCCTTCGGCGGCCAGCAAAATCCTATGATGCAGTTGATGCAGATGCTCATCATGATGATGATGAGCGTTCTCGTTCAAGGGCTGATGGGAAGCTTGATGAACGGACAGGGTGGCTCCCCGTTTTCGACCGGGGGTAATCCGAACTTCGGAGGCGGGTCACACGGAACTCCGATGGGTGGCGGGGTGACCCCGCTCAATGCCAGTGCCAACAATTTTCTGGGGGGGACGGGAGCGACCCAGGGTCACTCGCAAGGTAGCCCGACCCAATACGACGGCATCATTCAGCAGGCCGCTCAGCAGCACGGGGTGGACTCCTCTCTGATCAAAGCGGTCATCCAGCAAGAAAGCGGCTTCCGCAATGGGCTCCGCTCCAGCGCCGGAGCGGGAGGGCTGATGCAACTGATGCCCGGCACCGCAAGAGAACTCGGCGTCAACAACGTGAACGACCCGGCCCAGAATATTATGGGGGGGACTCGCTACTTGGCTCAAATGCTGCGCCGTTACAATGGGAACACTCAGCTAGCCCTGGCAGCCTACAACGCCGGACCTGGTAATGTGGACCGACACGGCGGCATTCCTCCCTTCCGGGAAACGCAAAACTATGTCCGCAACGTCACCCGCTACCATCAGCAGTTCGCTTCCGGTAGTGCCGTCGCCTAGAGAAGCTGTTCCAGGAGCTGACGGGCGTTTTCGAAATCCGGCTTCAGCTCCAAAGACCTCCGAGCTTCTGAACGCGCTTTTTTCAGCCAACTAGAGGCATGGGTTGGCTGTTGGGAAGCCAATCCGACGTAGACAATAGCAAGATTGAAGTGGGCCGGAGCCGAGTCAGGGGAAAGCGCAACGGCCCGCTCCAGAGAGCGAGCCGCCTCCGGTAGCCGTTGGAGACCAAACAAGACCTGGCCTTGCTCAAAAAAGGCAGCGAACGAACGGGGATGGGCCTGGACAATCTGTGAGTAGAGAGACAGGGCTTGCTCGAACCGTTCGCCTTCTTGATAGGCCTTAGCCAGAAGGAGGCGCGGTCGGAGCGATTCTGGGAAGCGTTCGACGTGTCGCTCTAACTCGTCGGTAGCCTCGCCCAGGTCGAGGTCAAAAAAAGGTCGACCCGAAGCTGGCCTGACTTTAAAAGGTTGGGTGGGAGGAGTTCCGTGAAAGTAGAGCAGACAGGCGTCGTCCCAGTAGACCAGGTGCCAATCTGGCTCGGTATCGAGATAGTCGAGCAAGAGTTGCTCCCCTCCGGTTGGGTAATGCAAAAGCATTGTCTCGATCTCATATCGGTCTAAAAGACTGGCGCGTTGGGTCGGGTCATTGTGGAGAGCCACATAGTCGCGCAGGAGTTGGTCGGGAAAGATGGATGTGATGCCATGGATGAAGGGCGGTTGGTGGCGGAAGGCTAGATAGCCGCCGAATTCATAGGAGTTGAAGAGCCGACCCCGGGGCGGGTGTTGCTCAAGATAGTCAACGGCCACTACTGGCAGTACGCTGCTCGGTGCCTTCAGTTGATAGTGACGAGGTTGGGTTAGGCTGAAAGCGAGAAGAGCGGTCAACACGGTGCCAAGAAAGAGTGGAAAGCGTCGGACTCGCACCTTTTCGAAAGGGCCGACCCAGAGGATAGCGATGAGCGGAGTGACCACCGGCACCAGTTCCCCCAGGGCTCGGTTGTAACGAAAGGCAAAGGCAAAGTAAACCAGGCTGACTAGAAGGTAAGGCAGTCGGAGACGGTCGCGACCGTTCACCAAAAACCCCCCTATGGCCAGGAGTAGGTAGGGACCCAAGGCGGTAAACCACCATCCGTCTGCTAGCGGTTCCCATTCGCGAACCCATTGCAACGGCAACTTGCGTTCCATGTGTTCATAGATCCACGGATACATCAGCCATCCTCCGGGTCGCAAAAGGCTTCCCAAGAAGCCCGCCGCAGCGGTGGTCAAGACGACAGAGGGTGACAGTTCTCCCCGGTCTCTGCCGAGGATTTTCTCCAAGCTCAAGCCGAGCCACCAGGCCCCTAGAAGAAAGAGAGCGCTTATCCCCCCCGTATGAAAATTCGCCAGAATCGCAAGCAGCGCGAAAGCTATCCAAGGTAGAGAGCGGGTAGAACCTCGCTCGGCTCGCAAGAGCTGCCATACCAAGATTCCCAGGCATAGGTCGGTGACTAATACAGAGCGTAGCAGAAAACGGCTCCTCATCACCCAGAGCCCGAGGCCAGTCATCGGGATGGCCAGTTCCATCGGAACCTTAGCCTCTCGGC
Organism: uncultured Burkholderiales bacterium; assembly: GCA_964423525.1. Taxonomy (GTDB): domain Bacteria; phylum Vulcanimicrobiota; class Xenobia; order Xenobiales; family JADMJV01; genus CAYRFU01. The sequence continues at coordinate 10,855 of CAYRFU010000099.1, read as the reverse complement.
AGGCCAGCAGAATGACCAGTCCGATCGACGTGAGTAGTAACGCTTTAAGGACACACAGGCCCGCTTCTCCAGCGAACCGGTGGACTAGATAGGTGAGCACTCCCATGGCCCACTCCGGGTTGATATCGTAGAACGGCTCGAAACTGTCGGCTGTGGAAAGGAAGGTCTCGTAGTGGGGGATTGTCTGAGTTGATACGATCTCTTCACCCATGCGGATATAGAACCACAGGTCGAAAACCAGCAGGGGCTCCAGGGTCCAGAAAAAGACGAGGAACAGAAAGAAGGCCACTAAGAATTTGTCACTGCGGGCCATAGTCGAGGCTTGTTTCTGGCTGGTCACATCCCGACTCCTGCGTGGCTGTGTCCGAGGGAAGGAAGAGCTATCTGAGCTTGGAAAGCCTGGGTATGAAATTTCCTCGCTCGAGCGGCATCTTATTGCATCCGACCTGCTTTCCCGGCACTCCTGGAATCGGCACCTTAGGGACTTGGGCCCACCGCTGGCTGGACTTTCTGGCCGATGCGGGACAGACCGTTTGGCAGGTGCTGCCTCTCGGTCCCACCGGTTATGGAGACAGTCCTTACCAGAGCTACAGTTCTCATGCCGGCAACATCTATTTGATCGACCTCGACCAATGCATCGAGCAAGGTCTGTTGACCCAGCAGGAACTTGGTCAGGTGCCGGAGCGACCCCCCCACCAGGTCGATTACTGCCTGATGTATGAATGGAAAAGACCGCTTCTTTATCAAATGGCCTCCCACTTTCAGGACCGAGCCAGTGAGGACGCCCTCGAGAACTATCGTCAGTTTTGCGCTCAGAAGGGTCATTGGCTGGAGGATTTTGCTCTTTTCATGGCCTGCAAAGAGGCCCACGAAGGACGACCCTGGACGGAGTGGCCTAAACCTCTCAAAACTCGCTCCGAACGGAGTTTGACCAGTTTTGTTAAGAAGAACGCCGAGATGATCGAGAACCAGAAGGTCCTCCAGTTTCTTTTCTTCGAGCAGTGGTCCAAGGTTCGCCAGTACGCCAACGAGCGCCGCATCCGGATTCTCGGAGACTTGCCGATTTTTGTGGCCCTCGACAGCGCTGACGCCTGGGTTTGCCCCGAGCTGTTCCACTTTGATGAGGAATTGGCTCTCGAGGTGGTGGCAGGGGTTCCTCCCGATTATTTCTCGGCTGACGGCCAGCTATGGGGCAACCCCCTTTATCGCTGGGACAAGCACAAAAAGACGGGCTATAAGTGGTGGCTTCAGAGACTGTCCTCGGCCCTGGAACTCTACGACATGTTGCGGGTCGACCATTTCCGGGGCTTTGAAGCCTACTGGGAGGTGCCGGCTGGTGAAGAGACGGCTCGGAACGGGCGCTGGGTGAAAGGCCCGGGAAGCCATTTCTTTAAGAAGGTTCTCAAAGAGTTCCCCGACACTCCCATCGTAGCCGAAGACCTGGGGGACATCTCAGATGAAGTTCGAGAACTCCGAGATCAGTTCGAGCTCCCGGGGATGCTGGTGCTGCAGTTTGCCTTTGGCGGTGGTCCCGATAATGCGTTCCTGCCTCATCACCACGAGAAAAACTTCGTGGTTTACACAGGAACGCACGATAACGATACCACGCTGGGTTGGTATGTGCAGTCCGCTTCCCAAGAGGAGAGAGGCTTCTTTCACCAGTATTGCGGTAACCCCAGGCACGTGGTCCAAACCGTGATCCGATTGGCTCTCAACAGCTGCGCCCACACGGCCATCGTCCCCTTTCAGGATTGGCTCGGTCTGGGCTCACCGGCCCGCATGAACACTCCTTCTGAAGCGAGTCGGAACTGGCAGTGGCGCTTTCCGGAGAGCCTCTTTACCCGTCAGCTGATGCAGCTCATCAGGACCATGACCTACGCCTCCGATCGTTTCCCTAAAACGTGAGTTTTCTTCGCCTGGCTGCGTCGAGCTTGCTCTTCGATGAGCATTCGGGGTTGTATCTGGTAGGTCTGGAGCCACGAACTGAGGTTCGGCTGGTGGCCACCATGGTTGATGACAGCGACCGAGAGTGGCGCTCGGAAGCGACCTATCTCACCGGTCCGGATGGTGGTGTGCGCACTGACCGGGATCCACCCCTCGGAGGCACTTACTTTGGCTTGAGTCCCCGGGGCCTTTTGTGGTCGATGCAGACGCCTGAGGAAGGCCACTTTGAGCGCCTGAGCTTGGAGCCTCTGGAGTGCTCGGTAGTGCTTGAGCAGAACGGTCAGACGATCGGCCAGGAGAGTTTCCAGCGACGGATTTTGAACCCTGACGTAGAGCGGTTGGAGAGCGAGGGGGGGCTGGTTTTCAGAGCTCCTAAGAGCGAGACGAACGTTCTCCTCCTGGTCGAGCAGCGCGAGGCTTTCCAGGAAGATGGGGCCGCTCTGTTAGCCTCCAGAGGCTATACCACGGTGCTCTATCGTTTTCATACGCCTCTCGATCTGGAGGAGCCGCTTGAGCTTGTCGACCGATGGAAAGAAAAGAGCAAGCGGCTCATCCTCTGTGGCTGCGGTCGAGGCGGGGAGCTGGCTTTGCTGCTGGCCTGCCGACGTCCCGGGCTAGGTGGGATCATCAGCTGCTCGGGAAGCGGCCTCGTTTTTCCCGGCTGGCGAGAAGGGGGGAAGCCCCTGGCGGCAGTGCCGGTCGACCCGACCCAGATTGTCCCTCGAGAGCCCGTCTCGACCCGCAAAGTCTACGCCGAGGCTGTGGTCAACAAGAAAGACCGAGTCAGAATCCCGGTCGAACAGTCACAGGCCGACCTTCTCCTTCTTTCCGGTCAAGACGATCAAGTGTGGCCCTCCTCGGCCTTTTCGGAGTTGGCCAATCAGCGTCTTCGGCGAGCGGACTACCCGTTTTCGCATAAGCACCTGACCTATACCTCGGCCGGACATTTGCTTGGTCCTGACGGAGGGTATCCCCATCGACCCACAACTCGCCTTGGGCGTCGTTCGGGCACGGCTCGCCTGTGGCACGCTTTAGGCGGAAACCCGAGCCACCAGGCCCACGCTCAACGAAAGAGCTGGGAGGCCCTGCTGGGTTTTTTGGAGTCACACAAAGATCTAACATAGGAAAAGTGTGAGCCTAACTTTTTTCGGGTAGTATGGACAGTGAAAGAGGTGATTCCGTGAAGTGGAATTGGCATATAGGAAAAATTTTCGGCATCGACTTGAAGGTTCACACGACCTTTCTGTTCTTACTGGGGTGGATAGCCCTGGCCGATCTGGTCAAAGATGGACCGCTGGGCTCCCTGATAGGGGTCGTACTCTGCCTGTTGGTTTTTGGGGTGGTTGTCCTTCATGAACTCGGCCACGCGTTGGCCGCCAGGGCGGTTGGAATTCCCACTCGAGATATAACCCTCTGGCCGATCGGAGGGGTGGCTCGCCTGGAAAGAATGCCCCGTAATCCCCTTCACGAGATTTACGTTTCGGCGGCCGGGCCTGCTGTCAACCTTGTCTTGGCCGGACTGGGAGCTTTAGTTTTTTATTTGCTTCCCGTGGCCGGAGTGGGGGCCGTGTTGCTCCAATGGTTTATCGGTGTGAACGTCGCTCTGCTGGTGTTCAACCTGATCCCCGCCTTTCCGATGGACGGGGGTCGAATTCTTCGGGCTGTCCTGACTCGTCGACACGGTCTGGTGGTGGCCACCGAGAAGGCCGCCCGAGTGGCTCGTTGGACAGCCCTGGCTTTCGGGCTATTCGGACTTGTGACGCTGCGATTCACCCTGGTTCTGATCGCTCTTTTCGTGTGGTTTTCTTCCACTTCGGAGGTTAATATCTTGAGGGCTCAGGCTCAGCCGGGCGTGTTCTTCATCGACCCCAAAACTGACGTCATTTCCGCTCCAGGTAGAAATGTTTTTGTGCGCTACGTAAAGTATTGAACCATTTCGTCAGGAGCCTGATGCCCTGCGCAGGTTGTCTGTAGTCGTTGGGGAAGATGAGGGGATGAACTTCCCACTCTGTCAACGAAGCGGCGCGGGTCGTGGTAGTTCGTCGCTTGGAGACTCTAGACACCCCAGCCGAGGAACGATTCGATCGACTGACCCGCATCGCACTGGGCCTGTTCCAGGTGCCGGTTTGTATGATCACCTTGATCGAAGACAAGCGTCAATGGTTCAAATCGGCTCAAGGGCACCTGGTCGAGCAGACACCCCGCAGCGAGGCTTTTTGTAACTATACACTCCTCCAGGATGAGCCGTTCGTGGTGTTTGACGCTCTGGGGGACACGCGTTTTCAAGAACTGATCGCTGTGCGCCAAATGGGTCTTCGTTTCTACGCTGGCACGGCGATTTTTTCTTCCGATGGTCAGCCGGTGGGAACTCTCTGCATTCTCGACCGCCAGCCTCGAGCTTTCCTTGAGGACCAGGTTGCTCTTCTCAAAGACTTAGCCGCTTGCGCCGAGAGTGAACTCCGGGTGCTGCGCTTGACCGAGACCGAGTTGGCTCTCAAGAAAGAATTGACCGAAGCCAAGAATCAGGCGGTGACCGACCCGGTCAGTCGCTGTTGGAATGAGCTTTTTATCCGTCGCTTGTTAGAACGAGAACACTCGTCAGCCAACTCTCTAACGGTAGCCGTGGTCGATGTTGGCGATCTCCAGCAGCTCAACCGAGAGCTTGGGCGCGAGTGGACGGATTGCATTTTGAGATTGGCAGCCACCCGACTCCGTCGAGCCTTGACAGACCGAACCTCTATCGGTCGGCTGGGCGGGTCCTGTTTCCTGGCTGTTCTCCCCGAGATCGGCTTGAGCCAGGCTGAGGAGCTTTGTGAGCAACTTCTTAAGGTCTTTGAGAAGCCGTTCCAGACTCCCGAGCAGCAGCCGCGTCTCCACCCCACCGTTGGACTGGCGGTAGCCCGCGCGGAGAGTTCTGAATCGCTCCTCTCGCGGGCCGAGAAAGCGTTGGCTCGGGCTTTGCGCCGAGGCCCCGATTCGGTGGACCTGGCAGTGTGAAAAATCAAGTTTGAAGGCTTTGACAGACCGCCTCGACCAAACGATGGCGATGAAACAGGACGGCCCCAACGTGACCGGTATCAAGCCAGCTAAGCTGACTACCGCGAAAGGCTGAGGCGGTGCGCTGAACAGAATAGGGTGGCACATACTCGTCTCCTGTGGCGCCCACGATGACGGCCTGGGTATCTGGGTGGGGAGGCGGGGCTTGTTCGATACAGGTCAAATTCATCAGGTCCGCCATAAAAATGCGGGCCCCCGGACCAAGAGCTTTCCAATCACAGTAGCTACTTAAGATCCCCTCCAGAAAGACCACTCGGGCTGAATGGGGCGGCAAGAGTGCGGCCAGGGCCAGGGGTCCGGAATAGAGGCAAGCCACCTGGCAGGCGAACTGTCCTCCCCGGCTGATTCCAGAAACTCCCAGGCGGTGGTAGCCTTGTTGCTCGAGCCAACCCAGGAGACTGAGGGCTTCGGTCACGGTGCCTAAGGCTAGATGCCATAGGTCGGCTACCGTGCGGGGTGTGCTGCCCATCTGGTCCGGCGGGCGCCGCCTTCCGTAGTAAGGATTTTCGAAGATGACCGAGCCTATCCCAAGCTCCTTAAGTGGTTGAGCCATCAACCGTCGCCGTCGGGCCAATCCCTGGTCACCTGAAGCAGCGATATGGACGATGACGGGGAAATCTTTTTGCCCGGGGCGGTGAAACTCGAATTCGCAATAGTGAGATTCGACGGGAAGATGGGGATAGGGCGAGCGAAAGCGCCCTCGGACCTGGTCGTGCCAGGAGACCTCCAATGGCAGTGGCTGTGGATGCTGGAGGCCTTTGTTGATCAACTCTTCGAGCCACTCCCGGTCACCCCATCCCCGGGAGAAGGCCTTAGTGCGATTGGCGTAGGCCGCGTAGAGATGGTCCAGGTGATTTTTCGCCACCAGGAGATATTTGACGGCGAAGAGGAGTTTCTTGCTAGATCGGAAAGAGCGCGGTCCGTGTCGAGCGGTGAATGGAACAAGACGCCTCTTTTTAAAACCTACGACGCCGGAGTGGGTTTCGACGAGATGGTTGATCCCGACCAGGGGATTCGTTCGCCTTACAGCGAACTTTACGCCCACCTGGTATCGATGCCGAAAGAGGAGATTCGCAAGCGGCAGCAAGCGGCCGACCTCCACTTTCTTCATCAGGGAATCACCTTTACCGTCTACGGTCGCGATGATGAAGGGGAGCGGATTTTCCCTTACGACCTTATTCCTCGGGTCATCTCGGCCGGCGAGTGGGATGTGCTCTCCCGGGGCCTTGAGCAGCGAATCACAGCTCTCAATCTCTTTCTGAAAGACATCTATAACCAGGGTCAAATCCTAGCCGACAAGGTCGTTCCCGCCGAGCTTCTCTATAGTTGTCGCCACTATCGCCGTGAAATGCGAGGCGTCAACGTTCCCAACGACATCTACGTCTCGATTGTCGGAACCGATCTGGTGCGGGTCGATGGCGGACGGTTTGCTGTTCTTGAAGACAACCTTCGGGTGCCTAGTGGAGTCAGCTATATGTTGGCCAATCGCCAGGTGATGAAGCGAGTCTTTCCCCTTATGTTTCGCAACTACGGAGTGCGCTCGATCGATAATTATGGACGGGTGCTGCTCAAGACTCTCCACGATCTCGCTCCTCCCGGACGCACCGACCCTACGGTCGTTCTCCTGACCCCTGGAATTTACAACTCGGCCTACTACGAGCACGCCTTCTTGGCCCGTCTCATGGGAGTCCCTCTGGTGGAGGGTCGAGACTTGATGGTCCACAACAACGTGGTCTATCAGCGAACCACCTCCGGTCTCAAGATGGTGGATGTCATCTATCGCCGCATCGATGACGATTTTATTGACCCTCTGGCTTTCCGGCGCGACTCGGTGCTGGGTGTCCCCGGCCTTTTTAACGCCTATCGTCACGGAAACATCGCCTTGGCCAACGCTATCGGCACGGGGGTGGCCGACGACAAAGCCCTCTACGCTTACGTGCCGGAGATCATCCGCTACTATCTCGATAGCGAGCCGATCCTCGACAACGTCGAGACCTATCTGCTGGAGGACCCGGCCCAGCGTCAACACGTGCTCGATCGCCTCGACCAACTGGTCGTCAAGGCTGTGGGCGAGTCGGGGGGCTACGATATGTTGATCGGACCCCACAGCACGGCCGAAAAGCGGGAGCAGTTCCGAACCCGTATTCAGGAGAATCCTCGCAACTACATCGCCCAACCGACCCTACGTCTGTCCCAGGCCCCCTGCTTTTTGGGCGATGCTATCGAACCTCGCCACGTCGACCTAAGGCCTTACATTCTCTACGGAGCCGATTTTAATCTGGTGCCTGGGGGACTGACGCGAGTAGCCCTGGAAAAAGGCTCTCTGGTGGTCAACTCCTCCCAGGGTGGTGGAAGTAAGGATACCTGGGTGCTGCAAGACTGATGCTTTCGAGGGTCGCCGATAGCCTCTACTGGATGAGCCGATACCTGGCTCGGGCCGAACACACCGCACGCGTTTTGGATGTGCAGCTCGAAACAGCTCTCGACCGTGACCCTGAGCAAGCCCGACAGCGATGGTGGCGGGCGCTCGAGTCGCTTTCTATCGAGCTTCCGGAACGGGAGCTCTCGGACAACTACCTTATCGTTCAGCGCGTCACTTTCGATCCTAAGTTGCCATCGTCTTTGGTCTCTTGCGTGAGCTTCGCCCGCGAAAACGCGCGCCAAGTGCGCGAGCTGATCTCTTCTGAGATGTGGGAGATGCTCAACCGTCTCTATCTCGACGTCCAGAGGACTCGCAAGGACCGCAACTGGATCGAAGAACCCCACGCCTTCTTTCAGCGGGTCAAGACCGGCGTACACCTCTTTCAAGGTCTCACCGACTCGACCATGACCCGTGGCCAGGGTTGGCATTTCATCACCGCCGGTCGGGCCATGGAGCGGGCCAACGCCGTCTGCGCTTTGCTGCGCGGGCATCTCGCGCCTAGTCTCGATCAAGACCAAACTCCCGCCGAAGCCTATCTGGAATGGGTTGGAACTCTCCGCTCATGCACTGCCTTCGAAGCCTACTGTAAGGTTGATAGTGCCGAACTTTTGCCCGCGAATATCGCCCACTTTCTCGTCAAGAACGGCAATTTTCCTCACTCCGTTCGCTTTTCGGTCGAAACGCTTTGTCAATCCCTGGACGCCATTCAACGCGAGACCGGGGTGGTGGGAAGGGGACACCGCCTTCGCCACTTGGTAAGAAGAACTCGCTCGACTCTGGAGTTTCGTCCCATCGAGGAAGTGTTGGCTCGAGGTTTGGGTAGTTTTCTTTTCTGGGTTGAAGAGAACTTGAACAACGTCCACGAGGGACTCTACGATGTGTACATTTCCAACCCACTCCGACTTTCTCAAGACGTGGAGATCGGCTGATGTTCTACTCCGTCAGAGACGTGACCGTTTACGAGTATGACGACCCGGTTCGCGAGCTGGTGGCCGAGGTCCGCAAAAAGCCTCGGGACCATCCCGGTCAGCGGTGCATGCACTTTGAGATCGAGCTTGGCTATGACGCTCGTATCGACTCCTATCGCGACCATCTAGGTAACGAGGTCTTTCACTTCAATATTCCCCAAGCCATTCCATCGCTGACCGTGGAGGTCCAGTCGATGGTCGAGATGATTGAACGCGAGGTCCGCCCAGGCGACGGGGATTGGGAAGACTTGGAGCAAGTTACGGAGCTTTACGACTGCTACGAGATGTTGCTCAGCAGCCCTGACGTCTCTCTTGTTCAAAGCCGGCGTCTGGCTCCCACTCTCGACATCCCGCGGGCCAGTGGTCCTCGGGGTCATCTGACTGCTCTCACGGCGCTGCTCCGAGAGCGGAGCGCTCCCGATTCTGATCTTGCCGACTTCGAGCAAGCCTTTGAGTCTTCTCGACTGAGCCCCGTTCAGGTCACTCATCTCGGCATCGGCTTGTGTCGCCTGGCCGGAATTCCGGCCCGCTTTGTCCGTGGCTATCTTTTTGGGAACGTGGGGGATTTTCGAACGGGCTCAGATCATCCCCACTGCTGGCTGGAGGCTTGCGTCTCCCCCTTCGGTTGGGAAGGCTTTGACCCGACCAACGGGGTGCAGGTGGGCGACCATCACATCGCCGTGGCGGTAGGGAGAGATGCCCTCGATGTTGAGCCGATCAAGAGTGTCTACCTCGGGACTTCCGACTGTCAGATCCGTAGGGTCGTGAAGGTGTATCGAGCTGAAGAGCGGCTCGATGAGCGCTCTCTTGAGGGGTTGCTGCGCAGTGCGGACCAGTAGGATCTTCATTTTTGGCCTTCTCCTCTGCCTGGCTTGCTCTTCTCGCCAGGCTCGTTTGGACGAGTTCGGGCGAGCGTTCTCTCGGCTGATGACTCAGGGCCAGTTGGAAGAAGCGCGAGCATATCTTGACTTTGAGGCCTACTTCCGGCGCCTCACCGAAGGCTCAACTCTCAGCGAGGCCCAACTTTCCAAGCTCAAAAAACAATACGGTGAGGCCTGGTCTCAGGGAGCTGGTATCCTGGAGCCGAATCGTGGAGAGATTTGGAGCCTGGCCCGGGTGGAGCCACCGGATCACCTGGTGTTTCGAGTGTTGCGCAGTGACGGGACTTTAGACTATCGTCGCTTTACCCTCTCACCTGATTTGGCCGTGGTGGATATCTATGTCTTCCGTTCCGGGGCCTCCATGGCTGAATCGGGACGGAAGATGTTGATGGCCCTCGAGCAAGACCGTTCGGCCCAGACTACCAGAATGGTGGAGTTCTATCGGTATCTTCAAGATGACCGCCCCGAGCGGGCGCTGTCCGTTTATCACGACCTTCCCCCCTCTTTGCGCGAGCAGAAGTCCATTCTTTTGGCTTGTGTAGCCGCCGCCTCTCGTTTGGACGAGCGGGCCTATGAGAAGGCTGTGTTGCGGATGTCGTCTCTCTACCCCGAGGATCCGGCCTTGTCTCTACTTGCCTATGATCGCGCTCTAGCCCGTCAGCAGGCAGATGAGGCGCTAACAGCGGTTGACGAACTCCAAGAGAAATTGGGCTTTGAGGATACCTACCTGAACTTCATGCGGGCCGAGTGTGCCGTGCTTCGAGACCGTCCCGCCGTGGCTCGGGCTCTTTTGGAGAAGTGCGTCGCGGCCGAACCTGAGACGGAGTACTTTCACTGGGCTCTTCTCGAGCGACTGGAAGCAGAGGGGGACTTTGCTACTTTGTCAGAGCGATTGGCCGGTCTAGAGCCATTTTATGCTGACGGTGCAGAGCTTTTGGAATCGATGGGAACGATGGAGCTTCTGCCCAAATTTCGGGCTTCAGCTGAGGGGCAGATGTGGCGACACTCCGTACAAAAAAAGGACCCCGGGTCGCCAGGGTGATGTCCGACCAATGCTCATCTCAACAACCTGATGATACACTCTCTCAGAGCAAGAAGTGTTACAAAAATGTAAACTTTCTAAACTCAGTTTGAACTGTGTGTCTGGCTTGTAACTTGATGTAAACGTTTTTGGTGGGAGCCACTCCCTTCTTGGTGGAACTTCTTTTCGATGAAGCAGGTCGCATTTCTGATCGTTTTTGTGGCCCTGGTCATGGTTTACTTGGGCCACGACAAGGGTTATAACCGACCGCTTTCTGTTCATCTCGAGAAGGCCACCCGCGAGGAAGTCCTTCACCTGGTGAGCGAGCAGATGGGTGTGCAACTGGTCAAAACTCCCGCGACCTACAGCGAGGCTGGCCGAGCTTGGGGTGTCGAAGGGGAGTTGGCTTTCGATCTTCTAGACCGGTTAGGGCCTGTTGACATTCGACTGGCCGAGGAAGAAGGTATAACACGGAGGCCACTGAGCTCACGGAGTTCTTTAGGGTGGGCAGTGCTTGGCGAGCAACTTCCTATCTAAGGCCAACAGTTTAGAGACCGCCCCA
>CAYRFU010000098.1:0-20128 GCA_964423525.1 uncultured Burkholderiales bacterium | reverse complement strand
GGTGCGGAGGGGGGGACTCGAACCCCCATGGGATTATCTCCCACACGGCCCTCAACCGTGCGCGTCTGCCAATTCCGCCACCTCCGCAGGTGTGCGAGTTCTCGGAGCATTATAGCAAACCCCAGAGGGTTGTCAACTCAAGCCCGGAAGAGAGGCGGGTGCGAGAAACACCTCCCCTGATCGACACCACCAAGGCACTCGAGGGCCTCCTTGAGAAGCTCCGCAGCGAAGACGTGATCGGCTTTGATGCCGAGATGGACTCCTTTTTTTCCTATCACACCAAGCTTTGCCTGATTCAGATCTCGACCAGTCAAGGAGATTATCTGGTCGACCCCTTGGCCGACCTAGATCTTTCCCCTCTGAACGAGATCACGGAAAACCCCGAGCAGGTGAAAGTCTTTCATGCGGGGGAAAACGACATCCCCTTTTTCCGAAAATTCTGTGGGTGGCAATTCCAAGAGGTTTTCGATACCCATCTGGCGGCCCGCATTCTCAACCTACCCCAGGCGGGTCTGGCCGGGCTTCTCGAGGAGTTTCTCGACGTCCAGCTCGACAAGAAATTCCAGCGGGCTGACTGGCGGGTTCGTCCGCTGCCTCAAGACCAGGCCGATTATGCCCGCCTCGATACCCGTTACCTGTTAGAGTTACGCGAAATTCTGTCCGAGCAGCTTCACGACCAGGACAAAGGCGAGGAGGCCCACTCCACCTTTGCTAAAATTGTTCACGCCGAAATGAGAGAGAAAGAGTTTGACCCCGATGCCTGGGGCAGGGTCAAAGGGGCTGTTGAGCTAGCCCCCTCCCGCCGAGGGGTCCTGAAAGAACTCTATCTTTGGCGCGACCAAAAAGCTCGGGAACGCGACGAGGCCCCCTTCCGAGTCGTGCCTGACCCCTTCCTCTTAAATCTGGCCCGTAAAGCTATCACTTCCGAGGAGGCTCTAGTGAAATGGGCCCGTCACGGCAACGCTAAACGCTTTAAAAGCGAACTCGTCAAGGCCGTCAAAAAGGGACTCAAACACGAAAATCTGGCTCTCCCCCGCAAGAAGAAAAAAGTGGACAAAAATCCTCTCGACCCCAAGCAACAAAAAGCTTTCTCTCGCCTCCGAACTTGGCGCAACGAACATTGCGAGCAGACCGGACTCGACCCCGATAGAGTGGCCACCAATCGACTCCTCAAAGCCGTGGCTCGCTCTCTACCCGAAAACCCCAAGCAGCTGGCCGAGGTCGAGGGAATGGAAGGCTGGCGACTGGACAGTTTCGGGGAAGCTATACTCGAGCAGGTGAAAGAATAGCCTCGTAGCCCTGCTCGGAAGCGACCCCCATCAGGGCGGCCGTGCGAGCGGCCAACTCTCGGAAAACCTCGGCAGGCTTGGACTCCGGGTGGGCCAAAACCACCGGTTTACCCTGGTCACCAGCCTGACGAACCGCTCCGTTGAGAGGAATTTCACCAAGGAAGGGAAGACCTCGCTGCTGGGCTGCCCCTTTGGCACCCCCGTGACCAAAAAGGTCGTCTCGCTCGCCGCAGTGAGGGCACGAATAGTAGCTCATGTTCTCGACCAAACCCAGCACCGGCACGTTCAATTTCTCGAACATATTGAGGGCTTTAGTGGCTACCCCGAGTGCCACGTCCTGGGGGGTCGAAACCACCACCGAGCCACCGATCGGGATCAGCTGAGAGAGCGACAAAGAGACGTCACCAGTCCCTGGCGGGAGATCGATAACCATATAGTCTAGCGGTCCCCAGTTCACGTCTTTACAGAACTGATTCATCATGCCGTGGAGCATCGGCCCTCTCCAGATCACGGAGTCTCCCGGCTTCATCAACAGGCCCATCGACATCACTCGAAGGCCATACTTTTCCACTGGTTGGATCTGCTTGCCCAGAACCTTTAAGGAAGACCGATCGATGCCGAGCAAGGCGGGCACACTGGGGCCGTAGACATCGGCATCCATCAGGCCTACCGAACAGCCAGCATCGGCCAGGGCGGCGGCCAGGTTGGAAGCCACCGTCGACTTCCCTACCCCGCCTTTGCCGCTGGCCACCGCCACGATATTCTTGGCTTCGCTGAGAGGTCCCCCGCCCAGGGCGGGTTGGGTCGATCGCTGGCGAAAAGCCTGCTCAACCTCGACGTGGGTCGCCCCCACTTCCTTCAAAGCGCTCTCTACCGCGCTGGCGAGTTGCTTGGCGACCGGGCTGTTAGGAAGGAACAGTTCGAGGGTGAGTTGGGCTTTGGTGTCTTCAAGCTTCAGGTCCTTCACGACCTTCAGGTCGACCAGGCCGCTCTGGGTGAAAGGATGGTGAACGGCGTTTAGGGCCTTTAAGGCGGTGAAATCAGTCAGGCTACTCATGGCGGGCGCCCTTCGCAGTCCCAAGCCAAGCCCCTGCTAGGACTAACCGGTCATTCGCTTGGCCAAGAAGGTCGCCTCCAAAGAGGACAAAGGCGGTGGGCAAGTTCCACGAGATGCTCGAACCGGACGGCCAGCCCGTTCGCTTCAAGCAACGTCTCGACTCCTTCGGTGGTGCCGCGGGCGTAGGCGCGAGCGACCTGCTCCAGGGGAGCCTGCTCGGGCTGGGGCGAGTCGAACTCTGACTTAGGCATCGTCCATTCTTCCTCGGGCTCCATCCAGGGCCGTTGTCGGACCACGAAAAGAAGGGGCAAAAGGCCCATCAGATAGCGCAACTGGGAGGCTGGCGGAACAGGTTCCTGGCTCAGAAAATAAGCGGCGGCCGGGAGCCGACTGAGAGGCAATCGCGGCAGAAGCTCCAGCAGCTCCAAGCGACGATGAAAAGTGGTGGCCAGTCGATGAAGGGGGGAGCGAGCCGGGGGGGCCTCGGCTGGCTGGGTCAGTCCTGCGAAATAGAGCACCACCGTCATCTGACCCAGTTGGGCGAAGGGTTGGCTAAACTCGTAAGCCAATCGCAGGTTGAGCTTGATCTCTTGATGAGGCTTGAGCGCACCGTCGTAAATCTCCCCAAGCCTAAGGACCATTTCCTCGAAGTGCCGATTCTCTACCAACCGTTGAAAGGAGGCATCCACCGACAGCTTGTCAGCCACCACCAGAAAACGCCGATTGGGGAGACCTAGCTGCTCACTGGCAAGGCTGAAACTGACTCCCCGGACAACCACCTCGACTAGCCCTCCTGGACCCAGAAGGGGACCCGCTTGCTCATCCTCCAGGTTTGAGGATTGGCCGTTCAGGATCAAACCTGAGGTCCGTCGGCAACGGTCGGCGACCCGATGACCTTCCGCGTAGCGTCGATCGAGGGACAAGATTCGGAGAGGGTCGAAACGGTGCCGGATGAGAATCTGGTTGACCATCTCAGGGTCCTCCCAGGGAGGCTGCTCAAGACGAACACACGAGCCTTTTCCTGTGACTTCAATGGTCCATCCTATCGTTGTCAAACGGACCAGATGGGGTTTGAGGGCGAGGGCTCCCGAGAGTCCGAGAGCGAGGTCTGAGCCGAATTCGATCTCTTTGATGGGGTGGCCGTCGAACTCTAACCGACATTCGAGCGGTCCCGTCGCCACCCGCAACCAGCTTGCCCCACTGCCCACAGCAGCCTGGACCAGCAAAAGGATATAATCGTGGGAGTTCCTGAGGTGACTCGTGACCAGAACCTTGCGAGCTCTCTCGAGGTCGAGGGTGAAGGAGCCGCTAGAATCGAGGGTTCCTTCTTGTTGGAGTTTGGCCAGGAGCGGGTCGGACGGAGACACAAGTCGCCCCTTCGACTCCGGTCAGGAAAATCTTTGGCCGCGCAAGACCGTGTTCACGTTGCTCTTACCATTTTGAGCTACATCGGCAAGTGGTGCCGACGACGGGATTCGAACCCGCAACCTTCTGATTAACAGTCAGTAGTATGTAAGATCGACCGGTAAGGGCGCGGCAAAGGCATGATAGCACAGGCCAATATTCGTATCAATAAAACTCAACTTGCCGCTCGGGGAAGAATTTTCGATAGTCGACGACGAATTGTAACAACCGGGGGAGACCGCCCCTGCCAGAAGGAGGTATCACTTGAAAGTCTGTCTGGTTCTAACTCACCAGTGCAACCTCGGCTGCAGCTACTGCTACGCGGGCGAGAAGTTCAAACGAGCGATGAGCTATGAAGATGGGGTTCGAAGCCTCCGATTGGCCTTTGCCAAGCCGGGCCCGCTAGAAGTCTCCTTCTTTGGCGGAGAGCCTATGATAGCGTTCGACCAGATGGCCCGACTGACCCGGTTGGCCCGGCGCTGGGCTGACCGCAGTGACCGTCACCTTCGCTTCGCCGTCACCACCAACGCCACCATTCTAAACGAGAAGCACCTCAGGTTTCTTCGCGACTACGATTTTTTCGTCGGCCTCTCTATCGACGGCCTGGAAGAAGAGCACGACCGCCACCGGCCTTTTGCAGGAGGTCGCGGGTCCGGTCAGCTGGTGTGGCGAAACCTGGAGAACGCCGTCGACTACCTTCGAGATTTTCGGGTTCTGATGGTCGTGCGCCCCGATACCATCAGCCGCCTCCCTCAGGCCATCGAGAAAATGTATCGCCTGGGCGTTTCCAAGATCTCCCTTTTGCCGGAAGTGGAGGCCGATTGGAGTTTTTCGAGAGAGCCTCTCGAGCAGGTCTACTCTCAACTCGCCCAGGTCTGTTATCTTTCCCTCCTGACCGAAGAGCCTTTATCCATCAGCCCCTTCTACGACCAACACCCCGGCATCCGCTCCCTCGGCCAATCCAAAACGGGCTGTCAATTTGGAAGAAACGAAGTGGCCGTCTCCCCGGCCGGCAACTTCTACCCTTGTGCCCGCCTGGTGGGTCCCGACACTCGAGCCGAAGTCCGCATCGGGGACCTGAAGCGCGGTTTCGATTATGAGCGCATCGAAGAACTCAACGCCTGCTCCCAAAAGAGCCTGTCCAAATGTGGCTCGGGAGGTTGTCAGTGTCTGGCTTTGATGCCTGGGGACGTTCCCTACCAACTAAAGAATGTCAAGATTTTCACCGAGATCACAGGGCTCGCTTGTCAGCGAGCCACCCGGACTCTTGAGGAGGTGGCCGCATGAGCGAGAAAAAACTGAAAAGACGGCGATTCCTGGCCGACCTCCTGTTCGCCGGAGGAGGTCTCACGGCGGCCGCTTTCCTGGCCAAAGCAGGCCTGGGGAGCGACGACGGCGTTTCAGATCCGATCGAATGCGGTCCCGAGCAGCCCCTTCCCGGGATGGCTGCTCCACCTAAGCAGGTCCCCGACCCTCCTCCCAGTCTGGATGGCGAGCCTGCTCCTCCAGCCGAACCTGAGCCTAATCTGGCAGGAAACGTCCAGATCATCGAAGTCGACGGCGATGTAGCCTACCCTGAGGAGGGCTGCCGTGAGTGAAGAGAAGATGAAGCGACGTCGTTTTCTGGCCGACCTCCTGTTCGCGGGAGGGAGCTTGACAGCGGCAGCTTTTCTGGCCAAAACGATGTCGCCAGAAGCTCCTCCACCAGAAACACCGCCTTCTCCCATCCAATCTAGCTGCTCTCCACAACCTTTGGAGGGCGACGTTGCTATGCCGATCACGCCTGATGGAGCCATGGAGTTGCCTGAGACAGCCACCCCGGGCAAAATGGCCCTGCCTGAGACCGAAGTGAATATCGAAGGCAACTTCGTCCAACCTCGATAACAGTTCTCTAATATTCCTCCTGCAGCGCTCTAATACCCATCTTCTTATAATGAGGAGGAAGAGTCACCAAGGAGGAATATCGGAAATGAAATTAGTCAAATGGGACCCTTTTGAAGAACTGAGCAACTTGAACGGCGTGTTGGAGCGCTCTTTTAATCGGCACAGCGAATGGCCTGGGCCTCGGATGGAAATCGACGCTGTCGAGACCGAGAACGACCTGCTGATCACGGCTTCGGTGGCTGGAGCCACCAAAGACTCCTTCACCATCGACTTCCACGACCAACTGCTTTCCCTGAAGGCTCATATTGAAAAAGACGAAGAGTTTGAGAACGCGCGCTATCATCTCAGAGAGCGCACCACCGGAGAGATTTCCAGGACCCTCCGCATCCCTTTCCGAGTGGATGTGGAGCAGGCGCAAGCCAACTTCGCCAACGGCGTCCTGCGCCTGAGGCTCCCGAAAGCGACAAGCTCCCGGAAAAAGTCGATCCAGATTTCCTAAGAGACGCCCTCCTCGGGCCAGACCCTCGCCAGAGGGTCTTTTTTTGGTTCGCCGAAAGCGAAAGCCGATGCGACGCCTGGCCTTTACTGTTCTCCTCTTGTCGAGCCTGGTCGCGGGGGCAGACTGGAACACCCTAAAAGAGCAGGGAGACCTGGCTCTGCGCGAAGGACGTTATCCCGACGCGGTGACCCACTTCCAAAAACTCGTCACGGCCTTCCCTCAGAAGGTGGAAGCCCGCAATGCCCTGGGTTTCGCCCTCTACAAATCCGGCCAGCTTGAGAAGGCCCGCCATCAGTTTCGGGTTGCGCTGACCAAAGCTCCCTCCGATCCTTCCACCCAGGCCAACGTCATCATGGTCGAAGGTCGACTCGCTCTCGGGCTTGGCTACCAGGAAGGCTTGAGTAGTCTGGACCGATTGACCCAGGCCTACTCCAACAATGCTCGCGCTATCGCGATCGAGTATTATCGGGGCAAGCTCCACTTTCTCAACGGTTACCCCGAGAGAGGCCTGACCGCCTGGAAAAAGGTCGCCAAAGTCAAGCCCGAATCCGGCACGGCCGCTTTCCTGGAGGCTCTTCAGGCCCACCGCGGGGGAGACTTAGAAACCGCTCAAAAGGGCTACCTGGAAGCCCTCCAACGAACTCCTGACGAAGTCATATGGATGACCTACCTGGCCGCCTTGCTCTTGCAGAAAGACCAGCCAGGTCAGGCTTACCTCGCTCTCGCTACCCAGCTCGACCTGTATCCGAACTATCACTTTCTTCGGTCGATGGCAGCCCAGGCTCGCCCCCATCAAGCGTCACAGTTGCTGGAAAGCGTTGGCTCAGCCCAGGCACGGCTTCAGCTCGGACTTCGGCAGCGGGAGTTGCTACCGGTCGTGCTGGAGGCCGACCAACGGCCCGTGTTGGTTTTGACCGGTGAGCCCTCCATCTTTTACTGGCTGGACTGGCTTCCTTTGGGGAGGCCGCCCCTGGCCCTGTTGGTGAGCCCGACCCGCCATCAGATCCTGGCCACGGGTCTGGGACGCCAGCCTTTTAGCCGAGAGTTCGAAGCCAAACCGAACAGCCTGGTGGTGGTGAAAGCCACCTCCGCCCTCGAATTAACGACCCGGCCGCGTCGCGCCGACCAGATCCCCTAAGAGTGAGTTTTCGGTCGGACTTCTAGAACTCTTCCCCGATGGTATAGGGCCCCGGCCGGGAAGGGGGAGCGGGAGGGGGAGGCGGTGGTTTGGGAGCGGGTGGAGGAGGCTGAGTTTTTTGAGGAGTCGCCGGAACCTCCTCGGCCACCGTCCAATCGCCTGGCTCAGCTGGAGGTTGGGGCTCTTCGGCCACTGTCCAGTCAGCACTTTCGGCCGGGCTAGGAAGCTCGGGTCGAGGAGCCTCCTCGGCCGTCGGTAACATCTCGACGGCCTCCTCCACGACCACCTCGTCAGAAACAGGGGGGGTCGGTGAAGTCAGCGGGGGTGGCGGCGGAGCCTCGGTCTCAATGAAAGGCTCCTCCTCTACCGGTTCCTCTGGAACGGGAGGAGCCAGAGGAGGCGAAGAGGGGACCTCGTCCGCTGCCGGTTTCACCGAGGGGGGAGGCGCCTCAGCCCGGACGGGAGCTTCGATTGGCGAGATTCTTTCCAGCTTGACCTCGGGCGGTGTTTCGGAGGTGCCCCATCGATCCTGACTCACGGCCGTGATGAGGGCGAAAAGGAAAAGGAGCAGAACAAAATACCGCCCTCGAGAGGTTCCACTTACTGTCGGGGCTGGGACTTCCTTAATCTTGATAGGAGCCGGCTCTGGCTCTGGCTCTTCCTCGGGCTCAGGAGCCTTAGGCTGGACCGCCTTGATCTTGATCGACGGCGGCACTTCCTCGAGGGAATGACCAGCCAGGCGCACGTCTTTCTTCATTTCATCGGGAACCAGGTCTTCGAGCTGCTGCTCGAGACTATCTCGCTGAGACTTGGGCGGGTAGGCCAAATCTAGCTCTGCCGAGGGCTCAGGTTTCGGTTCGCTCCACGGTTCTAGACGAGGCTTTGGAGAGTCTATCTCCAGCCGTTCGGGCTTTTCAGAGGAATCTTGGTTCATTTTCAGGTTGGGCCGCTAGGATAACAGGAAATTTGGCTGCCGTCAGCACAATGGTCTTCATGCCTGGTCAGCTCGAAACCCGCTATTGCGACCTGGTGAAGTCTCTTATCACTTTACTGGAGTTGCGCAATCCTTACAACATTGATCACTGTAAGTTGGTTGCCCGCTACTGCGAGCTGATGGCGCGCAAAGCCTCCTTCACCCGAGACCAGCGCAAACGGGTCATGCAAGCGGCCGAACTGCACACCCTCGGGGTGTCCCTTCAGATGGAGGAGAAAAAGCCCTATCAGGCTCTCCCTATCACCCAGCTCGGACTGGCCACCGGTCGAGACGTGCCGATGCATATTCGGGAAGAGGACATTCTCCGCAAAGTTCTAGCTGGTGTCCCCGAGCTAGAAGATTGCATCGACGTGATTATTCAACGCTACGAATGGTTTGACGGTAGCGAATCTCTCTACGGCCTGGCGGGAGAAGACATTTTGCCCGAGGCCCGTCTGCTGGCGGTGGCCGACGCCTTCGTCGACCTGGCCACCCCCAAGAAGCATCGTCCCCAAGAGACAACTCGAGTGGTCCTCTCTCGCATCATGGAACAGTCGGGCAGCCAGTTTGACCCTCGATTCGTTGAGGCTTTGGCGGCCGTGATGGAAGAAGAAGAGGGCCGCTGGAAGGCAGCCGGCCGAGTAGAACACTTTGAAACCGCGCGCTGCCGCCACTACCTGAACCTTGGGCACCTCTACATCGCCATCCATGAGACTCGCTGGGCTCTTCGCTCCTACTTAAAGGCCGAGAAAATCGCGGTGGAAATGCAAGACCGAGGACTCGAACTGGGGGCCATCTCGGGTCAGGTTATGGTCTACTGTGACCGCAGAGAGTTAGAGCTGGCCCGAGAAACCCTCCAGAGGGCCAGGACTCGCAGTCAGTCCGAGCGTGAACGCCACGGATATCATCTCATGTGGGGCCTGGTCGAGTGGTTGAGTGGCCGTCATCAAAACGGTCACGAAATTCTCGAGCAGGTAGCCGCCCATTATGAATCGACTCGAAACGTGCCCGGCCTGACCGCCGCGCTGGGGCTTCAATCCAATATGCTATTGGTTCACCGGGGAGTCAACGACCCCGACCATCAGGACTGCCTGGAACGATTTCTTGATTTGGTCTCTGAACACGACCTCTTCGATGTGGTCGAACGGTATCGTTCCTTCACTCTGCCGGTCTGCCTGTCGGCGGTGCTCAACAACGTTCATACCACCACCGCTCGAGCCATGCTCACCCGCATGGGAGAGCCTTGCCATGGAGCCCTTCGGGAGAAGCTCAAAAACAACGCCCCCTCTGAGTGGGTGAGCATCTTGTTGCCGGAGCCGGTTATCCCCGTGCCCGAGCCTCGGACCCCCTCCAAAGCCAGCCAAGAAGACCACCAGGGGCCCAAGGTCTTGATCAGAACTCTGGGTCATTTTCATCTGGAGTACAAAGATAAAATGGTGGCTGAGGACGACTGGCCCACCCAGAAGTCGATGCGCCTGTTCGCTCATCTGGTGGCAAGCCGCTCGGCCCTGGCCGACTCATACTTGATGGAAGCTTTCTGGCCTGACTCCACTCAGGAGAAAGCTCGCAACTCTTTACGTAACGCGATTCACCAGATTCGGTCGGTGCTCAAGTTGGTGCTTGAGCGCCCCCCCAGTCAGGTGCTGGTGCGAAGTCGCAAAGCTGGAACAGTAGACCTCGACCTCGAGTATGCTCTCGATATCGAGCAGTTCGACGACCTGGTCAAGGAAGCGGGAGAGCTCATTGAGAGGGATGAGAGCGAAAAAGCCCTGGTGAAAGCCAAGCAAGCCCTAACGCTCTACCAGGGGGACTTCCTAGACGGCATCTACGAGGACTGGGCCGACGGTCTAAGGGTTCAGTACAAAGAAGCTTACCTGCGCGCTCTCTCGCTTCTGGCTCGAGCCTATCTCGAAGAAGGAAACCCCGAAGCGGCTGAGATTTCGGCTCGCAAGATCCTCTCGGTGGACGACCTGCGTGAAGACGCCCACGGTCTTTTAATCGAGGCCGTAGGCGCTGACGGAAGGCCGGCCGAGGCGGTTCGAATCTACGAGGAAGCGGTCGAACTGTTCGAGCGAGAGATCGGCATCGCCCCCGCCTCGCTCCGTCGACTCCTGGAGAGGATCGGCCTACTCCTCTGAGCTTGCTGGCTGTTCACCTGGCCGCGACCTGGGCGATGGTCGGGTTGATTTGGTTCGTTCAGGTGGTCCACTATCCGCTCTTTGAGGGGGTCGGGGAGAGGGGATTCGCCCGCTACTCTCAGGAGCACGCCCGTTTGACCACCTATGTGGTGCTGCCGCTAATGGTCACCGAGCTCGTCTGCGCTGTCCAACTGGCAACCCAGGGACTTCCTGGGAGTTCTCTAGGCCTGGGCCTGGTGATCGCGATCTGGCTGTCGACATTCCTGGTTCAGACACCCCTCCATGGCCGCTTGGCTGGAGGCTTCGAGTATGAGGCCTGGTCGAAACTGGTGACCACGAACTGGTTTCGCACTCTGGCCTGGACGGCCCGGGGCCTCCTGTGTCTGGTGATTCTGAACTAACGACCCGTCAAAAAATCAATAGCGCATTTTAGCTCCAACCCA
Organism: uncultured Burkholderiales bacterium; assembly: GCA_964423525.1. Lineage (GTDB taxonomy): Bacteria > Vulcanimicrobiota > Xenobia > Xenobiales > JADMJV01 > CAYRFU01. The sequence goes on along the minus strand of CAYRFU010000098.1, from coordinate 9,303 downwards.
TCGCCTCGAAGCTAGAAATGGACTTCCTAGACGGGCCCTTAGAGACTTGGAGGGTTTCTTGGAAAATCGGCTCTGGTGGCCCAGAGAGATTAACCCCCCTTCAACAGACTGTTCATCTTTATATGAAAAAATAAAGCCAGGAGGTTTACACTATGACAACACAAACACCTGGCCTTTCGGCAGGCAACTCAGCCCGGTTCTTTCCCCCCCCAACGTTCTGGCCCCCCACCTAGTAATCAGGAAGGCCTTCGAAGATGACTTTATACCCTCTGCCCTCTCAACTGGTGACCTTGATCAACGCCGTTCAAACAGGGTAGTCGAACCGCTCCTGAATGAAATGCAGCAAGCTCTCGATGAGGCCACCGACTATTATGCGACCCCCGAGGAAGCAGAGCGTCACAATCGTCTCGAAGGCCTTCTTCAGCAGCTCTTCGCTGGATTGCGGCAAACCCGAACCGGGCCCCAATCGGCCCTTCGGCTTTGCCAGCTTTGTTTTGCTCTAGATGAAGCTCTCCGGCAGTTCTGGCAACACCGCTCTAGAACTCACTTTGTGGCCATCAAGCCCCTCGATGAACTGCTCGTGGTTGGCATCGCCACTCTGCAAGGTCGGGCCCAAGAAGAAGCCCTGGCGCGACGGGTCCCTCAGGCGGGTAGAGCCGTCGAGCACCTCTACCAGCAGTTCAAAGCCGGAGCCGGAGAACTCCCTCAAGCGATCGTCAGCAGCCTGGCTCTCGGATTCGACAAACTGAGCCAGGGCTTCGAACTCCTCGAGAGTGACCTGGAAGCAGCTTTGGGCAAGCTCAAAGCCGGTGGAGACCTGGTTTCCCACCTCGCTCTTTGGCAACTTGAGATGACCTCCAGCGAGCCGGTCCTCCCGGCCGCCCAGGCCGGTTTCGACCGGCTGATGGAGGGTCTTAGCTCGGCATCCGAGTTTGCTGAAGGGGACTTGTCCGCCTTGCTAGAGGCTTGGCAACTTGGCCGCCAGAGGCTGTTTCTTCCTCTCTCCCTTCAGGATGAGTTAGTCCAAGCCGTCGACTTAGCGCTGCAAAACTTCACCAGAGCCGTTCAGGACGGAGAGCGCGACGCCATCTTGCTTCACGGGGGAGAACTTGAGCACCAGTTCCGCCGCCTGAAGGACCAGGCGCTCAATCCTTCCCAGGCGCGCCCCGAGCATCAACCGTTGGCCTGGGCCGTAGCGGCCATCTGGAACGGCGGCGTTCCCGACATCGCCGTCGAGAACCTGGAGAAGGAACTTGGTCAGTCCTGGGCGGCCGACCATCTGCGACGCTATCGAGCCTCTGGGGACAGCCAGGAGCTGGTGTCTTTGCTGGAGGGCCTGATGGTTGACAACGAACAAGAGCAACCGGCTCAATCCGTCGGCCCGTGTCTCCCGACTCAGACGGCTGCTAGCTTCCCCAAGAGTTCCGCTCTCCAACTTTGCCTGACCCAACGGTAGAAGACGGTCAGGAGGCGTCTCGGTGGAGCACCAGTAGCTGATCGCCTGTCTCCAGGACCGTCTTCCCGGTTGGGACCACACTCTTTCCACTGCGCTCCACATAGGTGACCAGGCTCCCCCGGGGAAGCTCCGATACAAACTCCCAGAGCGCCTTACCGGCCAGCTGACTGGCCTCATCGACTTGCAGGCTCAGATAGCGATTTTCGATCAAAGCCTCCCGAGTCGACATTTCGGTTTGAGAAACAGTGAGTTTCTCGGCCAAACCGTCTTCGGCCAGGTCGATCAGTTTGGCCAGAATGGCGTGGTGCTGACTAAAGTCGGGGGGACCCGCCAGCACCACCATGACTTGAATCTTAGGATGATCACAAGAAGACCCGAGGATCACCGTCAACTCGTTGCGAGACAGCCCTTCCTCCGTGATGTGAGGAAGACCCACCCCCCGCACCACCGGAAACGCCTCTTTCGCGAATTGGCGTCGGAGCTTGGTGGACTCGATGTTCAAACTGCCGGCGATCGCTTCGGCCACGCTGTCCGAGCAGGCTAGATTGTCGAGCCGGAGCAACCGAGCCCGAGAAGCCAGAACATCGTAAGTCTCGCGCCGGGGCTCTCCCGTCGGTAGACCGGTGGTCTCCGAACTCCGAGGTCGGTGAAAACGCTGAATCAAGTGGTCCCACTCGATAAAAACCTGACCACCTTGCTGAATGTAGAGTTCCTCCCAACCCATCAGATGTTCCAGGCAAGCGTGGTCGATATGATTGAGATCGCTCAAGAACAGATGAGCCTCTCGACCGGCCGGTAGAGCAGCCAGTTTCTCGGCCAACAGCGGCAAGGTAAAGAAAGTCGCGCTACCTCGCATTTCGACCACCAGCAGGCCCCCCTCTCGCTGGTGGGTCGTCAGCTCGAAATGGGTCAAGACATAAATTAAGCGAGCCGCGGAGAGAAGAAATGCCGGTTAGCAGGTCGACCGCCACAACGGTAGCCAGGGTGGCCCCGTAAACCACGAGACCACCGCTGCCAAATTTCCTCAGTTCCTTGATGGCTTTAATGTTCAAGAGACGATAGCCGGTGTAGACCAATACTGCGGCCAAAGCTGCTAAGGGAACAAATCCCAGCAGGGGGGAGAACAGCATCAAGAAGAGAGCCACCCAGAAACCGTGAAGAACAGCCGACCAACGGCCGGTCGCTCCCGCCTCCACATTGGCAGCACTGCGCACGATGACCCCCGAGATTGGCAGGAGACCCAGCGCTCCGCAGACGGTGTTTCCCAGTCCCTGGGCCACCACTTCCTTGTTGTAGTTAGTTCGTTCGCCGGTATGCATCCGGTCGATAGCAGTGGCGGTCAGGAGTGTCTGGGCGGTGGCGATAAAGGCTAGCGCCAGAACCGAGCCGAGGGCCGAGGGAGACAGGAGGTTCTCAAGCTGGGCCAGGGGGATCAGCCCGATTCCGTCGAGTGGATTGGCGGGAAGCTCGACATACTTAAGCTCGGGGCGAAAAAGGGCGGCGGCCAGGACGGCTGCAGCTACCCCCATTAAGGAACCGGGAACGACTTTGAATCTGTCCGGAGCCCAGCTCCAGGCCACGATGGTCCCGATCGTCAAGATGCCGATCAAGGCCGAAGGGTGACCGTTCCCGCTGGCCAACACTTCCCAGATGGCGCCGGGGACCGCTACCAGGTTGGCTAGTCCTGAGACCTGCGGCTTTTGGTCGAGCATGACCTGGAACTGGCTGGCAAAGATCAAGACCCCGATTCCGGCCAACATCCCCTGGATGACCGAAGGAGCCACGGCTCGAAACCAAGGAGCCAAACCCGAGCCCCCCAGAGCGAGCTGCAGCAATCCGGCGGCCAGGACCACCGGACCCAGCATCTCGAGCCCGTGGGAATCGACAATCTGCCAAACCACGGCAATCAGTCCAGCGGCCGGGCCGCTCACCTGGAGAGGGCAGCCAGCCATAAACCCTACCACGATACCAGCGATGATTCCCGACAAGAGACCGACAGCCGGACTCACCCCACTGGCCAGGGCGATGCCAAGATTCAAAGGGATGGCTACCAAGAAGATAACGATGGAAGCCAGCAAATTTTTGCCAAAGTCTTTTTTCACTCATTCAGTATCAGGGATAAAGGTCAGAAAAGACCCCGGCGCAAGATGAAGATTAGAACCACCAAGCCCTCATCAATTCCTCATCAAGTCCCCCTGCCGTGGAGCCGCCACGATGGTGAGGGCGATCTGGGTCCTGACCTCATCGTCAAACTCGTCATCCAGGGCCCGGTCCATCCGGTCCATAGCCACGGCCAACAGATAGGCGTGTAGAGCATCTCTCTCATCCATCGGAAAGGAAAAATCGCCGGCCAAGCGAGGCAAGTCCAGCCCTAACTTAGCGTACTCCGCTCGAATGAGAATGTCGGGGATCTCCTTGAAAAGGGGTCTCGACGCCAGCACCGGAAAGTCTTTTTTATGTTGCGCGGTTTGTGGAGCGGACTGAGGGCTCTAGTGGGTGGGCACAACGATACCGACTGGGACTTTCTCGACCGCCGTAGCCTGATTCGCCTCCGTTGTCACTACGATGTCGAGTTGGTGGTCAACAAAAAAAAGCACCGTGGCTCTATCATCGATATGAGCCTGCAAGGCATGAAACTCCGATGCTTCGCTCCCGTCAAGAAGAACGACCTGGTGAAGGTCACCTATCCCAAGCCGATCATCGGAGCCGAGCAAGAGACCATCCGCTGTAAAGCTCTCTGGGTTCGCAAACGAGACCGGGACTTTGTGACCTTCGTCGGATTGGGCTACGACGAAGACGACCAAACCATGAGCCGGTCCTGGGTGAAGTATCTTCTTCGTCAGTTGGGGTTCGACCAGAACCGGATCTTCGAGAAGCGAAAGGCCGTGAGGGCGGAGTGTTTCATCCCCGCCGAGGTGGTCTTCGGTCACGCCAAGCTCCTGGACGGTAAACTGTATAACCTGGGAATCGGCGGAGCCCTGGTAGAGTGTCCCAAACGGCTGGAAAAAAACACCCTGGTAGAACTTCGGATCGGACCCTTCGAAGACCTTGAGCAGTTCTCCGTGTCGGGCCAGATCGTCGGGGTCCGCAAACAGGGAAATCTCTATTACTTCGGCATCGAGTTTCCTCACGAGCTGAAAGAGACGACCGTCAAGAACCTGGGCAAGTACCTGATCCATCTTCTCAAGAACCACTGGTGCGATTGACGGCCGAGCACTTTTTCATTTGCCCCCATTGCTGGCAGCGGATCTCGATGGTGCTCGACCTTTCTGCTTCTCAGCGTTATGTGGAGGACTGTGAAGTGTGTTGCAACCCGCTGCTGGTCAGCTTCTCGGTGAACGACGGTGAACTCCTCACTTTCAGCGTCGAACCGGCCCAATAAGGAGAAATCAGCTCGACTGGGAAAGGAGGACAGAATGCTGGCGACCGGGGCGGTGCTGGACGACCGCTATCAGATCGAGGGAATGCTCGGAGAGGGCGGAATGGGGTGTGTCTATCTGGCCACTCATCTTCGCCTGAAAAAGCGCTTCGCCGTCAAGTCGTTGCTTCAGCTCTCTCAAGACCCCCGTGAGCAGAGCCAATACCTGGAACAGTTCGAAGCCGAAGCGCAGATCCTGGCCAGTCTCTCCCATCCCTCGCTGGCTCAGGTGAGCGACTTTTTCGAGATGAACGGCGTCCACTATCTGGTGATGGAGTACATCGACGGCAAGACCCTCACCAAGGTGGTCGAACTGGCCCCCCGCCCTATCAGCCAGCGCCGAGTGCTCCAATGGGCCGATGAGCTGTTGAACGTGCTCGAATACCTCCACGACCAGAAGCCTCCCGTCATCGTTCGCGATCTCAAACCGGATAATGTCATGCTGAGTCGGGAGGGCGGGCTGAAACTGATCGACTTCGGCATCGCCAAGCACCTCAAACCGGGCAAGCAAACCCGGGAGATCGTGAGAGGAATGGGCACAGCTGAATACGCTCCTCTCGAGCAGTACGGACAGGGTTCAACCGACCAGCGCTCCGACCTCTATGCCCTGGGAGCAACTCTTTACTTTCTCCTCACTGACGAGCCCCCGCCTCCAGCCTGGAAGAGAGCTAGCGAGGGCACACCGGTGCCCGATCCGAGGGCTATCAACCCCACCGTCACCGAGAGTGTGTGGCGCGGAATTCAGCGGTTGATGGGGCTCAATCGTGAGGACCGACCGGCCGACACCCGTGAAGCTCGGGCGGCGCTGTTCACCCATCAAGAAGAAGAAACGCCGGCTGTGACCCGCTACGGCTATTCCTCGGGGAAATTGGCCCAGGCCAAAGTCCGGGTTGAACCTCTCGTTCGCACCCACTCCCGCACTCTTAAGCTCGAGCTTGTAGATGACCACCGCTTGCAACGGTACGCCTCACCTATTCACAGCCTGAACTTCTCGCCCACCCATGGAATCCTGGCGGTGGGCTCAAGCTTCGTGCACCTTTGGGACCTGGCCACCCGAAAACTATGGCGCAAGATTTGGCGAGGCTCGGGGAGCTTCAACTGCTCGACGGCCTTTTCGACGGACGGTCGTTGGTTGGCCGTCGGCTCCCACGACGCGACCGTGAGAATCTTTGAGGTGCGTAACGGAAAACTCAAGAGAACCCTGGCTTTGAAGAAGGTGGCCTTCTTCACCGATAAGGTTCGCGGCGTCGACTTTGCCTACGGCTCCCGTTTACTGGGTGCGGTTTCCGACCTTTCCAATCTCCGCGTCTGGGACTCCACCAACGGTCAAGAGCAATACCAAAAAGCCTGGCATACCAGCGGCTTGCTCTCCCACTTCCAAACCAAATCGACGGCTCTAGCTTTCTCGGCTCAAAACCATCTTGCCGTGGGAGGCTCCGACGGAACCGTCTCTCTCTATGAGTCGAGTTCCGGTCATCTGATCACCCGTATCGAAGGTCACGGCGAAGAGGTCTCCTCGCTCCGCTTTTCCTCCGACGGGAACTTTCTGGCCAGCGCCTCCCTGGACGGGTCAGCCGCTTTGTGGCAAATCCCGACACTAGCTGAACTGCGGCGCCTGGCCCACCCTTCCATCGTCTACTCGGTCAGCTTCTCCCATGACGACCGCCTCCTGGCCACCGGCTCGGGAGACTGTACTGTCCGCCTATGGGACGTAGCTCAGGGCTGTGAGCTCAAGAAATTCAACCATCACACGGGAGCCGTCTTCGCGGTGGCTTTCTCCTCGGCTCGGGGCTATCTGGCCAGCGGGAGCAACGACCGCACCGTCCATCTGTGGTCCCTCAAGTGGTAGCCTCATTCCTGAATAGGGAGCCAAGAACCGCCCAGTTCGATCCCCTCAACGTCCTCGATGAGCTCGAGTTCGGCGGAAACCTTCTGAGCTAGATGGAGAGCTTCGGCCTCGGTTTTAGCAGTGGAGACAGCCGTCAACAGTCGGGTGCAAGCCTCGTCCCGGTCGGGCTGTTCTATCAACCAGCCCGCCATCTCGCAAAACGATGCCGGCGTCTTGCACGCTCGGGCCACCAGGGCTAATCCTCCTCGACCTTGCGCTTCCCGCTGCTGGATCAAACTCTTTAACTCCGGTGATGAAAAGGAGAGCTCCCGCGACTGCTCCGTTTTGGCCTCCACCAGGTCCACTCGCCGGAGGAGCTGCTCAAGACGCGTTTCTCGGTCTTGGACCCAAGCGATATCCTGAAGGCGGAGTTCCTCTCTGAGAGTCTCCAGGACAAGAGCACCAACCCGACTCGAGCCCCCCTCCTCAAACTCACCCGTCTCAGCCAGCTCACGATGGTCTTCCAGGAACTGCTCACGCTCTGGTTGCCCCCTGGTCAACCCTTCTCGAAGCCAAACGTGAGCCAGTTTGGTGCCACTCGGAATCGCCCCCCCCCCGGCTAGCTACCTGTAAAGCCTCCTTCTGGAGATCATCGAGACGCTCTTTGAAATCTCTGTGAACAGCGTAAGAACCGAATTGGTATCCCAGGGCCGTCTCCAGGTTCACCAGCAGACTCTCGACCGAATCACTTTCTTTGACGGGCTTCAAGAACGCTTCAAACTTTCTGTCTTCTTCCATCTGACCCAGAGCCTGAGCCACGTGATAGCTCGCTCTTCGGACCTTCAGCCTGGCCTGACTCTTATCGTCGAGTTGAAGGAAGGCCCGCAACGGCTTCAGCCAAGCGGCTCGCTGGGGAGAGTCGAGGCTGCCAGCCTCGAGCAACCAGACCTGGGCGGCCGAAAGAGAATCCTGACGAGCCCACTGCTCCAACGGAAATGGCTCGCCCAATTGCTCCGCTCGTTCGACAGCGACCTTGGAGAGTTGCTTACCCAGAGAGAGGTCCGTTTCGAAATTCTCTAGACACGACTCACTCTTTTCCACCAACTGCAAGACGGTTTGGGCCGATTCCGCCTTCTCGATCAGCTTGATCGTCTGCTTGAGGTCCTGCTCTCGCAGCTGCTCGGCCCACTCGATCGGACCCAACACCCCTGAATCGGAGGCCCACAGGTCGATCCCCAACCTGGCTAGCCTTGGGTCGCCGGTCAAACGATGAAGCAAAACGAGCCGACGTCGGTCGTCGGGCTCCACCTGGTAAGACTGGGAATGATAGCGACTGATGAGTTTCTCGACATCGTTCTTGACCTCGGGCAAAGCGGCTAACTTCTGATCGAGCGGGTGAGGCTCCAGCAGGGCCTGGCCGTTGGCTCTTTCGCCGAGCCTCTGGTAGAGAGAACGGTAAAGGGGTTCGCAATCCACGATCATCGAGAGCCTGACTGAACTGCTCAACGAAGCCCATCTCCTGAAGAACAGTCTCACGGTCGTGACGAGGACCGCTCAGATAGTCGGTCAGAAGGGTCATCATCTCGGTGGAGGGCGACCAGCCTCGGCGGGCCGCCTGCACCAGTTTGTCTTGAACCTCAGGATACTCAGGACTCACTTCACAGCCGTCGCCCACAAAGGTGGTCAAGGAGGTATACAACACGGTCTCCAGCGCTTGAGGATACCGCTCGAGCAGCTTACTTAAAGCCGGCGGAGTCTCGAAAAAAACGAGATAGGGGTCAGCCTCCACCAGAAACTTCAGTTGCTCAGGCCTCAGGTCGTCGGGAAAACGCTCCAGAAGAGTTTCTTGAAGCTCCCACGCCTCGGCCGGATCCCACTGGTAAAATGCCTGGGCGGCGACCTTCTCGGGAAAAGTCATCAGAGAGTCTTGGTCCTGATCGACCAGGTTCTCTTGGGACACTCCGCCGCTAAAGCTCAAAGCCCCGGCCTGGAAGGACGGAATAAAGTCTCAAAGGTGGGATTCGAGAGGTTCGCTCGATCCAACCCAGGATTCAAAAAGGGAAACAGCCTGGCGACCGACCTGGTAGCTGAGGGCTCGGGACAGTTGAGCCAACGATGGGTCAAGATCGCCAGGCGAGCCCCGAGAAGGGGCGAAGGAGGCCCTACCAACTCTAGCCGTTCGAGGGCTCGACCGACTCCAGGGTCGACCCGATGGCCCTGGCCGAAAGTCCCCGTCACAAATTCCTGATAGAGGGAGTCGTGGCTCGACTCTTCCACTCGGGCCCAGGCCCTTTCGCTGTCCGGAAGAAGGAGACTCAGGTCGACTCTTCCCCGAGCACCCTTAATCAGCCGCGTGTTTCGACTGAGATCGAGCCGACCCTCTTCCCAATCGATCGAATTCTTCAAGAACCGCTGGCTCCAGTTACCGAGGTCGACCTCCTCCCCCTCTTGTCGGACCACCTGACCGATGACATCGAGAGCCTGCCTGGTCAAGTTCGGCAGCTCAACCTCCTGAGAAGTTGATTGGGAGGCTCGCGGCCGTCTTTGAGGTCAGGGTCGCGAACAGCTTCTACCCACCACCGCGATTAGCGGCCCCGGAAC
>CAYRFU010000097.1:0-20155 GCA_964423525.1 uncultured Burkholderiales bacterium | reverse complement strand
ATTCTCAAGCTCGTCTATTTCACCAAGCCTCTCGATGAGAAGGTCGTGCCGATCGAACCAGCTCACCGCTTTGTTCTCATTTTCTGCACTCTGGCAACCGTGGGCCTCGGCTTCTGGCCCAGCCTGGCCGACTCTTGCTTTACCATCGCCGGGAGCAGCCTGGGATTATGAGCGACTCTAACGAAGAAAAACTCCTTCCCCAAGAGCTTCTCATCACCAAACTGCTCCATCAGCGGATGGTGGAGGAGGAGTGTCTCCAGCCCGGCGATAGAGAGTCGGTCTCCTACCGCATCGCCGAGATCTTCGTAGCGGCCAAAGAGCTTTACACGAAAGCTTTGCCCCGGCTCACTGAAGACAAAGCCCTCCCGCTCTTCGAAGAGCTAACCGGACTCAGGATGGCCCTGCTCCATCTACGCGACCTGGTGGAAGACTTTGATGACTCGTTCATGGAGGCTATGCACCACGAACGCGAGCAAGACGAAGGGGATTCCTAGGCTACCAGCTCCTGGACGATGGTGTTGTTGTTGGAAAGGACGACAGCGCCTAGCTTGGGTGACGAGAGCGTCTCCAGTTCCATTTTGACGAGAATCCCTTCTGACGGGGCGAAATGCATCAAACCCGAGCTTGCCATGGTGACCGTGGCCATGCCCTGAGCTCCAGGAAAAGGGATCTCGAACTGAACTTCCTCGGTGACCACCTCGATCGTAACGCACTCGAGGCCGTGGAGAGTGGCCGACCCAGCAAGGGTGTAGACGCTCTTGCAGAGCAAAGGTTCAGGGCGTCCGGGAAGAGGAATCTTGGTCTCCCCTTCCCAGCCTTCACCCTGAGCCACCGAAGCCTCGGGAAAGGAGTAGGTGTTGGCCGGATTGGCCCCGGAGGTTTCCAGCACCATTCCCGAGGAACTGATCAACTGATAGGAAACCGAACTCGGACCCGGTGGGTCTTTTGGCTCAGTCTTACTGATCACATGCGCCGACCCATCTTCCTCCAGTCGCAACACTCTCTGAACCATTTCGGCGGTGTAGAGACTCTCGGTTTGGTTCACCACGTTGCCCTGGTCGATGACCTTCTGTTCAACATTGGTGCTCAGCTTATACGTGAGTTTACGGTCTTGCTGGAAATGAAGCTTGAGCTCCAATCCGTTCTTGAGGTCGATGGCCACAGTCTCTCCTCCTTGGATGTGCGTAGGCGGCTTCGGCTTTCGTTCTGACCCTCCCTCCCATACCATTTCCCTATCCGGGAAGATCCCGACCGGTTGGCGTGGAAGCATTGGAAGTGCGCACTGCCGTCCCGGCCTGGGTCTTACTTATCGCGATGACCATCATCCTAGGCCTCTCCCCCCTGGGCTACCTGAGAGTGGCCGGGTTGGGCGAGGCCCTGACGATCGTTCATTTACCGGTCATACTGGCGGCCATTCTCGAAGGACCCCTGGCGGGAGCGGGTGCTGGACTGGTCTTCGGCTTGTTGGCTCTGAGCCAGTTTCCCCCAGCCGACCCTCTCGTCCATCTTCTTCCCCGCATCCTGATGGGAGTGGTGGCGGGTCTCACTTTCCAGGGCCTGCGCCAGATGCTAGAAGGGGGCGCTAAAACCAGTCTGGCAGCACTGGCCGCAGCCCTGGCCGGGAGCCTGACCAACACCTTCGGAGTTTGCCTTCTAGGAGTAGCCAGGGGTCATTTCCGAAGCGAGGAGATCACCTTCATCGTGGTGGTCCACGGACTGGTCGAAGCGGCTATCGCTCTGCTTGTCCTAGTGCCGGCCTCGGTCTGGCTGACCCACCAGAAGGAGTGACCCGTGGAAACCCTCTTGGCCATCGATATGGGCAACACCAACCTGGTAGCCGGACTCTACCAAGCTGACCGCCTGGTCCAGTCCTTCCGTCTCCATACCGAACGAACCCGCACCGTGGATGAATATGGAGTTCTCCTGAAGACCATGCTGACCGACCAGGGGCATAGTCCCGACCAGGTTGACGGTGTTTGTATTTCCAACGTAGTCCCCATCCTCAGCGAGCGGCTAGAGGATGTCTCTCGTCTTTACCTGGGACAAAAGGCCCTCTTTGTCAGCTCCTCCCTGGAACTCGGCTTGACTGTACAAGTCGATCGCCAGGAAGAGGTGGGGGCCGACCTATTAGCCGCCCTGGTGGGAGCAAGAGCCCTGATGAAGGGACCCCTGACTGTGGTCGATTTAGGAACAGCCACCACCCTCTCGTTCTTGAGTTCCGACAATGTCCTGAAGGGGGTGATCATCGCTCCCGGGCTTGAGATCTCTCGGGAAGCGATGCTAAGCCGGGCTACTCATCTCCCCCCTTTCCGACTCGAACCTCCACCCTTCCCTTACGGCACCAACACGGTCCACTGCCTTCAAGCTGGAATCCTGGTTGGCCACGCTTGTCTCATCGACGGCCTCATTGAGCGCACTGAAGACCATCTGGGTCGGACCACCGTCGTGGCCACAGGAGGTCTGGCCGAGACAGTCGCAGGCGTCGCCAAGAGAATTGAGCGAGTAGAACCGAATCTGGTCCTGGACGGCATCCGTCGAATCTGGAAGCTCAACCGCCACCATTATTAGGAAGGAAGGGTCCCTGATTCGTCGAACTCGGGCGAGCTTACGGTGAAGACGATGACCCTAAACCTCGAAACCAAAACGGCTAGCGACGAGCTCCATGAGATCAGCAGACTCTATAGAGAGTATGTCAATCCCGATCTAGCTCGACTCATGAAATTCAGCGGGCTAGGCACTGTCGAGCATTCCGCTCAAGGTTGCCTGGTCGAAGACGTTCGAGGAGAACAGTATCTCGATTTCGCGGGTGGCTACGGGGTCTTCAACCTCGGTCACAGCCACCCCAGCGTGGTCGAGGCCGTTACCAACCAACTCCAGAGAATGGCTTTGAGTTCCCGAGTTTTCTTCAACAAGCCGCTGGCTTTATTGGCTGAAAAACTGGCCCAACTCAGTCCCGGCGCTCTTCGCTACTCCTTCTTTTGCAACAGTGGCACTGAAGCCGTCGAGGGGGCTCTCAAGCTGGCTCGAGCGGCCACCGGTCGCACCCGCTTCCTGGCCGCCCAAGACGCTTATCACGGCAAGACCATGGGCTCCCTGAGCGTCTCCGGCCGGGAAAAGTACAAGACTTTCTTTCATCCCTTAATTGAAGGCTGTCAACACGTCCCTTTCGGCGATCTCGAAGCCCTGGCGGACGCTCTCGACCAGGAGACAGCAGCGGTGATCCTCGAACCCGTCCAGGGCGAAGGCGGTATTCACGTCGCACCCGAGGGTTATCTGCTCGCCGTCCAAGACCTATGCCGCCGAAACGGCACGCTCTTCATCGCCGATGAGGTTCAAAGCGGCATGGCCCGCACTGGTAAACTTTTTGCTGTGGAGCATTGGGGCGTCGAACCCGACATTCTCGTCCTGGCCAAAGCCCTGGGCGGAGGGGTCATGCCGATCGGAGCCTATCTGGCCACCCCTGAAGTTTTCCAGGCCTACAAGGGTCGCCCCCTTTTGCACACTAGCACCTTCGGAGGAAACCCTCTGTCCTGTAGCGCCGCCCTGGCCACTCTTGAAGTGATCGAACAAGAGAAGCTGGCCGAGCGAGCGGCCCAGGCCGGCCAAGAGCTGATGGCTCGGCTTCGACAAGTGGCCCAAGCCTATCCCGAGATCATCGCCGAGGTCCGAGGACTCGGTCTGATGGTCGGACTCGAGTTGAAAGAAAATCGTTTTGGCGGGAGCGTCATCGCCGAAATGGCGAAACGACGGGTTATTGCCGTCTACACTTTAAACCAACCGAAGGTCATCCGGTTTGAACCCCCATTGACGGTGGCAAGTAATCAGATTATTCTGGCCGTTGACGCTTTGGAGGAAGCGGTTGAGGCGACGGCCAAAAGGCTCTTGCCGTGAAGCTTGAAGGAGACGACGATGCCTTACGTCGAGAAAAGCATAATCATCGAGGGAGACCTGGATACGGTCTATCAGCTCGCCAAAGACATGGAGAGCTATCCTTGCTTTATGCCCGATGTAGAGAGCGTCAAGGTCATCGACCGAAAGCCTAACGAAACTATCACTGAATGGGTCACCAATGTCGACGGCACTCCCTTCCTGTGGACCGAGAAAGACCACTTTGACGACGCCAACCACCGCATCACCTATCACCTGATCGAAGGCGACCTTGAAAAATTCGAAGGGACCTGGTCTTTTACCCATCACGAAGAAGGGACCCAGGTCACCCTGGCTGTTGACTACGACTTCGGGCTACCCGAACTGACCGAAATGATCGGGCCGACCCTACTGGAGAAAGTCGGAGAGAACTCCGAGATGATGCTCAAAGGAATGAAAACCCGGGTAGAAGGAGGCGTGCTGTGAACCAGTTCGGTTTTCTCTTGCACCCCTTGGGGATGCAAGACGTCGTTCGCTATGCCCCCAGAGCCCGGGGAAAAAGAGAGCCTCTCGTCCGTAAATTGCTGGAATGGATGCCGCCTTACGAAGTCTCCACCATCGAAGGGGTCCGTTCCCAACTGGGCACACCCATCACCGGGAAGTTTATCCTGGTGCCCCTCCTGCCCGCCCAATTCATGGATATTCCTCGCCACGAGGTAGTCGAACGGGTTAAGAAGGGTGCTCTGCGGGCCCAAGAACTGGGCTCCAAGATCGTCGGCCTGGGAGGCTACAACTCGGTGGTGGGCGGGGCCGGCCGAGAAGTGGCCGACCTTCTGGACGTAGCCGTCACCAGCGGCAACTCCTATACCGTGGCCACAGCCCTCGAAGGGGCCCTGGAAGCGGCCAGAGTGCTGGATGTCGATATGAGCCAAGCTACCGCAGCCGTGGTCGGAGCAACCGGCTCGATCGGCGGCGTCTGTGCCCGAATGCTGGCTCGCAGCGTGCCTAAGCTGGTGTTGATGGCCCGCAGCAAGTCTCGATTAAAGGTTCTAGCCGAGCAGATCCACCAGGAAAGCCGAACGGCCCTCTCTATCGAGATGGACCTCGGGAGAGCCCTTCAGAGTGCTGACATCGTTATTACCGCCACCTCATCAGGCGGGGGGATCATTCAGGCTCAGCACCTCAAGCCAGGGGCTATCGTGTGCGACGTGGCCGTGCCCCACGACGTTTGTCGAGAGGTAGCTAAGCTTCGCCCCGACGTGCTGGTGATCGAAGGAGGGCTCGTTCAAGTCCCGGGCGACCCCTGCTTCAACTTTGACTTCGGCTACCCTCAAGGCATTGCCCTAGCGTGTATGGCCGAAACGATGGTGTTGACCATGGAGAACCGATTTGAAAACTACAGTATCGGCCGCGGACTCGACTTCGACAAAGTCGACGAGATCGATTTTTTAGCCAAGCGCAACGGATTTCGATTGGCAGGTTTCCGGGCCTTTGACGAACCGGTCACCACCGAGCGCATCGAGCAGGTCAGAGCCCTGCGCCAGGAACTCAAAAGACCCGGCTTGAGGGTCATCGGGTGAGACACATCGTCAGCGTCAGTCTAGGCTCTAAACGCCGAGACCACGCTGCCGAGACGACCTTCCTGGGAGAGCCCTTTAGGTTTGAACGTCGCGGCACGGACGGTCAGTTCAAGGCGGCCGTAGCCCTCCTCCAAGAACTCGACGGCCAGGTCGACGCCATCGGCTTAGGAGGAATCGATGTTTACCTTCAAAGCCGTCGTCAGCGCTACGCTCTTCGCGACGGCCTTCGTCTTCTAGAGACGGTCAAATCCACTCCTGTGGTTGACGGAAGCGGTTTAAAAAACACTCTCGAACGAGAAACTATTCGTCATCTAGCCGAGGAGAGTCCCATCCAAATCAAGGGCAAGAGAGTCTTGCTGGTCTGTGCCATGGACCGTTTTGGCATGGCCGAAGCGCTTATCGAGTGGGGCGGGAAGGTGGTTTTCGGTGACTTGATCTTCACCCTCGGGGTGGATAAACCGATCCTCAGTCTGGATGAGCTAGAAATCCGGGCCGAGAAGCTGCTTCCAGAGATCTGTCGACTCCCGATCAGCCTGGTTTATCCTATCGGGAAGAAGCAAAACGAGATCACACCCGATGAAATGAGTCGGCCCTACTACGAAGAGGCTGAGGTGATTGCCGGGGACTTCCATTTAATCCGTAAGAAAATGCCTGACAGCCTTGAGGGGAAGACCATCATCACCAACACCGTCACCGAGAGTGACGTGGCCGAACTCAAAGCTCGAAAGGTGCACTGGTTAATCACAACCACCCCCGAGATCGACCAGCGAAGCTACGGGACCAACGTGATTGAGGCCGCCATGATCAGTCTCATCGGGAAACCGTGGGAAGAGACCACGGCCCACGACTATCTTGATCTGATCCGTGAGGCCGACCTCAAGCCTCGTATCCAGTCGTTGCTCTCGTGAACCGCCCCGATGCCCGCACCTGGGTCGAGGTCGACCTGGGCAAAATCCGACGCAATTTTCGAGTTCTTTCCCGTCTAGCTGAGCCCGCTCAGCCGGCTGCGGTCATCAAGAGCGAAGCCTATGGTCACGGACTTCTCGAAGTGGCCCGGGCGACCTATGATGAAGGTGCCTGGGGCTTTTGCGTGGTCTACGCCGAGGAGGGCTATCGGCTGCGTCAGGAAGGCTTTACCTGCCCTATTTTGCTGGTCGGCCCGCTGCTGGAGTTCGAAATGGAACAGGCGGTGCTCGATCGTCTGCAGCTAGCAGTCTACTCGGTGGAGCAAGCTCGACAACTCTCTCGCGTCTGTCAGAAACTTGGACGGGAGGCAACCATCCATCTCAAAATCGATACCGGCTTGGCCCGTCTTTCGGCCTTCGCTGAGGATGCTGCAGAGTTTGTGGAAACCGTTCGGTCTTTGCCCGGCCTCAAGATCGTGGGGGTTTACTCCCATTTTGCCGATGCCGAAGGACTTGACCAGAGCTACACCCTGCTCCAGTATCGACGTTTTCATCAGTTTCTTAAACACCTCGAACGAAGTGGGGTTGACCCAGGCCTCCGCCATATCTCCGCCAGCGCCGCGGCTATGCTGCTAAAAGAAGCCCGTCTTGACCTGGTCCGGCTCGGTATCTCTCTCTACGGCTTATGGCCAGCCGAGGAGACCCGGCTCCTCTTACTCAGCCGAGGCCGAGACCTCCTCGACACGGCCAACCAACAGCTTGTCAGCGGCTCCCCCTTCGACCTGGAGGACCTGCTCGAACCGGCTCTGGCTTTCAAGACCGTCTGCATCCAGGTCAAATCCGTCCCGACCGGTTGCAAGGTCGGCTACGGCTGCACCTACGAAACCCAAAGACCCACCAAAATTGCCGTACTTCCAGTCGGTTACGCCGAAGGCTACGACCGCCATCTCTCTAACTGCGGGGAAGTCCTAATACGAGGACGGCGAGCCCGGGTTCTGGGCAGAATCTGTATGAATCTCACGGTGGTCGATGTGACCGATATCGAGGGCGCCCAGGCTGGCGACGAGGTCGTCCTGATCGGTCGCCAGTGTCAGCAGGAGATCCGAGCTGAGGAGCTGGCCGCCAAAGTCGGAACGATCCACTACGAGATCGTCACTCGCATTCCCACCACCGTTCCGCGCCTCTACCTTAATCCGGAACGTAGCGGCGAGTTCGCCGTCAAAGCCCTCTGGGGATAAACAGAAATCCGCTCCCGGAGAGCGGAAGCGGATCCTTTTGGTCAGTTCAGCGTGGAACTAGTGGCGACGACGACGAGCGGCCAGCATCTTCTTCTTACGCTTAACGCTGGGCTTCTCGTAGTATTCGCGCTTTTTAATCTCGGCCAGCACGCCATCTCTCTGGCATTGGCGGCGAAAACGCTTGAGAGCAGAGTCAATGGACTCGCCTTCCTCTACGCGAGTTTCCATCCTTCTCCCCTCCTTTCTCCGGTCGCCCCGTCCCTGGAGCTGTCGTTGATTGCTTCAAGGTGCCAAAGCCCGCAGGATTTGACGGTTCTTTGTTTGTGAACCTTTTGCAAAGTTCCTTTTTACTCTCTCATGGCCGGGCTTAAAAAGGCTTGAAACGAGTTAAAAGCGCTTGCCAGCCCCGACTACGGGATAGCGACGATTGTTATCAAAAACATCACGAACGCCTCCCTGAATGAAGAAATCGCCCTTGAACAGAATTTTGCCCAACACATCGAGTTGCGGGTCACTGGTATCATAGGCATCCATATTCACCTCAAAGCGCCGGTCGAAGAAAAAGGCGTCAGCTCCCAGTCCGAATTCTGAGCGAACGACGCCAGCCCTGAGGCGAAATCTCTCGAAACTGGTCATAGCCTGAACATTGACCAGATTCTCATTACCGAGAGAGTCGATACCAAGCTTGGCCCCGATGCGGCCCTCAGGCAACAGGAAAGCGTTCAGGTTGGAATGGGCTTGACCGGTGTCCGTGTCCCACTGCTGTTCGAAATCGAGACCGAACGCCTTCCCTTCCGACACATTACTCACCACGCCCTCCACTTTACCCATCACCCGGCGAGCGGCAACACTGGCTTCCTTAGCGTTCTGAACCGTATCTCGAAGGTCTCCTTGGACTTCGGGGTCGGAGGTGACCGAGCGAATATCGGCCGCGATCCCTTGAAGCTCTTCCGAGGTGCTGCGCAGGTTCGTCACGGCCGCCAAGACGTCACCTTTCAACTCTTCATTTTCGGCCAGTTCCTCGACAGTCCGCATAGCCTTCTTCAAGCTGATCGAGGTTTCTCGGAGGTTCATCACAATGGTATCGATGTTGCCCCGGTTATCCTGGACAACTCGTCGGACGCCGGAGGAGAAGCCTCTCAAATCCGAGCCTATGACGCGAGCGTCAGACTGAAAGGCCAAGACTGTTTCGTCGACGTGAGCCATCACCAAGTCGAGCGCGTTTCCGATCCGCTCAACCCGACCGTTCAACCCTGCTACCAGGACCTTCGCGTCGGCTGAAGCGCCTTTCAGGTTATTAGAAATCTCCTGAAAATTGCCCATGGTGAGCTTGATGTCATCCTGGAATTTCTCATCCGCTACTAACTGGTTGAGAGCCTCCACCGACTCTCGGAACTCTCCCATGACCATAGCGCCTTCACGGGCCAAGTCGTCGAGAGTAACAGGCGACTCCCCCAGCACTTGCCCGTTCTCAGCCAAGGGCTCCTCATCGGCCGGAACGGCACCCGGCTTGATCTCGATCCATTTGTCGCCCAGCAAGTTCCCGGTGATGGTGTAGACATAGAAATCGCCGACTGGCTCTTCCGGCTGTCTGGAGCGATAGAGGTTCACATTGGGGCGGGTCACCAGAATGGTGACCTTCACCTGGTTATTGTTAGAGTCCACCAGTTCGAGCGATTTTACATAGCCGATTCGAACCCCGGCCAGATGAACAGGCGAGCGAACCTGAAGCCCTCCCACACTCTCAAAAAGAATCTGATATTCCTGACCCGATTCCCCACCCACGCGACCGATCTGACTGATGGCCACCAATAATAGAATCAGGAAGGTCACGGCCACCATTCCTACTTTAGCTGCCGGATTGATTACCATAATTTCGACGAAGGCCTAAACACGGATAGGACCCTCGACCCTCCCTTCCCGGAACTGGACGACGCACGGATTGTCCGTCTCCTGAAACTCCTGAGGACTCCCAAGGAAAACCGCCTTTCCCTGATGGATCATCAAAATTGTGTTGGCCACCAGCATAGCCCCTTTGAGGTCGTGAGTGATCACGACCGAGGTGGCGTTCAGGCGGTCTTGCAGATCTAGAATCAACTCATTGATCACCCGCGTAATGATCGGATCAAGCCCGGTAGTCGGCTCATCATAGAGAACCACGTCCGGGTCGGTAGCGATAGTCCGGGCAAAACTGGCGCGTTTTTGCATTCCACCAGAAAGCTGACTGGGGTAGAGATGCCCCATTCCCTCCAGGTCGACGATCGCTAGCTTCTCGGCCACGATTCTTTGAATCTCTTCCTCTTCTAACTTGGTGTGCTCTCGAAGACCGAAGGCTACGTTTTCGCCGATGGTCATCGAGTCAAACAGGGCCCCATGTTGAAAGCAAGTCCCAACCCGTTTACGCAATTGGTTCAACTCACGCACACTCAGGTCAGGGATACTCTTCTGATTGATCTTAACCGACCCGCTGGTAGGCTTTAGCAGACCGTTCAGACACCTTAAGGTCGTGCTCTTCCCGGTCCCCGACAGCCCCATGATGACGAGGGCGGTCCCCCGGGGCACCTGAAAGGTGATACCCCGAAGAATCTCTCGAGTTCCAAACCGAACGTGGAGATCCTCCACCTCGATGGCGGGGTCGCTCATCTGTTCTCGATTCCCGGTGACGGGAGTATGGCTGCTCTTCTGACTCATTGAACCGGAAACAGCCAGGCCGAGAGGAAGTAGTTGCTGATAAAAACGATGATGGTCGCAGCCACCACCGAGCCAGTGGTGGCTTTACCGACACCGGCGGCCCCACGGCCCGCGTTCAGACCTTGAAAACAGGCTACCAGAGCGACTTCCACTCCGAAGATCAAGGCTTTAAAAAGACCCTTGTAGACATCGACCATCTCGGTCAGACGTTCCACCGAGTCCCAAAACACCTCGTAAGGAATACCGGCCGTCTCAAAGGCGACGAAACTTCCGCCCACCAGGCCTGCCACATCCGAGAAAAGGGTCAAAATCGGCAGCATCACCAGCAGAGCCAACAAGCGAGGGACCACCAGGTAGTGAATAGGGCTCACGGCCATACACACCAGAGCATCAATCTGTTCGGTCACCTTCATCGACCCGATCTCGGCTGTCACCGCCGAGCCCGCCCGGCCAGCCACGATCACCGCGGTCAGCATAGGGCCCAGCTCCCTGCACATGGCTAGCGATGCCCCTCCCCCAACCATATGACCAACCCCGTAGTCGACAGCCAAATGAGCGAGCTGTAAAGCGATCACCATACCGGCAAAAGTGGTGGTCAGAAGGACGATCAGAAGCGAGTTCACGCCCAGAAAGGCCATCTGATTGAGGACCATACCGAACCGGATAGCGCCTTTGAAAATAAAACCGAAAGCCTCCCACAAAAGCAGGGCCAAGCCCCCAACATATTCGAGGACATTGATGACGGCATTTCCGACAGACTCAAAAAACGAAATCATGGGCTCTCAATCCAGACGAATCCGGATCAGCTACAGAAACAGGCTGACGGCACTCCCTACCAAATCACTAATCGGCTTCTCGCCCCGCAACACTCCCGGGAGTTCTTTTCCGATTGAATCCAAGGTTGAGGGGGCTCGACCCGAAGTATCGACGGGCCGAGATCGGTTCAAGATATTGACGAAGACTCGCAGACCGCTATGAGCGTCGAGTCGTTCTCTACGATAGAAAGGATTGTCGAACACTTTGACGTGGGCAGCCAGGTAGGAAGTCCTCTCAGCCCAAGCCCTCTGTTGAGGAAAATCCAGCATCCAGAAAGCGAACTCCTGAACTTTGTAGAGCTGAGCTGGGTCGACACGAAAGATTCCCATAGACCAGACTTGAAGTTCGGTGGTTCGGTGGCTTTTGTCGGGCCCAGGCAGGGAGGCCGTCTTAACCGGGAAACCCTGAGCTTTCAAAGCCAGAAAGTCGGCAGGCGTACCCGGAAACATGGCCACCTGGTTCGGAACAAAAGTCGAATCCGGGTCGCAATTGGCGTCTCCTAGAGAGGTCAGGAAGGTAAGCGCCTTTTCGATCCCGGCCCCGTTCAGCCGACCGGCGCTAGTGGCCAGTTCACTGCCAGCCTGGCGGCAGAAGATTTGGAGGTTCTTAGCCAACTCTCGGGGTGAGGAATTGGGAGCGAGGCGAAAACCGTAAAGGCTGGCCGCTGGCTTGGCGATCTTAGCTGAAACCTGCTGCATCTGCTCCCAGGTCACCGGGGGTGCGGTCACACCCGCTTGTTTGAAGATTTCTGTGTTGTAAATCAAAGCTTTGGTGGTGAAAAAGGCAGGACGAGCCATGAGCTGGTCCCCCACCGATGAGGCGTTGAAAAGTGGCTTATAAACGTCATGCTTGACGCTCCAACTGAACAGAAATTTGTCCCGAGGCATCCACTCCTCGACGCTCATTAAGTGGCCTTTAGCGGCCACCGAAGGCAGCCAGCTACTTTCCATCAGGGCCACGGTAGGAAGCTCTTTGCCACTCACCAAGGCGCGATAGAGGGAATCGGAATTTCTAAAGTTCTTCCAGCTGACATGGACGTAGGGATGAGTATTTTGATATTCGCGGAGTTGCTCTTCATACACTCGAGCGCCCTCCGCTTCAAGAGCGTACCAGACAGAAATCTGGAACTTGCCGCTCACGTTGATCTCCTCAACCTGAGCCGTAGCCCAGCTGGTTAGAGCCAGAACCACGCAGCCTAAAAGTGCTAGCCTAAATCGATTAAACAACATTCCCTCCTCATTTTCCGGCCTACCGCCATTATTGAAACGGCCTGAGAGTCATTGAAGATTTTTCTAGCCGGGCTCGAAAATCCTTTCGGACAAAGGGGTTTTTCTGGCATCGTTCCTACTTCTGGCGAACCTTAAACTCAGCGGTGAATCTCAAACTCGAGGGTGCCTCGGTCTCCAAACATCTGTTCAAAAGCGACCAGAGCTTTGTCCGACCCCGAGGACAACTTGGGGAAATAGATAGCGCCGAGGACTTCTTGACCGGGACCCAGCGTGCTATCCAGGGCTCGGTCATAGCGAACAGCCCCCAACGGTTTCTGACCGTCAATCAGATACATCCGCCATTTGAAGGGCGCCAGGGCAGCTTCCTTCTGACCGGCGTTTCGAACTCGAACTTCGAAGACCGAATAGCGATCAGCGGCCTTCTCGGAGACCATCTTCTGTTGAAGAGCCAAGGTCTGAGCCAAGCCCATCCCTTCTCGAGCTGCCAGGTAGTTGGCATATCGCTCCACCAAGCTCTCCTGCCAAAAGGTAACCTGAACTTCCAGACGGACCTGTTGATGAGCAAACAGCTCCGACGGTTGCTGTCCAGTCACAAAGCTGATCGACTGCGAGCTCCCTTTGTAAACCTGAAGATAGCGCTCGCGCACTTCATCGAGATCTTCTGACCGAACGGGTTGGTTGGAGGCGGGGGGAGGAGAGATCGCGGCCGGGCTGGCCAGGGGGGACAGCCTCACCAAATCGCCCACTTGAGCCGCTCCCCCTTCGGTCATAACCGCCTCGGAGGAGAACTCCGAGGTAGCCTCCACTCGAGCTTTCCCGACCGCCTGACCGGAGCGATAGACCCACCAGACTTGGCCAACCTCCACCTTCTCCTTGGCCCCACGGTTAAAACGAAATCGCTCCTCCGAGGCTTCTAACACCAAGGCTGGGGCGGCCGCCAGCCAGCCTGTGCAGAGCAAAACGAAAAGCCCTATCCAACTATGCGACCACATTCTCACCGGGAGGAAACCTTCGCCCTCATTATGAAACAGTTCTTATCCCCTGGCAAGGCTGTTTTCTTGGGACATAGCACCCGAAAAGTTCGACTCAAAAGGCGAAAGCCCCGGCGCGAAATCGACCCGAAGAAGGCCGCGGCTCTCTTCGCCGTTCTTTTGGTGGCCTGCATTGTCGCCTTCTTTGTGGTAATCAACTATGTTGTCGAACAGGACCAGTCAAAACTCAACCGTAGCGCTAACTTGGAGTCTCAAGGCCTCTATTTCACCCTGGAGATGGACAAGAAGACTTACGCTCTTGGAGAAGACGTTCAGGTCAATCTTTCAGTCCGGAATATCACCTCCAAGCCGATCACGCTCAGATTTCAAGAAAATCTGGAATTCGACTTTCTGGTCCAAAAAGAAATGAATCTTCTCTTCGCTGAAATACCGATGAACGTGTGGCGCTATTCCAACAGCCAGGTTCCTCACCAGGAACCCCACACCATCGCCATACCCTCTGGGAAGGTTCGCAAGTTCTCCGGTGTCTGGAACCAGACCGACGCCAAAGGCCGCACCGTCAAACCTGGTCAGTATGTGATAACCGGCTATCTACGGGCTTCCAATCGCCATGAGACCCTGCAGCTCCGGGGTGCCACCAAGAAGTAGGCTGCGCTCGACTTCTTTGCGAGTTGATGGTATCGTAGCCAGCGAGGCTTGGAGTAGGCTAGATGGCCGCGAAGATCCGAGGGGATCTTTGAGGAAAGTCCGGGCTCCACAGGGCAGGACGCTGGATAACGTCCAGTAGGGGCAACCTTCAGGCAAGTGCCACAGAAATGTAGACCGCTAAGTCCCCTGGGACCAGCAAGGGTGCAACGGTGGGGTAAGAGCCCACCAGCAGCACGGTGACGTGCTGGCTAGGTAAACCCCGTTTGGAGCAAGACCAAATAAGGGAGCAGACCAAGAGTCACTGGCGGCCCGTCAGAAGCTTCCGGGTAGCGTCGCTTGAGGTGGATGGTAACATTCATCCCAGATAGATGGCCATCACCGCCGCCAAGGCGGTCCAGAACCCGGCTTACCGGTCTACTCTAAGCCTCGCTTCATTCTTCTTTCAGCTGGGCATAGAAGCGCCGGATCTCACCGGCCACCCAGCGAGCCGATTGAAGGTCGGCCAGCCGCTGACTCACGATGGCAGCGTCCGAGATGAACTGGAGATAGGCCCCCCGGGCCGAATGCCGTACGGCGATGTCCTCTAGCTCTCCTACCAGAACCGCCTTGCGGCGATAGGTCAATCCAAAGACCAGGTCCCGCACCGACGCCTGTTCGCGAGTCGCGACCACCTCCACCCCAAGTCCGCCCAAGAGAACGAGAGCCGCCAAAAACGCGCTTCCAAGAACGATAAAGTAAAGATATTCGCCCTGAAATCGAGCCAGATCCAAAAGAGATTGGTTCTTGACCAGGGGTATCAGCGAGAAACTCAGGAGAATGCTAAAAAACACGATCAGCTCGGTCAGAAGATTGGGGCTAAAAGCGCGCCAACGGAAACGATATCGTTCTGGCTCCTGAGTAACCTCCACGGCGCAGTCCTCTGGCCTGTCCACTTCAGGCCCTAACAAGACGGGGTGTCGATGGACTCTTTCAACGAAGGGAAGGTCGAGTTCATCGCGACCGAGCTCCACTTCCTGACCGCCCGTCTTCTCGACCACGCCACAACCCAGGGTCTTCGCGATCATCTCAGCCAGGGTTCGACTGGCCATCTGCTGGCCGATACGCCGGTCCAACGTGTACTGACTCTTGCCGTCGACCAAATTGACCAACCAGGCTTCAACCGTCTTGCCGGCCTGCTCCTCCTCGATAGGATAGAGCCTGATGAGGGGCTGCTCCTGCCATTGGAACTTCAAGCGTCGACCGAAGAGTCCGTCTTTGAGCTGAAGGAAACCCTCAGAGATAGACAACCTCTTACGAGAAAACAGAATGAGGGCCAACCCGGCCACCACCACGACAAACGAGATCAAAGCGGCCATCTGTCGATCCCAATCAGGGTTCTTGAAGACCAGTCTTTGCACCAATCCAAAAAGCGGATAAGTTGCGAACAATCCGACAAACATCAAGAAAATGCCAAAGTCTTTATTGGCGTCGGTAGGCAACGAAATCTCGGTGGTCAGACCTCTTTTCCAACACCGAACAGCCATTATCGTCCTACCATGGCCACGGTGTTCACCTCGGTCAAGGGAGCCACCTCACTGTAACTCAAGATCGGTAGAAAAGGAAAAGACGGCTCCAGCAAACGACGCAAGAACCGGCGAGGCTTGGGCGAGCAGAGCAACACAGCCGGCAGCCGATCCTCACTGGCCTTCTCCAGTCCCCGAGCCACCGAGCCCAGAATTTTTAGGCTCTCGTCGAGGTCCAAATCTAACCACAAAGCCGAAGCGGACTCGCGCAGGCCTCGCACCACCACCCGCTCGGCAGTCGGCTCCAACATCAAGGCATTCAGGCGACCGCTGCGGTCGCTGAAGCGACTGCTGATATAGTAAGACAGAGCCGACCGCACATATTCCGTCAGCAAATCAGGGTCGTGTGTGGCCTCGAGATGGTCTAGGATGGCCTCCAAAATCCCCGGCAGGTCTCGAATCGAGAGACCTTCCCTGAGCAGGTTTCGCAATACCTGACGGAGGGCTCCCAGGGTCAATCGACTCGGAAACAGCTCTTTGTAAAGAGTGGGATGGCTTTTCTTGAGCGCTTCCAGCAAAGCCTCGGTTTCGCGATAGCCTAACAGTCGCCAGGCCTGGATCTGAACGGATTCCAGAAGAGGCCGCGCTACGTCGCTGGCCTGACCCAACTTGCCAGAGGCCGCTTCCACGCCCCGGATTCGGACGCTGTAGTGACCCGCCTCGACCTTCTCGTCTTGAGCCACCTCGACACCGGACAGCAAAAGCCCAAGATCGAGTTCCAGGCTCTCGCGGCAGTGATTGACAATCGGGCCAACGGTCTTGATCTCCACACCCTCGCCCAGGGCCACTTCGAGTTGGGCCACCTGGAGCAGGTCGACAATCTCCTCGACCTTGCGCTGGAGTCGCTTCTTGAGAGTCTGGGGAGCCCCCCCAACCGGTCGGACGACCGTGATCGGGACGGGAGCTTCCCGGTTTTTCTGGACCGAGGCCAGGCTCAAAGCAGCTAACCGGTAAAAGCCTTCGGGAATGGCTTCACCCACCTTGAGTTGCTTGATGAGGTCTCCGTTGAAGGCACTCGACTCGACGGTGGGCAATCCCAATTCAGAGGCACACCAAAGAAGCTCTTTGAGAGCTCGACTGGATTTAGCCAGCGCCAGCACCTCTGGGGTTTGGCCTGGTTTGTAAGCCAAAGCCACAGCATTCTTGGTGGTGTCCGTCACCACGATCTCGGCGTCACCGAGAACGGATGGATCAAAGGTCTGTTTCTTGGCCAACTACCGCCTCCTGAGCCGTTGAAAATCCTTCCAGAAGAAATAAGCTTCTCCTTTTGCGCCCAGCTGCCTCCGTGTCAACCCTACCCATGTTTGACGAATGCCAAAACGAAGGGATAAAAAGGATCAGAAACTTTCCGCCGACCAGACGGTTAATACGCCCAGCACAAGAAGGAGCCTGTTTTGAAAACACTCAGTCACATCATTGTCGTGTCGCTAGCCACCCTGCTACTGGCCGGGCCGGCCGCGGCTCGAGCATACAGCCCCGAACTGGAGGAGGGGCTCTCTCTCTTCTACCAGCAGAAGTATGATGAGGCTATTTCGGTGCTCGAAGGCGTCGTCGAACGCGATCCTCAACACACTCTGGCCCTGAGCTATATCCTCCATGCGGCCTTCAAACAGAAAACCATTGACGAGGTGATCAACCGTATCGAGCAAAAGGCTGTCTCCCGGGGAGAAGATCCGACTGCAGCCACCCACTTGGGGATGGCCTACTTCCTGAGAGGCATGATCATTCCCAACCAGCTCGACGAAGCCCTGACTGAATTCAAGCAGGCTATCAAAGATGATCCTCAGCTGGCGATGGCCTACACCGGTATGGGGATGGTCTATTTTCAAAAACGGATGATGCCCCGGTCCAAAGGCTACCTAATTCGCGCTCTGCGGCTCAACCCCCACGACATCATGGCCGTTGATCTCCTGGGCAACATTATGCTGGTCGACGAGAAGAAACCTGAGGACGCCCTACAACTTTACGAGCGAGCCATCGCTGAACTTCCGACCTATCCCGACGGTCACTATTATGCTGGCTCCTGCCTGTTTGACCTCAACCGATTGGACCAGGCTGTCACCCATCTGATTCAGTGCCGAGAACTCGACCCTCTCGGTCTGACCAAAGGCTTTGACGCGGCCACCCTTCTGGGAGACTGCTACCTCAAGATGGAGCGATACCCTGAAGCAGCCGAAGCCTTTGAGCACGCGCTGACCATCCGACCTGAAAGCAAATACCCTCAGATTAAGTTACAGCAGATTCAAGAACGCTGAGCATGCGAGCACATCTGGACTCCGTCAGGCAGATGGATCTCTGGATCATCCATCTGCCGGGAGCCGGGCCGTCTATCGACCTTAGTGGCTTGGCCACACTCTTAGGAGAGGTTGAGCTACCCCGCCTGGTAAACTGGCTGGTACAACTGAGAGAGGTCTTAGGTCGACTCTTTGACCTTGAGCGACCCCACAAGCAGCCCGATTCGTCCTGGCTTTCCAAGCTCTCACCGGAGGAGATAGAAACAGCTCCGATCAGACCGGGAACTCGCTTGGGACCCGCTACGATCCTCTGGAATAACCCACGCGAAGCGGTCTTAGAAGTCCTCAATCAGACTTGTCAGGCCTTCGTTTACCTTCATTTAACCGCCGACCGACTCTATCTCTCGGTCTACGTGATCAGGGCCAGGTAGTATCGACTCCACCATTGAGTCTCGATCGAGCCCGCCCGCCAACTGATTGTCTACCCGGGGCTGGTCAAGGCTGTCGAGTCGGCCTGGTCAAAGCTCTCGCCGACCCTTAAGCGACCGGCCTAAGGTGACCTCATCGGCGTATTCCAAGTCTGAACCCATCGGAAGACCAAGCGCCAGCCTGGTGACCCTTACTGAACCGTTCTCGAGTTGACGATGGAGATAGAGAGCCGTGGCCTCACCAGAAACGGTAGGATTGGTCGCCAAGATCACCTCGCTCACCTGATCCTGCTGGACCCTTTGGAGGAGTGAGTCGATTCGCAAACGATCGGGACCGATGCCGTCCATGGGGGAAATGAGACCCCCCAGCACGTGATAGCGACCACGGAACTCATTGGTTCTCTCGAGGGCGGCGATATCCCGCGGATCACTAACCACACAGAGGACACTCCCGTCTCGGCGGTTATCGGAACAAATCGTGCAAAGGTCCCGGTCAGTCAGATTCCCGCAAACCTGACAATCCCGGATTTTGCGTTTCATATCGACCATCGCCCTGGCTAGCTCCTCGACCTGTTCGGGATGAGCGTGAAGGAGAAAAAAGGCCAACCTGCTGGCGCTCTTGGGGCCGATAGTAGGTAAGCCCATCAAAGCCTCGACCAGTCGCTCGACCGGTTCGGGAAACTCATACACCTAAGTGTTTAAAGAAAGCCGGGGGGGATGGGGAGCCCCTGGGTCAGCGACGACATCTTCTCGTTGGAGACCTCTTTGGACTTCTCCACGGCGTCTTTGACGGCCGTCAGCACCAGATCTTCGAGCATATCCACTTCCTCGGGGTCAACAACCTCCGGATCGATCTTGATAGAACGGATCTCCTGGTGACCATTGACCACCACTTTGACCCGACCCTGACCAGCTTCCCCGGTGATTTCAAGCTGCCCTAACTCCTCTTGGATCTGACCCATGGAAGCTTGGAGCTTCTCTTGCATCTTCTGCATTTTTTTCATCATCTGTCGTTGCATCGCGGTTACCCTTTCTTGCCCATAGCGAAGACCTGATTGATCGTATCGACCAGTTCATCCAGATTGAAAGGCTTAACCAAATACGAAGTGGCTCCCTTTTCGTAGCCTTTCATGACATCTGAAGACTGATCCTTAGCTGTCAACATAATCACCGGTATATCGGCCGTATCCTCGCCTTTCCGGATCTTGTCAAGCACTTCGAAGCCGTCCATACCAGGCATCATCACATCGAGCACCACCAGCGTCGGTTGATACGTCTCAACCTTCTCCAGAGCCTCAAACCCGGATGTAGCGGTCTCGACATCGAAGTCTTCCATCTCGAGATACTGCGCCAGGGACCGCAGAATGTGGGGTTCATCGTCCACCACCAAAATTCTCTGTCCTTCTGCCAATTCTTCCTCCTCTTAGTCGACGATCTCGCCGGCGAACAGTCCAGCTGCTCTACGAACCAGGGCGTCGTGTTCTTCGTGGTTGCTTCTCACGGCCTGTCCGTCTTCCAAACGGCACTGAAGACGAACCTTCGCACCAAGAATCTGTCCGCTCAGGGTCTCTAACTGGTGTTTTGCCTTCATAATGGTGTCTTGATGCCAGTCGTAACCGGAGGGGAACCCGAGCACCAGGCTTCCCTCCGTGAATTCACTCACTCTTGCGTCGGCAAGCACCGCATGAAGGCGCATGTCGACGTCTCGAACGGAATTCATCAACTCTCGCCAAAAGTCTTTCTTGGTCAATTCCTTTCCGTTGCTCGATTGACCTGACGGGACCGGCGGCTGTGGGCGTTCTGGCTTGAGAGGCGGCTCGGAATGGCTAGCCTGCGGGGGCTCCGGGCGTTCTCGCTTGGGCACCGGCTCGGAATGGCTAGCCTGCGGTGGCCTCGGCCGTTCTGGCTTGGGAGGCGGCTCGGAATGGCTTGCCTGCGGGGGCTCCGGGCGTTCTCGCTTGGGCA
>CAYRFU010000096.1:11444-20213 GCA_964423525.1 uncultured Burkholderiales bacterium | reverse complement strand
CGAAGCCAAAGAGCCCGCCCAAGCCCAAGCCTAAACCTAAACCGACGCCCAAGCGGACGCCGCAACCCAAGCCAACCCCAAAGCAGGTGGCAACCGCACCGCCAGCAGCCGCTAATCGCCAGGTCGAGGTGAGCTTTCCCGAGCAGCTCAAACTGCCTGCGCGATTCAGGCGGGAGTCCTTCAAGACCGAAGTCATGGTTCGGGCGGTCGTCTACCCGGACGGTCGCACTTCGGTGATGCTGCGCTCCCCCAGCGGAAACCCCGAGATCGATGATTACATCCTGGGACAGGTGAAAGCTTTAGCTCGCTTCACTCCGGCGACCGACGGGGAGGGTCAGCCTAAGCGGGCGAGGGCTCAGTTTAAGGTTGAGATCATCGTCGATTAAGGACCCGGTCGCACTCTGAACAAAGTTCAACTTTCGATTGACTTTCGTTCAATTTGTTGCTACCTGTAAGAGTCAAGGTGCCCCCGAATTTCGAGGATGAAAAGGGAATCCGTTTTAAAGCCGGAGCTGCCCCCGCAACTGTAGACGGCGAGTTCCCTCGTTCCCCAAGCCACTGCCGAGCATTCGGTGGGAAGGCCCAACGAAAGAGCGACGACCCGTAAGCCAGGAGACCTGCCTCGACGATATCAGTGAATTCTCGGGCGGGGTGCCCCGAAGAGCTGCAGGGTCTGAATGGGCCCCGGTTTTTCTTTGTCCTCTCCGAGAGCGAAAGGAAGTTCTTATGAACCTTACCCACTACCGAGTCGTTCGTCGAGACGGCTCAGCATCAGATCTCGATCCCGACCGCATCCGTCAAGCCCTGACCCGAGCCTTTTTGACCGTTTAGGGTCAGGAAGCGTTCCACTCCCGTCGTCTAAGAGAACAGGTCGAGGAGTTAACCCGAAAGGTGGTCGAAGGTCTCACGCGCTGGCCTGATGGCGAGCGCTTGATCTCGAGCGAAGACGTCCAAGACCGAGTGGAGTTGGCCTTAATGCGCGCCGGCCACTCACCGAAGCCGAGCTTATGGGCCTTTTTGAGGAGGCCTGCAAAGGGCTCAAGGATGTCGAGCCGGCTCGACTGTTAGAGCAGCTGAGAGGTAATCTTTATGACGGCATCCGCGAACCAGAGCTGTTAGAAGCAGCGGTCCTGGCTGCCAGGGCCCTGATCGAGGTCGAGCCAAACTATAGCTTCGTCACCGCTCGCCTCCTGCTCGATCGGCTCAAAACGGAGGTCAACGAGACCCTCGGCCACCCCGAAACCATGTTGACGACCTTTGTCAAGAAGGGGATCGAGTGGGGACAGCTCGACCCTGAACTGGCCTGCTTCGACCTGGCTCGCCTCGAGCAAGCGATAGAGCCTGAGCGCGACCTGCAGTTTACCTATCTTGGGCTTCAGACCCTCTATGACCGCTATCTTCTAAGCTACCAGGACCGGCGATTCGAGCTTCCGCAGGCCTTCTTTATGAGGGTGGCGATGGGTCTGGCTGTGCGGGAGGTCGATCGGGATGAGAAAGCGATCGAATTCTATCGACTGCTTTCGTCATGCGATTTCATTCAAGCCCAACCCTTTTCAACGCCGGCACCCTCCGACCGCAACTTTCGTCTTGCTTTCTTAGCACCGTTCCCGATGATCTAGAGGGGATTTTCGAGAGCATCCAGGACAACGCTTTACTCTCGAAATATGCCGGTGGGCTGGGTAACGACTGGACTGCGGTGCGCGGCCTGGGAAGCCCCATCAAAGGAACCAACGGGAAGTCTCAAGGCATCGTGCCGTTTCTGAAAGTGGCCAACGACGCGGCCGTGGCTGTCAATCAGGGAGGGAAACGGAAAGGGGCCGTGTGTGCCTACCTCGAGAGTTGGCACATCGACATCGAGCAATTTCTGGAACTTCGCAAAAATACCGGGGATGACCGCCGCCGCACCCACGATATGAACACGGCCAACTGGGTCCCCGACCTGCTCCTGGAGCGGGTCGAGCAAGATGGCCAGTGGACTCTTTTCTCGCCCGACGAAACTCCCGACCTCCACGAACTTTACGGCCAGGCCTTCAAAGAGCGATACGAACACTACGAGAAGCTGGCCGAGCGCGGCCAGATGAGAAACTTCCGCCAACTCCGGGCGGTGGACCTGTGGCGGCGGATGCTGACGATGCTGTTTGAGACCGGCCACCCCTGGATCACCTTTAAAGACCCCTGTAACCTCCGCTCACCCCAGCAGCATTGGGGAGTGGTCCACTCCTCCAACCTTTGCACCGAGATCACCCTCAACACCGGGGCTGAGGAAGTGGCGGTCTGCAATCTAGGGTCGGTCAATCTGGCTAACCACATTCGAGCTGGGGAACTCGACCAAGAGCATTTGGCCAGCACCGTAAAAACGGCTGTCAGGATGCTCGACAACGTCATCGACATCAACTACTACACCATCCCCCAGGCTCGTCTTTCTAACCTGCGGCATCGACCGGTTGGTCTGGGAATGATGGGTTTTCAAGACGCTCTCTACCAGCTTGAGATAGCCTATGGCTGCCAAGAAGCCGTCGAGTTCGCTGACCGGTCCGCCGAGTTAGTCAGCTACCTGGCTATCGAAGCCTCGGTGGAGCTGGCCGGCGAAAGGGGCGCCTACCCCACCTATCAAGGCTCCCTCTGGAGCCAGGGGATTCTCCCGCTCGACTCAGTGGAACTCTTGGCTGCCCATCGAGACCAGCTAGAGATGAATCGCTCTTGTCGGCTGAATTGGGACGAGCTCCGACAGCGACTGCTTCAGAACGGGATTCGCAATTCCAATCTGCTGGCCATCGCCCCAACCGCGACCATCGCCAACATCTGTGGCGTGTCCCAGTCGATCGAACCAACCTATCAAAACCTCTTCGTCAAATCCAATCTGTCGGGCAACTTCACGGCGCTGAATCGTTACCTGGTGGAAGCGCTGAAAGAAAGAGGGCTGTGGGATGAGGTGATGAGCAGCGACCTCAAATACTTCGACGGCAAGCTGGAAGCGATCGAGAGAGTCCCTGACGACCTCAAAGCGTTGTTCGCCACCGCTTTTGAGATCGAGGGCCGATGGCTGGTGGAGGCGGCCAGCCGCCGTCAGAAATGGCTCGATCAGTCCCAATCTCTCAACCTCTACCTGCGCGAATCGAGTGGCAAGATGCTCGATGAGCTCTACCGACTGGCCTGGAAACGAGGCCTCAAGACCACCTACTACCTACGATGCCTGGGCGCAACTCAGGTCGAGAAGTCGACCCTGGCGGGAGTCGACGGCAAACTCAACGCCGTCTGTAACGAAGAGTCTTGCGAGGTGTGCCAATGATAGCCCAAAGAGTTCGGGTCGACCAGAAGTCGATCATCAATTGTCGGGCCGATGTGAACCAACTGATGCCCATGAATTATCACTGGGCCTGGGAGAAATACCTGGCCGGGTGCAACAACCACTGGATGCCCACCGAGGTGGCCATGCAGGCCGACATCGCTTTGTGGAAGTCGGCTGACGGTCTCTCTTTCGATGAGCGTCGAGCTGTGAAGCGAAATCTGGGCTTTTTCGCCTCGGCCGAGTCGCTGGTGGCCAACAACGTGGTGCTGGCCATCTATCGCCACCTGACCAACCCCGAGTGTCGTCAGTATCTGCTGCGTCAGGCCTTCGAAGAAGCGATCCATTCTCATACTTTCCAATACATCGTTGAGAGTCTGGGGCTTGATGAGGAGAGCTATTCAATATGTATCGAGAGGTGCCGTCGATCAACGACAAAGCGGCCTGGGCGTTAAGCTACACACAAACCCTCTCCGATCCAGACTTTCGCACCGGCACCACGGCTGCCGATCAGCAGCTGTTAAGAGACCTGGTGGCCTTCTATGTGGTCTTCGAGGGGATGTGGTTTTACACCGGGTTTGCTCAGATTCTCTCGCTGGGACGCCGCAACAAGATGGTCGGGGTGGCCGAGATGTATCATTAGAGAGATGAGTCGCTCCATCTGAACTTCGGCATCGACGTCATCAATCAGCTCAAGCTGGAAAACCCTCATCTGTGGACCGAGGCCTTCGTGGCCGAGGTGAGACAGATGTTGGGAGAGGCTTGCGAGCTCGAAAGCGCCTACGGAAGAGATACCATTCCCACCGGGTTTCTGGGCTTGACGGCCGATCTGTGTGAGCAGTATATGCGCTTTATCACCAACCGTCGCTGCGCTCAGTTAGGCCTTCACCCCCTGTTTGGTCCGGTCGAGAACCCCTTCCCCTGGATGTCTGAGGCGATCGATCTCAATAAAGAGAAAAACTTCTTCGAGGCTCGGGTTACGGAATATCAGAACGGGGGGGCTCTGCGCTGGGACTAGCTGCCCGGCGAAACCAGGAATGAGTGGCCAGGGTGGCGACCACGATGCTCCCTCCAACCAGGGTATAGGGCCCAGGGGTCTCGCCTAGAGCCAGCCAGACCCAAAGGGGACCGAGAACGGTCTCCAGCAGCATAAAAAGGCCCACCTCGGCGGCCGGGAGATAACGCGGACCGACTGAGATCAAGCCGAAAGCTACTGGGAGAACCACCAGGCCGAGCACGACCAACCACACCACATCGTCTGACGGGACCGCCAGGGGCTGACAGAAAGGCAAAGCCACCAGGGCTGCCAGCAGCCCCGCGGCCCAAACAGCCAGCGGCCCGTCAGGCGATCGCCACCACCGAAGGGCGGTGAAGTGACCGGCCATCGAAAGGGCACTACCGCAAGCCAGGAGTTCTCCCCACAGACTTCCGCGGGCCGACGAGTCTAAGACCGAGAGAGCGACCCCTCCCAGGGCGACCACGATGGCTAGCCAGGTCTGCCAGGGCAGGGTCTCCCGGAGCAGCAGCCAGGCTAGAAGGCCTGCCAGCAAAGGAGAAGTGGCGATAATCACCAGGGTGTTAGCGGCCTGGGTCGCTTGGAGCGAGAAAACGAAACAGGTGGTGCTGCTAGCTAGAAAGGCTGCCGCCAACCAACCGCGTCGGTCGAGCGAGCGAAGGTCGCGTCGGGTAGCCCGCACAAAGACGGTCAAGCCCGCCGCCATGAGAAAGCCCCGCCAGAACAGTAGCGTCCAGGCGGGGCACTCGATCAACCTGACCAAGAGGGCGTCGGGAGTCAGGCAAAGGACCCCGAGGGCCGTCAATATCAGGCCCTTCTGATAGTTACTGAACGCCCAGCAGTTCCACTTCGAAGATCAAGGTGGCGTTGGGGGGGATGACGTTGCCGGCACCCCGACGGCCGTAACCCAGGTCGGGAGGAATGGTCAGCTTGCGCTTCTCTCCCACCTTCATTCCTGACACGCCTTCATCCCAGCCTTTAATCACTTGACCAGCACCCAGGTTGAACTCGAAGGGCTGGCCTCGGTCCACGCTGCTGTCGAACTTCTTGCCGTCGGTCAACCAGCCGGTATAGTGCACTTTCACTTTGTCGCCGGCTTTGGCCGCCTGGCCTTCGGCCTGTTTGAGCACCTCGTAGGTCAATCCTGAATCTGTCGTCACTTTCTTGTTCCCTTCTTCCGCCAGTGCCGGTAAGGCCATCAAAACCACCAGCAGAAGCGGCACAAATATCTTTGCCATATCGTTTCCTTCTTTTTTGGTTTGGCCGTTTTCGGGACTGCCCAGCTGGGACCTTTTCAGGACGATTTCAGACCCCATCCGTCTAGTCTGGTTATGGAGATCGCAGCCATGGCCGTTTCGCCTCGAGGCGACCGGGCCCTGGTGGCCACGGCCGACCGTGAACTCAGCTGGTGGAATCTGGAGGAGGGGTCTTGCTTATGGCGCCACCGTACCCACTGGCGAGTGGACGGCCTGAGCCTTGAGCCTGGAGGCGAACGATACGCTAGTCTTTCCAACGATCATCGAGTGCGGGTAGCCAATCTTGAGAGCAATACGGAGTTGGCGGCTTTCGAGGCTGATATGGCCATCTCCGCACCCCATTGGGGCCTTGACTGCGTGTCTACGGTAACGGCCGATGGGAAGCTTGTGGTGGCTCAGCTTCCCAAAAAGAGGTCGACTTGAATCTGCTCCTCATCCTTATGGGATAGGCCCGGATTCTTGGGCCACACCGGGAGTTGGCGGGCTGGCACAGTCAACTCCCGGGTCTCTTCGGGAAATCCTTCTGCGGTGATGGTCACTCGGTAGTCGC
Source organism: uncultured Burkholderiales bacterium (assembly GCA_964423525.1). Taxonomy (GTDB): domain Bacteria; phylum Vulcanimicrobiota; class Xenobia; order Xenobiales; family JADMJV01; genus CAYRFU01. The sequence goes on along the minus strand of CAYRFU010000096.1, from coordinate 14,106 downwards.
CCGGCTTGAGACGACAGCGAAACTTGCCGGTGGCTTTGCTCTCGACGTTGATCTGTCCCCAGTCGCTCTTGAACTCGAGGCGAGCGTTTCGAACGGCGCCCTCCACCGGCTTCAAACTGACCTCCTGGGAGGAGGCGTCTTGGGCAGCTTTGGCCTGAGCTGATTCGAGATCGGGAAAGACGGCCAGGTCTCGAACGGTGCCCCGAATCTCCACCGGGTGCTCGGGGCCGGGGACAATCACTTTGACTCGCTTGGCTCCCAAGCAACCACGACATTTCTCACCCTGCTGGGTTCCGGCGCCGTCACAAACCCGGCAAGTTCGACTTTCTAGACGGTCTCCTTCGTAGAGCTGGGGGCCTGAGACCGAGCGGACTCCCAGCACGGCCATCACGCCTATCATCACGGCCACCACGCCGTAGGCGACCAGTTTGGCCTTAGCCTGGTCGATGACGGGAAGGCGATCTTTGTGTTGGGATGGGGACACGCTAAGGGGCTTCTTCTGCGAAGGGGCCTTTAATCTTGCTCGACATCGAGGTGGAAGTCGCCCATCAGGATAAAATCCTGTCCGATCTCTAGCTCAGCCCTCTGGTCCGAATCCTGGGCCTGGGAGGCCCACTCGCGATAGTCGCTCTCTAGCCTCTTCAGAGCCGCTTCGGGGCCCCTTGAAAGCTCTTGAATCGAAGGAGGCGTCGGCAGAAAAAGCGCCTCCACCGAGTGGGGTGGCTAGCCCCATTTCTTTTAGACGAACGAAGCTTTCGGGGAAGGCTTCTTGGGGAAGCTCTTGGAGCAAACGAGGGCCAAGCTGGTCGCCCTGGGGACCCAAGGCGGCTTGTCGGGCTAGCTGGAAATCGAAGTCTTGACCCACTAGAGGAGCGACACTCCCGATCAGTTCAGGGTTATCCATCAGGACTTTGGCCAGAGATCCTTCCAGCTGGGCGCTCACCAGGGGAGCCAGTCTTGAAGCCAGTTCAGGACGCAAGGCGGGCCGGCTGTGGGCCCACATAGAAGCGGCTAAGGTGGCGGTGGCGGCTGGGCCGGGAATGCGCCGGCGCCGATTGGGCCAGGGTCGCTCGGGAAGCTGCCAGGCTTCCGTAGGGTAGATCGGAGACGGCCGCCTTCAGGGGATGCTGTTGGGCTGCTTGAGCCAGGCTCTCAGCTTGCTGGTGGGAGTTCTTTAGCTGGGCGAGGAACAGCTCTGTCGGGAACGCTTTGGGGCGGGAGTGGCCGCGAGGGTTGGTGGCTGTTTGGGTGCCGCTGTCGTCAACTCAGAGAGTCTGTTCTTTCAAGAAAAGAAGGCGGCGCCAACCTGAGGCCCGTCCGACTCCCTCGTGGTAGGCCTCATAGCCATCTGGCTTGAGCACGACCGCATCGCCCTCGGGCGAGAGCGTTAACCGGTGCCCAGGTTCACCGTCAACCGGCACAGAGAAAGGCAGCTTGACCAGCTTGGAACGGTCTCGCTCTAGTTGAGCTTGGAGTTTTCGATAACGCTCTTGGTAGTTGGTCTGCATCCTTTCGGTTATAGCCGAAAGAAGGTCGAGGGATGTTAGCTCACAGTAAAATTCGGTTTATTCGGGGCCAGGTCCCAGGTAGATTTCGTGAACCTTCCCATTTTGGTAGGTGACGGAAAGCAGAATGTAGGCCTCTTCCCACATCACCGAAGCGCCGCCCCCGTTGTCCGAGTAGACGACCCCGTTTTTGGCCATCGCTTTGAGTTTGCCCTGGGCCGCTTTCTGACCCAGTCCGATAGCCAGGCCGTCGGACGTTTTAGGGGCGCTGGGTCCGAAAAGATAGATTCGATAGAGGCTGCGGGCCCCCGTTTCTTCCAAGCTGCTCAGGTCGAGCTTCAGATCGTCATAAGTCCAGCTTTGATAATACTCTCCGGTGGCCGCTTCAAAAACGATTTCGCTCTTGGCTGCAGGAGCCCCTAAACTCGATAGAACTTCCTTCTCCCCCATCCCGAGTTGAAGGGAGCCAAAGGGAGGTTGAGCCCAGGCGGCAACGCTAAGAAGACTCGTGGTCAGCAATAATATTAGCCAGTTTCGCATGAGAGGGATTGTGTCACGGAAGGGTCGATACCCTCTAAAGAGCTTGGGTGATACGGAAGCGGTGGGTTTCGATCTTCTTGCGCTGGAAAGCTTTCACCAGCCCTTTCCGCATGTCGGACTTTAGATACCAGGCATCGTTGGGACTGTTAGCCCAACCAGCCAACCAGCACTTTACACCTTCTTTGGAGCAGTCCATCACCCAGAGTTGAGGCGGTTCGTAGTCGGCGAAGTAAGGGCTTTGCCGGGTGGCCTCCCGGGCCAGCTCTTCGAGGAGGTCTAGATCGACATCGTAGTCGACCCAGAATTCGATATAGGCCCAGATGAAAAGGTCGTTGAGAGAGTAGTTCAAAAACTCGGTCGCAAGCATTTGAGAGTTAGGCACGACCAGGCGCCTCCAATCCCAAAGCTTGAGGGTGGTATGGGTCATGGTGATGTCTTCAACGGTGGCATATTGCTCTCGCACGATGACCGTGTCACCGATGTTCAAAACCCGCGAGACACCCATCACCAGCCCCGCGATCAAGTTCTCCACAAAAGGCTTCGCGGCTGCCCCTGCCAGCACGGTGGCCGCGCCCAAGCCGACGCTCAACAGAGTGGCGGGAATGGCCGGAAGATAA
>CAYRFU010000096.1:9418-11434 GCA_964423525.1 uncultured Burkholderiales bacterium | reverse complement strand
AGGCATGACCGCCAGCACCACACCCACCAGAACAGCTAGAGGAAAAAGTAATCTGCGAAGATTCCGATACTGAAGCTGGATACTGTCAGTCGCTCTACGGACTGCCACCGTCAGGGGGTCAGATAAAGGAGTGGAGGTCTGGACGGACTCGAAAGTCTTGCGTCGCCGTAGCCGTTCCAGACGGGCCCGCTCGGAAAGTTTCAACAGACGAAACAGGACCCCAACGCTCAAAGCGATAGCCAGGGTCAGAGCGGCTACGGCAATGGAAGCGTCGGTCAACGATTTCTCCAGCTCAAAGCCGTGGTTCCCAGCGCTTGCATCTCTTCCACCCGTTCAAAGAAGGAAGAGACGGCTTCCGGCTCAACACCCAACCCGGTCAGCTCTCGAGTCAGCTCGAGGCGTTGGCCCAACCAACTCGAGACGGCCGAGTGCTCCCGCGCGGTGAGACTGGCCGGTTGGTCGAAAAGAAACTCGTGAAACCCCTGGTGGTCGTTGCGAACCGGGAGTCCCAGGCCGTGGTCGATGGGGATTTGGCCGCCATGGCCAGGTTGGAGCAACAGATTTCCACCGTGTCGGTCTAAGTGCCCGTAAGCGTTGTCCCAGAAGTTCAAGCGTTGATAACCTGGCGAGTTCCTATCGACAGTGGGTTGACGTTCGGTTTCAGAAAAGGGCCTGGTGCCGGGCAGAAAAAGGATCAAAGCTCCTTTCTTGCCGCCTAACTCCCGCATCACGGCGGGTGTCACCCTGGCGTAATGGTCGGCCGCTTTATCGATGACATAAGCCGCCACCTCTCGAACGGTTTGCCCTCCGATGGGAACGTTCTGGCGCATAGTCCGGGTCGTCTCGCCTTCGACCGTCTTCCATAGACCAACCAGGCCGTTGCTCAGTTCCACCACAAAAGTGGCGTTGGTCGTCTTGGGCAAGCGATACTGTTTGACGACGGTAAGCTGAGGGTCGCTCAGCTGCTGTTCGTAGACCCGAGCCCGATGGGTAAACTCGGCGTCAGAGATTTCATTCCAGAGAAACTCCAATGGAGGCTGGTTGGGCTGGTAGATGGGAAGCTGTCTCTCCGCGTAGGTCAAGGGGGGTCCGTTATCGACCCGAGAGATGACGCTATCGTCGAAGAGATAACCATCCAACGAATCCGATTCCCCGGACTCGCTCTGGCTCCAGACGAAGCCCAAGCTCGAAGCTGGTCGTGGTGGTGCTAGGCCGATCTTCACTTTGGGCAGGCTAGACGAAGACCCTTAAAAGACCATTATCAACAAGAAATCTTGGAAAATCCTGGTGTTGAGCCTCAAGTTGTGCTATAATCTAAAGGAATATTTCTTGTGTAAGTCCGGCGCCGGGTAACAAACCTGTTGCGCCGGCTCGCGTGGTTGAGTCCTGACGGATTCCCCGCCCGAGACCGCAGAACATTCCAAATTATAGACTGGAAGGTGAATTTTATTTTCAAACCAAGACAGATGCCGGCTTGTAGAAGCTGTGACCAGGAGTGGACCTTTAGTGTCCTGGAGCAGGCCCTCTTTCATGAGAAGGGCTACGAGCACGACCCCAGTCGCTGCAAAGATTGCCGCGATCAAAGGAAGAAGCGGCAAGTGCGCCAGACAGCCGAAAGTAGCGGCTACGTAGGCACCTGCTCCGATTGCGGCTGCGAAGCTCGCGTCCCCTTCCGACCCAGCCCGGGTCGACCCATCTACTGCTCCGATTGCTTCCGCCAGCGAAGAAGAGCCGGTTAATCAGAAAGGACAAACCCCATGCAAATTATTGAAGAACAAGTGATTCCTGACGAAGAGTGGTGTGAAGAGCGCCCTACCTTCAAAGGCAAAAAAGTCTATACCATCAAAGACGGTGAAGACGAGATTAAAGTCCATGTCGATTACGACTTCGAGGCCAAGTATGGTCGAACTCGTCGCTCGATCAAGGTGACCCCCGCCGGGCGCAAAAAGCCCATGATGACCTTCTTGGGAGGCGATAAATGGGGCCGCACGATGTATGTCTTGGGTAAGGTTAAAG
>CAYRFU010000096.1:0-9408 GCA_964423525.1 uncultured Burkholderiales bacterium | reverse complement strand
AAAGGGTCTCAAACCCGAGGATATGTGAAGGACCTTCGTAACCTCGACCCGGAGCTTCGGGAGTTCAGCACCCGCCGTCTCCGCCGCTTTATCGAGCCCAAGCCGGGCCGTCGCGTCGAGGCCTGCTGGGCCATTCGCACCCGTGAGGACGACATCGATACCATCCTTTCAGCCGCTCTAGCGCAAGAGAAGGTCTTGGCCGAGGACTAGCTCGTTCTAAGACCTCGCCTCCCCGAGCCGGTGGAACAGCCTTGCTGTCCCACCGGCTTTGTTTTTCAAGAATTTTTGAGTCCTCGGCCTTACAACCTGAGCGTTATGACTCTCCAATCAATGTGTGAAACTCTGCGTCCCCTTGCTTACGAGAAAACGGCTGCTCAGGTCTGGAATCGATGGGCCCCCGACAGCCTCCAGTGCCGCCCAGAAGAATGGGCCTAATCCGATCTCGTCGATACGGTTCAAGCGGGCACTCGGGCTGCCGTGGGCACAACCCTGACGGCAGCGGCGGTAGCAACCGTTGCCTGCGCCCCCCCCGCTCAGGCGGCAACGGTGGCGGCCCCTCCCGGCTTCACTCCCGACCCCAGCTTTTGGGCCGGCGACCCACCCGTCGAGCATCTTAAGATACAGGTCCAGCCCGATCACTCAGAGCGTATCGACCTCTTTCGGGCTCACCACCAAGAGTGCTCCGGCAGCGGCGATGACCAGGAGTGCGAGACCGTCGGCAACGCCTATTCCGACGTGGCTGTCCACCTCGTGGGAGGAGTGAGTCTGGACCTCAATAACAATCTTTACTTCGATGTCGCCACCGGCTACGGACAGAACTGGTTGCCAGATCTGGGCAAAAGCTACCCTGACACCACCCGAGTCGACATTCAGCCGGTGAAGTTGTTGTTCCCTAACGGAACCTCGGTCACCAATGAGGGCCGCGATGTCCGAGTGCACCCCGCCCTGAGCCCTGTCTCGACGAAAATTCACCGGGGTGCTTCCTTCGACCATAGCTGGGCCGAACACACTGTTTTCGACTCTACCGTTCGGGTTGAGGGTGATACCGTTTCGACCGAGCATTTTACCCCCTGGGCCAACGTCGAAATGAAAGGCTCCACCAATCCAGAGGGTGACCGCTACGTGGAAACCGACACCAAGGTCCCGTGGCTCCAAGGCTCGATGGTTGAGGACCGAGACTCGAATCACTTTCAAACCAATACCTCACTCCTCGGTTCGCAGGTGGAATACACCTTTAATCCGCCGGGACTTCATTGACCGGGAATGTTGACCAAGTAGGCGTAACGTTCGACCGCTTCAGGTTGGAAGATCGTCTCGATTTTGCCGGGCATATCGTCGATCTGTTTGGTCTTGACTAAGCCTGAACCCTGGATTCTTCGGAACTGTGATTTTCGAAGACTACCGCGGTCATGGTCAGAGCGCCGGGAACCCGGCCGGTTTTCCGACGGGCAAAGTGCTCAGCGGTTTCCAGCGTGGCGCGGTCGCTACCCGGCACACCCTGGTCACAGGCAGGGATCGGCTGTTCGGCCATCTCTTTAGCGGCGGGGCTGCGCCCCTCTTTCGACCCGATCCCGAAGGGCCTGGATCGGTGGCGGCTCGGGTGACCGGGACGAGCGTTTGGCTCTCTCGGGAAGGCTCTTTATGGGCAGACGGTCAGGGATTGCCACTGTAACTAGGATTCCTTACACCCTGAGTCAGTCCCTTCTCTATGAGCCTCTTGGCCAGCCAAAGGTGAACTTGATAACTGGGAGCCTGAACTAGCTGTAGCTCTACCGGACGCCGCCGCCAGCCAAGCAGTTGATTCCTCAGCTCGTTCTTGACTTGCTCGTCGGGATAGACGTCCAGCGCCCGAACCACCAGTTCCAGGGATTCCCCCCCCAAAGCCCAGGCTGCAGAATAGGCCAAAGCCAGGAGATCTTGAGCGCGGCTTTCGGTCAGGTTGTTTGACGTGTGGTCTCTCTCGAAATCGAGCCACACTGCTCGTCCATCGCGAAAGCATACGTTGTGGGCGGCAGCGTCGCCGTGGGTCAAGTAGCTACCGTCTATTCGGCACTGATGGAGGAGCCACAGCTCTCGGACCGTCGTCTGCAAGACCTTCGCCTTCTGCTCTTCTGGGAGCTTCGAGCGAAGGATGGCCGAGACTGTGGGACCCTGGTTGGAGCTGACCAGTTCACCTTCTTCCAGATCGCACCAGCGACCCAGCACCTGATGAACCCGGACCTCACGGTTTAGCCACTCTTTTTCAGACAGCATTTTGAGGCTTGCTCCCGAAAGCCTCAGGTAAACATTGGCCACAGCCACAGCCCAACCAGCCCAGGGGAGACGACGCTTCCTGTAGGTGTGGCGTTGGCGGCGGATTTGATTGAGGCGCACTCTGGCGGCGAGTCGTCCAGTTGCGACCAGGAAAGTGTAGTAAAGGAAGTCCATGAGTTGGAGTGTCGATCGCCACCTTACCCCTCACCCTGGGGTGAAAGTTTGATGAAGACCTCTCAGCCCAACGACCTCAGATAGTCTCGCTGGGCTGTGCCCAAACAAAGCTCCAGAGCTCGACTGGAGGCCTCTTCAGAGGGGACTCCGAGGCTCTTCTGCACAGCTGCCAAAGTGGCCCAATAAGGTTGGTCGTAGTGGAAGTCGGTGAGCAAATCTAGCTGGTCCTTAGCCGCCTTTGGCTGGCCGCTCATCAGCAGAGCTCCTGCTCTAGCCGCCGGCTTCGGTTAACGACTTGCTGTAGAGTTGATAGGCAGCCCAGTATTCTTGGGAACCTTCCTCTTCCCGTTGGCTAAACTCGATCGGCTTCTCATAAACCAGAATTGCGAACTTCATTTCAGTCTCCTTGATTGGTCTGAGAGCAAACTCTCACCCTGGAGTCGAACAGGAGAGGCCGATTTCGACAGGTCAGGCCAAGACTTTTAAGGAGATCTTTCGGCTCAGGCCGATAGCGATAAAGCAAGCGACCAGAGTGAGGGTGGCCGACACGGCCGGAGTGAGCAGCCAGATCATCAGCGGGGCCATAAAAAGAGCAGTCATCCCGAGGGCCAAGCCGGCTCCTATCAACTTCTGGGAGAAGTGTTCCGTGTTGGACAGAGCGGCGACCGCGCCCAGATAGGCACCGGTCCATAGGCTAACAACGGTCACCAGAAGCCAGCCAAATACCGTGATTGGACTCAGGCTGGAGGACAGACCAACACTCATCAAGCCAGGTAGCAGGACCAGGAGAAAGAAGAACGTTCTGGCTGCTCCCACTAGAGTCCAGCCATCTACCATCACGGAACGCGAGAGGTTGGTCCCCCGAAGGAGTTCCAGTCCCTCCTGGCCTTCACATTGAATGGCCACGGCGGCCAGGTGAGCGCTTAGCATCCCCCCCGTCAAGGCGGCTGAAATGGCCAGGAAAAGATACAAGAAAGTGGACGAGATGGGGTCACCCATCTCCGAACTCAGGACCACCAACGAGCCCGAGAAAAGAGCGGTGCCCGTAAAGGTCACCAGGGCCAGGAAGACGGTCACCGGCCGTCGAGTAGCGCCGGCTACAAGATGACGCGCGACCACGGGGTTGCAAGACCAAAGAGACTTAAGAGCAGGACTTGGGCCCCGCTCTGGACGGCAGCTGGCCGGCAGTTTGTCGTGATACTCGTAGCTAAAAATGGCGAGCCAGCGGGGCATAACCAGGAAAACGCCACAGGCCAGGAAGAAGGCAGCGCTTGAGCCAGCCACCAAAAGAGGCACAGCCAAGGGCGTGCCAAAAGCCACCAGCATCAAGAGCCCACCGACCAGACCAGACGATTTGGGACTGCTCCAACAGGCGTGGGCCTGTAACAAATAAGAAACCAAAGCTGGGGTTAACAACACCGCTGGGACCAAGAAGAGTAAGGCTTCCTCGGCCTGGTTGTGACAGGCAAAGAGGGTGAGAAGGCCGATGATCAATAAGCCTCCGGCCAACAGACGCCGGCTCAAGTAAAGAGCTAATCCGTCGGCCAAGCCAGCAGCCGAGAGCCCGACCGACTTCAGCTCTTCGTAGACCCCCCCACGGAGAAGATCGGCCACGACCTGGGTGCACCGGGCCACCACCATGACACCCCACCCCAGGCCAAGCACCACTCCGTAGAACAGCCAGGCGCTAACATCGTGGGGCTTTCCTAGCAGGGCTACGAACAAGCCGTAGGCCAACCACAACCCCAAGCCCAATAGGGGCACTTCTCTGGGGATGGAGTTTTTTGAGGTGGCCATCGCCTCCAGGCGACGATCCAGAAGATAATTGAGAGCTTCTCTATTCACCCCGGTATTGTAGCACACCCCGGCCAGAAGGAATAGGTCCCGGTGGGTCAGTTCAACCCTGTCCAGCGGCAACTCAAGCCCAAGATGGGACCAGTTACGGACCAAGAGATGACTTGAGCAACTGCCATGGGGTCCTATCAGTCTATGCATATCTCTCCAAATTCCCCCCACCAGAATCGCCAATACGACCGCTGGGACTCCCCACCGCCTGACCCCCGTCCCCCCCGAGACTGGGTGACCACCGCCGCCGAAGGGGCCCTGGCTACAGGCCTGCCCGCCTTGGCTGGAAGCTCGATGGGGAATTTTGGCGTGGTGGTGGGAACGGGCGCCGGTGCCGTCACCGGTCGACGCTGTTTGGCCCCCGAGGGCACTGTCAAAGGGGCGGCCCTGGGTCTCTTGGCCAGTAGCCTGGGGGCTGGTCTTGGCCCCGCCGGAGTGGTAATAGCGGCCGCTATCGGAGTCGTGGTCAATCTGGCTGTTAACGAGGTGTATTAAATGACCGATTACAGTCCTAGCCGAATCGGCGTGAGGCCCTTCATCAGCCCCGCCTTCTTGACCCTCGACCGCGTGGGCCAAGACGAACCTGAGTCTCTGGTCGTCACCAGCTTCGGCCTGTTTGGGAATGAAGCCGTTCGGACCGACCTGAACGGTGACGGACGAAAAGAGGTGCTGGCGGCTCAGTTCTTCACCAAGACCCTGGCTGTTTGTTGGCAAGAAGGGGACCGATGGAAGGGACGCGCCATCGATGACCAGCTCGGTTCTCCTTTCGATCTTGAGTTAGCTGACATCAACAACAACGGCCATCGAGAACTTTTGGTCACCAATCACGAGTCAGACGACAGCGCCGGGGTCTTCGCCTATGAGATTCCGGTCGACTTTAAGACGGGTCTCTGGGAGCGACACACTCTCTATCAGGGTTTCAAAACTCGCATCGAACTCGACCAGGACCAACTCGAAGCCAAGCCGTTCCAGGCTTCGCCAGGAAGTGCCACCGCTTTCTACCCGAACCTGGCCGACCAGGACACAAAGCCCTACATCTTGGTCTCGGGAGATGGCACCCAACAGGCTCATCTACTCAAACCGGTCAACCAGGACTGTGACGACTGGCGCTTCGAGGAGAGCACCTTGGTGGACACCCGAGGGACAGTGGGCCAGTGCGCCGTGGGTGATGTCGATGGAGACGGATTTTGCGAGGTGTTCGTTCCCGCCTTCGATCGGGATCTGATCTACGCCTACACCTTCGCTCCCGAAACGGCGTTGGTAAAGGGTGCAGCCTCTTCCACGAGAATAAAGGGGTGTGAAACCCACACTGACAACAGAACCCGTTGAATGCCACTTCTTCCTTCCAGGCGACGACCTGGAGGAGTTTCTGGAGGTGGAGGGGGCCGTCTTTGAAGCCCCGATGGTCGACGATGGTGAGGAGCTTCATCAACTTCTCCATGTCCTCCTCACCGTCGATGAAGAGCCTTACGCCAGTGCTCGACTGCTGAAACTGAGCCCTGAGGTTGTTGAGATCCGTCGCCTGGCGGTGGTCGAAGAGCAGCGGGGTCGAGGACTGGGCAAACGCCTGCTAGAGGCCTGCCTGGAACGGGCCAAGCAAGACGGAGGCACCACCGTGATGGTGCAAGCTCCTGATTCAGCTAAAGGGTTCCTGGAGACCTTCGGCTTCCAGGCTGAGGGCAAGCCCTCGGAAGAGGAGGGCCAGCGCTTTCAGTGGATGCGCAAGAGCCTGGTCCAGGGCCCTATTACGAGACGTTGGACGCTGGCCGACATATCCGGCCTGGTCGACTGCCATCGGGCCGCCTACACCGACCTGCCCAAGCGAATGCAGGACAGCCCCCGACTCTACGAGATGCAGTATGTAGCCTTTCCCGAAGGCCAGTATCTGATCGAACTCGACAATCGAATCGTGGGCTATTCCACCTCGCTCATCGTGCAGCTTGAGGACTACGAGACGCCCCTGAAATATCGCGAGATCACGGGCGCCTCCACCTTCAGCACTCACGACCCGGCCGGGGATACCCTCTACGGAGCCGATATCGCGGTCCACCCCGATTACCGTGGCCGGGGATTGTCAGCCCTGCTCTATGAGCAAAGGGTAGCTTTGTTGCGCCGCTACAATCTGCGCCGCATGTTGGCCTATGGACGAATCCCCGGTTACGCCTCGGTGGCCGGTAAGATGACAGCTCGAGAGTACGTCGACAAAGTGGTGGCCGGGGAGTTGAGAGACCCGGCTCTGAACGCCCATCTCAAAGCTGGCTACACCGTTAGCAAGGTGGTGCTCAATCTGGCCAGCGACCAGTCGAGTGCTAACTATGCGACCTGGCTCGAGATGGAGAACGAAGACTTCGACTCCGATAAGTGGCGCATCGCGGCCCATCCCCTTCGCCGGCCGGTCACCACCATTCGGGTCTGTGCCGCCCAATACTATTTTCGCCCTATCAAGAGCTGGGAGAGGTTCGAGGAGACGGTCCGCTTCTACGTCGAGACAGCTGACACTTACCATTCCCACTTTTTGCTTTTGCCGGAGTATTTCACGGCTCAACTCTTCAGCCTGATGCCGCGGGATTGGGACGAGATCAGAACCGTCCAGGAATTGGCCAACTGGGCTCCTCGCATCGACGAGATGCTGCGGGAAATGGCCCAGGAATACCAGATGTTTATCATCGGTGGCTCAACCGCTATCTGGCGCGATGGCAAGCTCTACAACGTGGCCCACCTCTACAGTCCGGCCGGCAACGTCTACACTCAGGACAAGCTCCATATTACGCCCAGCGAGCGCGAAGACTGGGGAATCCACCCGGGAGAAGGGATCAAGGTTTTCGAGACGCCTTTTGGGCGGATCGCCATTCAGATCTGTTACGACGTCGAGTTTCCCGAGTTGGGTCGCCTATTGACCCTCAACGGGGTGGAGGTGCTGTTCGTCCCTTACAGCACCGACGAGAAAAAGGGCTTTTATCGCATCCGCTACACCTGCCAAGCGCGGGCGGTCGAAAACTACGTCTACGTGGTGAGCGCTGGCAACGTCGGCAACTTGCCGTCGACAAACTATCTGTTGAACTACGGTCGGTCAGCCGTCTTCACCCCCTCCGATTTCAGCTTCCCGCCGGCCGCCCTGGCGGGTGAAGCCGATCCCAATACTGAAACGGTGGTGGTCACCGATCTCGACCTGACCATCCTCGCTCGCCAACGCGAGACGGGTCAGGTTCGTCCTCTCTACGACCGTCGTCCAGACCTCTATGAATTGCGAGCCAGAGTGCCTGTCGAACTGGTGGTGGTCGAATAGCCGGCCGTCAAGCGAAGCTGGTCCCCATCTTCCAGGTGGACCTGAATGAGAGAGTGGACCGGGAGTCCGGTCAGCCTGTCGCGACCCCCCTCAAACGGCTTCTCGAACACGACCGCTAGCCCCACCGGAATCGCTCCCGCTTGGCGGACCAGTTCAACCAGGCCGGCCAGAGTGTTGCCGCGGGCCAAAAAATCGTCCACCAACAAGACCTTTTGACCGGCTGGAAGATAGGGTTTGGAGACGCTGAGACGCACTTTCTTACCGGCCGTTCGACTGTCGACCTCCACCGCCAAGACATCTTCGGGATTGCCCTTCAACTCTCGTTTGCGAGCGAACACGATGGAGCGGCCCAGGGCTTGGGCGGCGGCGTAGGCGGGAATGATCCCGCTGGCCTCGGCTGTCAAAATTCGGTCGACATCGGGAAACGGCGCAACCAAAAGACGACCGATCCCCGACATCAAATCAGGGTGGACCTGATGGTTGAGAAAACTGTCCACTTTGACAAGGCCGTTGCCCAGATAAACGGCCTCGCGGCGAGCGTACTCTAGCAAATCTTCCACGCCCGACTGTTCGCCCTTAGAGGGGCTTTTCCTCAAGGATTTCCAAACGGTAGACGCGCCAGCCGAGACGGATTTTGTGCCAAGACAGTTTTTGCCAGGTGGTATACTCTTCGGTCCCCCTTCGGCTGATCACCGTGCGCTGCTGCTCTATCACCATCCCCAGCGAGAAAGGGCCAGTCCGCCAGTAGTCGAGGATCTTGGTCTGCCTAGTGACGCTCGCTTTACGTTTCTCCCAGTAGTCGAACTTTCGCTGAATATAGTTCTTCATCTCAGAGCGTGAGTGGACCCGAGTGCCCCCTTAAGCAGCTTACCCCACGGGAACGGCGGCCTGGGAGGAGGTGGGGGTTCGGCGGGCTCCTCGCTCACCCACTCGTCAGCTGAGGGCTCCAAAATGGAGTGGCGAGAACCAAACTCGCTAGCCCACTGGTCCAACCTTTTGCGGGCCCCGTGATCGAGGGCTGCGGGTTGGCTGTGGTCGGCGTAGATAAGCCCTACTATCTCTCGCTCGGGGTCGAGCAGCGGAACACAGAGCAGCGAGCGTAAGGTCAGGGTCGTCTCGTTCAGACGCCGGTCTTGCTGGGCGTCGAGGACATGCTTGGGCTTGCCTCTGGAGAGCACGTCTTCGAGCAGCTCGAGGGGAAGGTCGGCGCTCTTCCAAATTTCGATCGAATCGAAGCCGAAGTAGGCGACCATCCGTTTACCCACCAGAATGAAGGCTCGTTCGGCGCCCAACTCGTTGACCAGAAAGCGAACCGTCTTGCGATAGAGCGCCCCTCGAGTGGTCACCTCCGGTATGGCGGACTTGGTCATCCCTTTTTGAGCGACTCTGTTCCCTAGCCAGGAGATCCGCTAGGCCGATCGCTAACTCTAACGAGGTGACGACTCAGACACGGTTCCTCTCCGCGACGGTTCTGGTCTGTCTATCTTTGCTGGCCGTTGTCTCGCCCCTTCTGGGTTTAAGCTTGAAGCTTATTAGCGACCTCTACGCGGTCGGGGATTCGTTCACCAAAGTGCATTTGAGTTTGCTCTTTTTTGCCCTCGTCCTGACCGTTCCCAGCTGGCCTTGGGCCGACTCGCTGACCAAGCCTCTCTCGATCGTTTTGGTCACCCTGTTGCTGGTAGCCCAGGGAGAACAGTTTTATCTGATGCATCAGCTGGGCCTTCCCTGGACCAATACCGTGAACATCGTATCCCAGGGGGACTTCGCGGGCACCAGACTTGACCACGTTCATGTGGCCAAGGCGATGGTCGGTCAGGTCTTGGGCAAGATGGATTACCGATTCGATGGGG
>CAYRFU010000095.1:4941-20309 GCA_964423525.1 uncultured Burkholderiales bacterium | reverse complement strand
GGGCGGGATGCGGAATTTTCCGATGGAAATGTCGAGTTCTTCGAGAAAGGCGCCTTGAAGCTCCTCGATCTCGGCGAAAGTGTTGCCGTTCCAGCGGCTGGCCGGGCGGGGCCCGACCGCGCTCTGGCCTCGAAAGACGCTCTCCATAAAGGCACGTTGGTCTGTCAGTCCCCCGAATCGGCTAGCCAACGAAACGATAGCCACCGGCTCGGCGCTGGGCTCTGGCAAACTGCAATCAAGCTCTTGCTCGTTCCACTCTTCCACCAACACGTGGGCATTGATCCCACCAAATCCGAAGGCCGAGACCGCCGCCCTTCTGGGTCTGCCTCGGTCAGGCCAAGGACATGGCTCACTTTGCACTCGAAAAGGACTGGTCTCGAGAGCGATCCCTAGTGCCGGTCGCTCGAAATTCGCCATGGGAGGCAGAGTCTGACTCCCTAGCGCTTTCAAGACTTTGATCAGCCCGGCCGCGCCGGCTGCCGTCAGGAGATGCCCAATCATCGATTTGACCGATCCGATCACACATTGACCGGTCTGGCTTTCGAGACCCGACCACAGCTCGATCAGGCTCTCGACCTCGACCCGGTCGCCCATCGGTGTGCCAGTGCCGTGACATTCAACCAGGTCGACCTCGTTAGGCTGCCAGCCAGCCTGTTGATAGGCCGCTCTCATGGCCCGCAGCTGACCCTCGCGGTCGGGAGCCAAGAGACTCCCTCCTACATCGTTGGACAGCCCGATCCCCCGCAAGACTCCATAAATGTGGTCACCATCTCGGCGGGCATCCTGGAGTCGCTTGAGACAAACAACCCCGGCTCCTTCGCCCACCACCAGGCCGTCGCCACGGTGGTCGAAGGGGGCGCAGCGGCCGCTAGAGCTGAGAGCCCCCAGAGCAGTAAAGCCCATCTGGGTATAAAGACAATCAGGTCGGTTGACACCTCCGGCTAACATCAGATCGGCTCGGCCCGCCTCCAGCTCGTCGCAGGCCAACTTGATGGCGTAGAGGGAGGAGGCACAAGCCGCATCCAAAGTAAGACTAGCCCCGCCCAGCTCTAGATACTGGGCCACCAGAGCGGCTGGCAAACTGGTCACCTCGCGATTGCGACAATCGACTTGCACGTCTTCTGGTTGAGCCTGGCCATCGAAATTACGACGCAGAGTGGGGCCGAACATCTCCTCGGTCAGACGAGAAGAAGAGTCGGTCGGGAGGGCTATAGAAGCCAACATCACTCCCACCCGGGAGCGGTCAAACCGGCCCGAACGGCAATCTTCCAGAGCCGCTCGAGAAGCGGCTAAGGCTAGCCCGTAAAGAGGGTCGAGAAGCTCGAATTCCTGGGGCAACTGGTCGATGAGACAGGCGCGTTTTGAGGCGACTCTGTCGGCTCGGGCTCTTTGATGGGCCTGGTCGGCGTCGATGACCCAGCGCCCGGCGGGAACTTCGCGGGTCGTGTCGACTCCGTTCAGGATATTCTTCCAGAAGGTCTCAGGCGAATCGGCCCCGGGGAAAATCCCCCCGAGGCCGACCACCGCGATCGGACTATGCGGCATAGTGGACTATTTGGTGGCCAGAACTCTCTTGGCGAATGCGTTACGCAGGCTTGCGTCGGCGGTCCATTCAAGGCCCTCGAAACTGGCCACCACTTCTCCCTTTTTATCAGTCAAATAGACGTCAGCAGACATCAGGTGGTTGGAGTGGTTGGCTACTCTCAAGACGGCTCTCAAGCCATCTTTCGGGAAGCGGCGACGATACTGGCGGTAGCGGGCTCCCCCGTTCGGGAGGGAAGGCTTATCCATCTGCTCGATACACCAGAGGATGCCGAGCTGGAGGATGCTGTCCACAGCCAGCGGGTCGGTGAGCCACTCACTTCTCACCGGGTCAGAAATCCATTGAGCGGGCTTGGGCGCCGACAAGAGATCGGCAACCAGTCCCTTCTCGGACAGGCCTTCCACTGTCTTAATGCCGTGGAAATGGCGGCCGTGAAAGAGGAGTTTCTCGTAAATCTGGCCCGCTTCATAGGGGTAAGCCCGCGAGGCCAAACCGCTAAGCGGCTCCAGCGGAGGCGCCTCGGGGTGCTCAGAAGCCAACACAGCGGTGGCTCTGGCGTGGAGAATATTGCGGGTCAAATCGCGCAGCTCCACCATCACTCGGCTCACCCCGTCGCGAACATCGGCCTGTCCAGCCGCCACCGTGACGGTCGGCTCAAGGCCCTCTTCCAAGGCCAGACCTTTGAGCACCTTGAGGTCCTCCAGACCCACAAAACGCAAACCGATGTTGCCGTGCAGAGCAGCGTGGGCGAACCATTCTAAGATCAAAGCCATCGGCAAGACCGGACGGCCTCCGATCACGTGGGATTCCAAGAAAGGAAACGACTTCGTCGAGAGCTTCTTCTGGAGAACCGGGTTAAGAGGACGCTCAAGCTGTTGGCTAGCTGGCTTCTCGGGGCTGGGAAAACCATCTCCCAACAAGATCTCGACCCCATCGGCGCCGGTTCGGGCCAACTCCTCCACCAGGGCTTTGGCTCCCGCTTCGAGAGGGATCAGGCCAACCCCCAATCGCTCGAACTCTTTGCGTAACCCGGGAGTGACCATTCCGCCATCCCAGGGCCCCCAGCAGAGAGAGGCGACCCGAGTGCGAGGGTTCTGACGGTCGTAACGCTGGGCCACCTTATTCAGCACCTCATTGGCCATGCAGTAGTCGAGCTGACCCGGTCGTCCGAAACGCGAGGTCACCGAACTGAACAACACCAGCGCTTTCAATTTCTCGGTCAGTTCCAACAGATTCTTCAAGCCCTGAACCTTGGTATCGAAGACCGCATCAAACTGTTCGGCCTGTTTGTCTTCAATCTTTCGGTCAGCCAGCACACCAGCCCCGTGAATCACGCCTCGAACCGGACCCAACTCTTTGACCACCGACTTCAGGGTCTTCTCCAGAGCCTTGCGGTTGCGGACATCGGCCGAACGATAAGCGACTTTTGAACCGGCCGCCTCCAGAGCTTCCAGGGTACTGCGGATCTCTCGGTTAGCCATATGTTTACGATAGGCTCTCTCAAGTTCAGCAGGGTTGGCTTTATTACCAAACTGTTCTTTGAGGATGGCTCTCTTGGTGGCGGCCTCGTCGGAAAGCCCTTTAAGCCAGTCGGGCTCAGCCTCGGGCTCAGGGGACCGTCCTAACAAGAGGATGTTGGGCTGGACTGCTGCGGCCAGGGCGATAGCCGTTTTGGCCGTCACTCCGCGCGCCCCCCCCGTGATGACGACCAGGTCGCCTCGACCCAGGGCGGGTTGGCCGGCCGGAGCTTTCACCTCTTCAGTGATCAAGCCCACTCGCCGACCTGGCTGGAGACCAACTTCCAGAGGTGCCTCCACGCACAATTCTTCCACGATGGACTCGCCGTCGACTTCAGAACTCACGTCGAGAGCCCGAGTGGTTACTTCCGGCCATTCGTGAGCCGCCGTTTTAGGCAACCCGGCCACAGCCCCGGTGAGGGGGTCAAAATCGACACCACGCAGACCAAAATCGCCGCCCATCACCGAAATGGAGGCCAACAATCCCCGCTGCTCCCGCAGGGGAGCCGCGGCTTTCTGGGTCAAACGGAAGGCTCTCTTTAAGAAGGCCTCGGTTTCGTCCCATTCTCCGCCGTTGGCGATCAGGATCAAAGTGGCGACCTTCTTGGGCAGCTTATCTCCCGATACTAGCTCTGCCGTCAGGCCTCGTTTCTTCAGGGCCTTCAAGACCGACTGGCCCAGTCCGGGTCGATCTTCCGCGATGGCCACGGCGCCCTCTTTGGGAGCCGGGAAGCCGATCGGTCGCCCCTCGGGTAGGTCGACGGCTCGAAGAACCTGTCGCCCTAACGGTCGCTCACTTTGGGTAGGCCTGGCCAGGGCGGGGGATGGAGTGGCCACGCCGTTGCTGGGAGCCAGGGCGGCCAGAACCTGACGAAGACTTCGTAACGAACCCATTTCGTCGGGAGAAACCGCTTTGACGGAATGCTTCTCCTCCACGGCTGCCAGGATTTCCACCCGGTTGATGGAGTCGATGCCGAGGTCGGCCTCAAGGTCCATGTCAAGATTGAGCATCTCGGTGGGATAGCCCGTCTTCTCGGCCACCACCTGGAGTAGAGCCTGTTCCAATCCCTCAGCAGCGGAAGGCGCCGGACTCACTCCCAGATCCAGAACCTCTACGATCTGGCCCAGCGTTCTCAGCGACCCCATCTGGTCAGGAGCGACTTTGGGAAGCCCGGGGACAGCTTCTTCCATAGCCGCTAGGATCTCTACCCGTTTGATGGAGTCGATTCCGAGGTCGGCCTCGAGATCCATCTCCAGGTTGAGCATTTCGACTGGGTAGCCGGTTTTCTCAGCCACCACATCCAGGAGACTTTGAGAGACCTGACCGCTCCCGTTGCTCGGGCTTAAGACCAAAGAGGGAGCCTCCCGGTTACCACCCAGGGCTTCTACGATCTGTCCAAGACTTCGCAAAGCACCCATCTGGTCGGGCTCCACTTTAGGCAAGCTTGGGATCGCTTCCTCGACAGCGGCTAAAATCTCGACTCGCTTAATCGAGTCGATGCCGAGGTCGGCCTCAAGGTCCATCTCCAAATTCAGCATCTCGACCGGGTAGCCGGTCTTGTCAGCCACCACCTCGAGCAGCTTGGTCGCGACAGCCGGGTCGGCACTGGCCGGGGCTGGACTGGCTGCAGACAAGACGGGACTAGCACCTAGAGCCTCCACGATCTGACCCAGAGTTCGCAAAGCTCCCATCTGGTCGGGTTCGACCTTCGGCAAGCTTGGAATCGCCTCTTCGACAGCGGCCAGAATCTCAACTCGCTTGATAGAGTCGATACCCAGGTCGGCCTCGAGATCCATCTCCAAATTCAGCATCTCAACCGGGTAGCCCGTCTTGTCAGCCACCACTTGAAGCAGCGTGGAGGCTACCGCCGGATCGGCACTGACTGGGGCGGCATTCGAAACAGTGGCAACCGGCGTCAAGCGCTCCACAATCTCTCTTAGAGTTCGCAGACTTCCCATCTGATCCGGCTCGACCCTGGGAAGGTCGGGAATCGCTTCTTCGACCGCCGCCAGAATCTCGACTCGTTTGATGGAGTCGATGCCGAGGTCAGCCTCGAGATCCATCTCCAAATTGAGCATCTCGACCGGATAACCGGTCTTATCGGCAACCACCGCCAGCATGGTTTGAGCCACCTCGGAGGCGGACTCCTTCTTGGCCACGGGGGCGGGTGCGGGCGGCAACGGTTTTGGTGGGGACTGTTTCGCTACCGGGGCCGCCTTCTGAACCGGAACCGGAACCGGTGCTGGCGCAGACGCAACAGGCGCGGGAGCGGCGGGCAGAGCCCGGGGGGCTGGCCGGGGGCTCTCACCCATCATCTGATTGACCAGCAACTGTTGACCCTCGACCATCCTTTGGAAGGTCTTCTGGGCCTGCTCCTGACCCTCCAGGAATCGTTGATGAGCTTCGGCCGTTTGCTGGGCCATGGTCTGCATGGCGGCCAGGGTCGACTGGACGCTTTGGAAAGCTTCTTGAAAAACTCGATTGTCCGCTTGGACCGGCCTAGGAGCTACCGGTTTCGGCGTCGCGACCGGGGTGGGAGAGGGAGCTGGCGTCACTCGAGCTTCGAGTTTCGGAGTTTTGGCGACGGCCACCTCGCGCTTCGGCTCAGGCTTTCTGACCGGCGGCCTGGGCTTACGAGGTCCTCGGTAATTGGCACCGGTCAAAGTGACCTCCATCCGCTTCTTGCGAGGAGCGACCGGAGCCACTTCCCAGGCTTCGAGATCGAGTTCTAGACCCAGAGCGACCAACTGAGCTAAACCCCTGGCCAGGTCGACCAAGGCACGCTTTTTGCCCTGGCTCGCGTCGAGAGCGATGGCCTGATGCTCCCGGTCTTTCAAAATGGCACCGACCAACTTGGTGAGCACCCGCTTGGGCCCGACCTCGACAAAAACACGAGCCCCATCCTCATACATTTTCTCGATCATGCCCACGAAGTTGACCTCGTGGACCAACTGGTCAGCCAGAATCTCTTTGGACTTCTTGTCGCCCCCTGGATAGATGCCAGCGGTCTTGTTGGCATAGACTGGGAGTTTGGCCTTTTTGAACTTGGTCTTATTCATGCCCTCCCGGAACGGGTCTCTGGCTCCTGCCACCAGGGGGCTATGAAAGGCTGCTGCGACCTGGAGAGGAATAGCCGTTAGGCCGGCTTTCTTCATCACCTGGCGAGCTTTCTTGACCTCTTCTTTGGTGCCGGAAAGGACACCCTGGGTGGGGCTGTTGCGATTGGCCAGCTTGAGGTTGAGTTGGCCCTCCTCAAGCACCTTCTCGACTTCTTCCAGCGGTCCGGTCACGGCCAACATTGTGCCCAGGTCCTCGCCAAGATTGGCCATCAGCTGACCTCTCAGGCAAGACAGTTCGACCAGCGACTGGTGGTCAAAAACCCCGGCGGCGTGGAGAGCACACAGTTCTCCGTAACTGTGACCAGCGGTGAAGGCGGGTTTAAGGCCGAATCGCTCGAGGATTTTCATCATCCCTACGTTGATGGCCCCCAAAGCTGGCTGGGCCATATCGGTGCTGGTCAGCTCGGCCTGCTGCTCCTTCTGGTCGGCTTTACTGAAAACCGGGCGAGGATAGATCTTGGAGACGACCTCTGAACCAGTGACCTCCAGACTCTCGAGCATCTCAGGGAAGACACAGGAGAGCTCGCGCGCCATCCCGACATACTGACTGCCCTGACCCGGGAAGAGAAAGGCAACCGGTCCGACTTCTTCATTGTGGTGATAAAATTCCGGCACCTCACCGGCTTCCAGCTGAACCACGGCGTCCTCGAGTTTGTGCCTGAGCTGACCAGGCTCAACCACCAGAACGAGACGGTGGGCCAGGCTCCTGTCGAAAGCCTGACGGCTGCGGTGAGCCAACACGTCCAGGCTAGCAAGCTCATTGAGTTCTTGCTGGAGAAGGGTGACGAGATGATCCCGAGTGCGAGCCGAGAAAGCGACCAGCTGGACTGAGCCGTCCCAGGAGACCTGAGTTTTGGTCGTCTCATATTCCTCGAGCACACTGTGGAAGTTACTCCCCCCGAATCCGAAGGACGAAAGGGCGGCCCGACGGGGGTGACCCTCTCTCGAAAGCCAGGGACTAGCTTCGGTATTCAAGTAGAAAGGGCTGTCTTCGACGCCTAGCTTGGGGTTGGGCTGCTCGATATTGATGGTGGGCAGCAGCACCTTATGGTGCAAAGCTAGAGCGGCCTTCACCAGCCCAGCCGCCCCGGCAGCCGCCTTGGTGTGGCCGATCTGGGATTTCACGCTCCCCAGGGCGCACCACTGTTTCTCTTCAGAGGCCTCGGAGTAGACAGCTTTGAGGGCTTCGAACTCGACCACGTCCCCCACTTTGGTGCCCGTCCCGTGGGCTTCCACCAGAGAGATGGTTCGCGGATCGACCTCGGCCTGCTCGTAGGCTTTTCGCAGAGCTCGGGTCTGGCCAGGCGAGTAAGGGGCGTAGACAGCCTTTTGAGAGCCGTCACTGGAGGTGCCCATCGATTTGAGCACACAGTAAATTCGGTCACCGTCGGCCTCGGCGTCTTCCAATCGCTTGAGCACGACCATACCCAGGCCTTCACCCAGCAACGTCCCGTCGCTCTCAGCGTCGAAGGGCCGAATCTTGCCGCTGGCACTGAGGGCCGGCGTCTTAGAGAAGCACATATACATGAAGATGTCGTTAAAGGTGTCCGTACCACCCGTAATCACCATGTCAGAGCGTCCACACTCGAGTTCCATCATGGCCAGGTGGGCAGCCGAAAGAGTGCTAGCACAAGCGGCATCGACCACACAATTGGTGCCATGAAGGTCAAGCCGATTGGCGATTCGGCCCGCGACCACGTTCCCCAACAGACCAGGGAAAGAGTTTTCCTGCCAGGGGACATAGTCGTCGGCGATCCGCTCCATGACTTCCTCAGCCACTTCCGCTGACACTCCGGATTCAAGCAGGGCTTTGCGCCAGTAAGGGTGTCCCAATCGGGCGCCCAGAGGAATGACCAATTCGAGGCAGCCGGTCACGCCCAGAATCACACTGGTGGTCTCTTTCTGAAACTCTCGCTGAGGCCCGTAGCCAGCGTCATCGAGAGCGGCTTTGGCCACCACTAAACCCAAAAGCTGCGAGGTATCGGTGGCTTCCAACACGGTGGGAGGCAGACTGAACTCGGTGGGATCAAACCCATATGGCTCCAGGAACCCCCCTCGGCGGGCGTAAGTCTTGTCGGGAGCCTTGGGATCGTCGTCAAAGTAATCTCCGGGACTCCAATGGCTCTCGGGAATCTCCGAGGTGGTGTCTACCCCCATCCGGACTACTTGCCAGAAGCCCTTCAGGTCTTTGGCCTTGGGGAACATGCAGGCCATACCGACCACGGCTATCGGCTGTTTCTGACTGGTCTTACTCACGTGTTACTCCCTATCGTCTCAGCAACTCGTCGAGTTCAACGTCTCGGCGAGGATCGTATTGGGTCAATTCTATCGGGAGGATCACTCCCTGCTGGCGAATCCAGTTGATGCGACTCAAGTAGGCCGCCCCAACCATGAGATTCTTGGCCACAGTGGCCACTCGGCGCTCTTGCTGACCTTCCAGGAAGCTACCTTTGACCCACTGATTGAAGGCTCCCATGGCTGGTCCGCACCAGATCTGATAATCCACTTTGCGGTCGGACACCCCGGCGTTAGCCCAGCCCGACGAGCGCCCCAAGTAAGACCGGAACACGAGCGCCATCTTATGTTTGGCATCGCGCTCGGCCCGCTCGTTTTGACGCGGATCTCTGGTTTGGAAAAATTTCTTCGTGTTGGCCCACTCGGTTTCTACCGAATGACGGAAAAAGTCTCGTTCGAGAATCTGCTTCTCTTTGGCCGGAAGCTGCTCCAGGCTCTCGTAATTCCGATAAAGCTCATAGAGCTTCTTGGCCCGAACGGGAAAAAGAGTGCCGTATTTCAAAACCTGGACTTGGACGCCCATTTCGAACATGTCGGCGGCCGGGGCCATCGCCACATCAGCCTGGCGAGCCTTAGCCAGCATTTCCCGAACGGCATCACACGAGCCAGACTCCAGGCAGGCCTGGTTGACGGAACCAGTCACCACATAGGAGGCTCCCATCTGAAAAGCCGCACTGACCGAGATCGGGGTCGCAATCCCACCGGCTGCACCGACTCTGAGATTCTTGAACCCATACTTGACCTGCATCTCGTCGCGCAACGCGATCATAGTAGGGACTAGGGCCAGGGCCGGACGGTTGTCGGTGTGCCCTCCCGAATCGGCTTCGGCGGTCAGGTCGTCAGCCATCGAGATCTCGGCCGCGAGGGTCGCTTCGTCTTGGCTGAGCTTGCCTTTCTCGACCAAAGCCCGAAGCAGCTTCTCCGGAGGCGGGGCGAAAAATCGACTGGCCACTTCGATGCGCGAGACTTTAGCCAGGACCTGATTGGGAACGACCACCCGCCCCTGACCGTCTCGGTGAATCCCTTTCACTCTGTACCAGACGATCGACTCGGTCAGACCTAGATAGGCCGAAGCGCTGACCCGCCTTACTCCGCGGTCGAGGTAGAGCTTCACCACTCCTTCCTCAAGATCCGGCTCATTGGGGCTGTGGATCAAGTTGGAACCGAAGGGCTTATCCTTGAGACTTTTTTGCAATCGGTCGATGGCGGCCTCAACCTGGGGAAGGGGGAGACCGGCTGAACCAAAGAAAGCCAAAAACCCAGCTTGGGCCATGGCTTCGACCAGCTCAACGCTAGCGATACCGTTGGCCATGGCGCCGGCCACGTAGGCCATCTCGACCCCGTGGGCTTCGCAAAACGAACGGTCTCCTAGCGACGAAGGATGAAGAGCCGGCACGAAGGCCTGAACAGGATGGTCACCTTCCCCCTCCAGAGCCAGCGATCCACCAGATGACACACCGAGACCGTCTGGCGTCTCGACCAGACAAACCGGCTGATTCAGCTCGAAAAGAGCCTGACGGATAGACTCGGAGCCGAGCTGCGGGGGCTTGCCCTGACCGCTCCAGGCGATCGTTTTGGATTGATGTTTTGAAATCGTTTGCATAGCCGAGATCCCTTCCCCGCCCTATACCCTGCTGTTTGGAGTTTCAATCCCCATCGGGTTCTGCTTATGCATAACGACGTCGGACAGCAGTTTATTCCATCCCGAGCCAAAAAAATGTAGAGAGCTAGAATCGCTGCCAGCTTTCTGTCCACCCGAACGACAGGAACAGCCAGGACTTCTAATAAAGAGCCGTGGCTAAGCCGAGTAGCTTCGAACTGGGCTTGAGCTGGCTCTCTCGAAGGGCTGTGGCATTCAGCTGAAACCGAATTCGGTTGCGCGCGCTGACCAGAGTGATGCCTCCCCCAGCTTTTGAAAAGCCGTCCACGTCACTGATAGTCAAAACCGGCAAGCCGCGAGTCTTGGCAATGAGAGACTGGGCTAGCTTGGGGTCGGCTGTGAAAACGACATCGTAAGTCTTAGCCTTAGCCGGATCGGCAAAACTGGAATAGACCAGGCGACGCCCTGCCACTGCCCGATCAGGACTCTCGAGTTCCTTCAGCAGTCCCTGAAAGGGGTCCGTCCCCAAAACACCGACTTTAATAGAACCAGAATCCTCAGGCCAGTCAACGAACTTGACAAAGTTATAGATGAAGGCCGCTTTGATCTGATACTCACGAGACTGAGACCAGGCGGGAGCTGAGCACACGACTAGAGCGAGCACGATCGGGATCCATCGTGCTTTTAAAACGTCCATTGCCAGGCTCCTCCAACCCGCCAGTCTGCCCGGAGCTGGGGCCCCCTAAGATTCTGGTAAATAGGGATTCCACCTTCCACCGAGAGACGATGACCGTGGCCCTCATCATCCACCCCGAGAGCCAGATTCAAACCGAGCAGCAGATCGACTCGTTCGCCTCCCTGAAGACTGGCCACGGAAGCCGGGTTGGTGATCGGGATCTCGAAATCGATCCCTCGCACGTTGCCCCAACTCATAGCGTCGACCCTCAAGGAGGGGCTAAACTCTTCGGTCACCGCTGGCGAAATCCAGGCCGTCAACCCAACCATATTCCCTCGGCGATATCCGGCGCTGTTCTCGTTGAGGCGAATCCGACTGCGAAGCTGTGCTCCCCAGCTCAGATTCTCGGTTTGAGCCAGGTAAGTCAGGCGAGGGGTCAGCTCGAAGCTCCCCGAGCCTAACTGCATAGCATATTCTAGACGGCCCGGACGGCCGTTAGCGTCCTCCACATCGATGCGACCCGTCGGAAAGCTCATCCCCGCCTCAACCTGAAGACGGTGGGGATACTCGTCAAAGACGGGAACAATGGCCGAAATGCCGACATCCCCAAGACCCTCAGAAACGGTCGTAAACGTTCGATTATCCCGGGTCAGATGAGGCATATCCATGGACATGTAGGGGACCATAACCATCCAAGTCAACTCGTCGGTATTCCCATACATGGCCATAAACATATGCATGTCCATCCGCATGCGCTCGTGAGTGATGGGGAAATCTTGAAAAACCTCTTGATCACTGACCCTGCGGCGACCGTTTTGATGTCCGGTCCAATGCTGTTGAACATACTGGTAGCCGATCATGTAGTCACCTTCCCAGTGCCAGTGGGCACCCGGGACCGTGACCTGTACAATATCGAGATTCATCAGATCTTCCAGACCCATATCCAAAAGCCCAGGACCACTAGACGGCTCCTCAGGCGGCTCCGAAGCAGGCTCAGCCCAAGCAGCGGCCAAGCACAAGACCAAGACCAAAAGAAGTGACAGGCGAATTCTCATCAGACGGGTACCGTCACGGTCGTTCTCTCGGGGACTACTGTTTTCCTGGCGAGAGATTTTTGGCTTTTCGCATGGCCTCGTCAAGCCACAGATGGGCCTCTTGACCCCGACACCTGAGTTTCCCATCCGGCCCAAAGACCATAAAATAGGGAACCCTATCGATCTCGTATTGGCGGGCCACCGGAGAGTCAGCCTCTTCCAAATCGATCTTCAAGAGCACCAATTCGGGGTCTCGGTCGGTCAGGGTCACCAACTGGGGACCTTCATCGCAGGGTCACCAGTCGGCGAAAAAGACCACAATGTTCGTTTTGCCCTCGACTAAGCCATCTTCGATATTGACCTTAGCCCCAGGGCGCTCTCGATTCAAAACTAGAATCTCCTTGTGGGGGGCGGACGATTTGACCACCGGCACGGGAATCGGGGCGGGCCCAGGTATGGCCAAAGCGGGGCCCATCAAGATCAAAA
Source organism: uncultured Burkholderiales bacterium (assembly GCA_964423525.1). Lineage (GTDB taxonomy): Bacteria > Vulcanimicrobiota > Xenobia > Xenobiales > JADMJV01 > CAYRFU01. The sequence goes on along the minus strand of CAYRFU010000095.1, from coordinate 8,038 downwards.
GGAGAAAGAGAGGGAGTCTCATGGGTGAGAACTTCTGCCGCGCCCAGGTTCAGTCCTTTCCAAACGGAAGCCGCTCCTCGCGTTCAGCGGCCACGTAAGCCATCAGGGCCATGGCGGCTACACACTGACGCATCATCGACTTTATCGACTGTATCGGCGGGACTGTGATGATACCAAAAGTAGCGGGTAGGAACGACATTCAAGCCCAGACCAGGAACCCCTAGCTCCATCAAAGGACGAATATCCACGCCACCACCGGGCTCAGTCATCTCGGTAGCCTCGAGGGGAGCCAACAACTCAAGAGCCTCTTTCAGGACTTTCCTGGCGGCCCGATTGCCACTGTAACTAAAGCCGGTCGGCTTAAAAATACCATAGTCTGACTCGATAGCCAGGACGTGATTCTGAATCTCTGGCGCCACCCAGTCTCGGTAGGCCTCGGCTCCTCTCGTCCCGTTCTCTTCGTTGGTCCAAAAGACGACGCGAATCGTGCGTCGAGGCCTTAAGCCGAGCTCTTTGAGCAAACGAACCGCCTCCCAGGCGACCAGACACCCAGCCGCATCATCTTGAGCTCCCTGACCCACGTCCCAAGAATCGATGTGACCCCCGATCACCACCACCTGATGGGGCAACTCGCGCCCCAGCAACTCAGCCATGACATTGTGAGAGACGGCCTCGGGCCCAAATCGGGCACTCAACCGCAGACGAACTCGCGGCCTCTGACCCCGGGCCGCTATCCGCCCCAGCATCAGAGCATCCTCTTTGGTAATAGCGGCAAACGGGATCTTCTCAACCTCGGGGTCGTAATACATCACCCCAGTATGAGGAGTCCCCAGGGAGTTCGGGGTGACCGAACTCAGCAGAGCCCCTTTAGCGCCGAACCTGGCCGCCTCGGTTGCGCCGTGAATCCGATACTGCACCGTCTTGCCGTAACGGGTAAAGGGAACATTGTAGACCACAATTTTACCAGGAATTTCGCTCCCTCGTCGCTTGAGATCGTCAAAAGAGGTGACCACGACGCAGTCGCCCTCCAGTCCCGTCGGAGCGGTAGCAACGGTGCCCCCTAACCCCAACACCTGCAGGGCTTTCTGATGCGGAGCCAAGAGCGAAAGACTCTCCTCACCGCAAATCCAGTGGGGAACCTGGACCGGCTGAGTGGTCACATTGTCCAGCCCATCATGCTTCATCTGGCCAGCTACCCATTCGATGGCTCGCTCGAGATTGGTGGAGCCACTGAGGCGATGACCGAAGGTGTCGCACAGGTAGGCTAGTCACTGGTAAGGTTGACCCAACCTGGAGACCCCCTCCAGAATGCGCTGGGCACTCTGGCTAAAATCCTCCTGGGCCATCGCCAGACCGGTCATCACGACCAGGAGCAAGACGATATTCTTCACGTTGAAGCGAACAAAGAGCTAGCTTGGAGACGGTCTGCGAGTTGAGGATCGTCGTAGCTGAGCTCATTGCCGGTCCATTGACGGAGAGCTTCCAGGGCGAGCCAGGCGATCACCTTACCCGGCACCTCAGGCGCCTCGAGCTGTCCGGTCTGCTCGAGCTGCAGGAAATAGTCGGCCAATTGTTTAGGCATACGCCCCGGGCCTTCTCGCCGAATAGTCGCTTGCATCTCGGTAGCCACAACCCCGGGAGCTATGGCCAGAACGGTCAAAGTCGGCTCTTCGGCAGCAGTGACTTTGGTGAGGTGAAGAAGCCCGGCTTTGGAGGCGCAATAGGCTGACCAACTGGGGATCGGCTGGCTGGCCGCTCCCGTACTCACGTTCAAGATCGTGCCCGAGCCGGCCCGAAGGAGCGGCAGGGAGGCCCGGGTCAAACAGAAAGGCCCGACCAGGTTCACACCGATAGCGTAACTCCATTGCTCGGGGTCACAGCTCTCGAGGGGACCGATGGGACCGATCACCCCAGCGTTATTGATAAGAGCATCGAGCCGCTTGAACTTCTCCTGAGTCTCACCGAGCCATCGCTGGCAAAGGTCAGGCTCGGCTACGTCGCCAACGCAGACCAGAACCTCCGCCCCGGCCGCCCGACACTCGTCGGCAACCTGTTCGAGAGCCTCTCGGCTGCGCGCCGCCAAGACGAGGTCTGCCGAAGCCTTAGCCAGACAAAGTGCGGTGGCGCGACCCAGGCCACGGGAGGCACCAGAAACAAAACAAACGGGCTTTTTATTCACAACCCTCGGCTTCTCGAGCCAACGAGGTGGACCCTTTCCCGAAGCGAAGGTCGGATCAATGCAACCGCCCTGGGTGGCCGAAGTAGAAGTCTCGCAAGAGTTAGCTACGAGGCTGATTCAAGATCAGTTCCGCGAGCTGAGGCCCCTGACGTGTCGACCGCTGGGTCAAGGCTGGGACAACACGGCTTATCTCGTGAATGAGCGCTGGGTCTTTCGGTTCCCACGCCGGCAGGTGGCGGTGCCCCTGCTGGCTACCGAGATCGACCACCTCCCGTCGCTGGCCCCTCAAATCCCCTCCATCGCGATCTCGGCCCCTCAACTCGTCGGACACCCCACCCCTTCCTACCCCTGGCCTTTTGCCGGCTATGAACGCCTGCCAGGACGACCCCTAGAGCAGTGCCAACTCTCGGGTCACTCCCGCTCAAGACTAGCCGAGCAACTGGCCTTCTTTCTCTCGCAACTCCAGGGGTTACCGGTGCCTGAAGGTCTGGGTCCCGACCCGGTTGGCCGTTTTGACCGAGCCAAGAGGCTGCGTTCACTCCAACAACAGCTGGCTAAAGCTGAAGTCAATCTCAGACAACCGGTCTGGGAAGAGATCTTGGAGGTCCCGTTGGGCCCCTTTCCCAGACCGGTGATAGTCCACGGAGACCTTTACTGTCGCCATCTTTTGGTGGACCACGAAACCCTCACCGGAATCATCGACTGGGGAGACCTTCATCGCGGTCCACCGTCCACTGACCTGGCCGCTGCCTTAATGGTCCTTCCCACCCCGGACTGGCGCCTCTTTCAAAGCCTCTACCAAGCTCCCAAAGAGTGGTGGAACCAGGCCTTCTTTCGTGCTCTGACCCACGCCCTGGCGGTGCGCTGCTTCGCCTCCGCCGTCGGCAGGCCGTCGATGCTGACCTCGTCGTTGGCGCT
>CAYRFU010000095.1:0-4931 GCA_964423525.1 uncultured Burkholderiales bacterium | reverse complement strand
GACCTACTAGCGGGAACCAGCTTTAAGAAGGTCCACGACGTAGCGACCTAAGAGCTTGGTTTGGCCTGTGGAGAGCTCTACAAACTGAACACTATGATGCCAGCCATGCTCGGGATGCTCTCGAGACTGGAGGACTTCACACTGAACGTCAAGCCCTTCGTGAATCCCGAAAGATTCCACGCTGAGAGTCACCCGGGCACCTTGAGGAATCGCCTCTTTGCAGGCTACCAACGCACCTCCCAGTCCGAGATCTAAACAGGTGCCGGGGGCCCGCTTATCACCTTTGACAAGCTCGATAGGCAAATTAGCTGGCGCCCTGGTGAACTTTCTCTGATTGAAGACCTTGGACTGCATTCCGACTTTATTGAGCAACGACACCACCCAGCTACGGCCCAGAACCTCAGGCGACTCGCTGAACTGAAGCCCCGCCTCCATCACACCGGAATCGGAAACCTTAAACCACATCACAGTAGCCGAGACCCGGTCATCGAGATCATCCTCTCCGCGGTAAGGATTACTGATCTGAAGGGTTTGACCTCGATTGACCTGACGGGAGACTTCCATCTTCATGCCTCCCAGACTGATGTCCCTGATGGTAGCATGGAAGATCTGATTGCCAAAAAAGCAATTCACGTCGTACTCACATTCCAACCGAACCAGCCGTCGACGCTCCTGGGGGCTGGCTCCGGGGGAGGCAACCGGAGTGGCCACTCCGTCTTTGATGGCCGACAGAATCCCCTCACGCGAGCTGCCTTCTCCCTTTTCCTGAACCGACTTCAAAGCGTCAAGAATGGTCGAGCGATACTCCTCACTAGCCGGCTCAAGTCGAGGCACTTCGTTGTCGACCGGAGCCAACAGCCCAGGGGCCACCTCTTGGGGCTCAGGAAGAGGCTCTTCCGAAGCCCCTTCCTCCTCATCGACCGGCTCTGGCTCGACTTGCTCGAGTTCTGCCGGAGCTTCCTCAGGGGCCTGATCAGGCCCCTCGAAAAGAGCATCGCCGAGGTCAGCGCCGGTCAGAGCAGCCGGTCCGGCAAAAATAGCGTCCTGAGACTCAGCCGGTCCCTGCAAGGGAGCCGGACCTTCTAGCAGGGCAGAACCATCGTCAGGGGCCCCTAGCTCTTCGAGCACTTCCGCCTCGGGATGAGCGAGGTCGGCTCGCACCTCCTCAGGCTGTTCGACATCCTCTGACTCTTCGACGGCTTCAGCTTTGGCCGCTTCCGGTTCAGCCTCCTCGGGAAGGTCTGACTCCTCCTCAAGGGGCTCTGCCTCAACTTCTTCTAACTCAGACTCACCCAAGAGCTCCTCTTCTAGAACCAATTCATCTTCTTCCGAGTCTTCGTCAAGTTCTTCGAGAAGAAGCTCGTCTTCCAAGACCAGCTCGTCCTCTTCTGAATCCTCATCTTCTAGTTCTCTCAGCTCAGCCTCGAGGTCGAGTTCCTCCTCGAGGGTAGGATCGACACCTTCAAGCAAATCGTCCGCTTCCAGGTCCTCGTTCTGCAGCGGACCTTCCACTTCTTCAAGTTCGAGCTCATCTTCAGCCACCTCGACATCCTCGAGGTCTAGCTCATCATCTACATCCTCAAGTTCGAGTTCATCTTCAGCCACCTCGACATCCTCGAGGTCCAGCTCATCATCGACATCTTCAAGCTCGAGGTCGTCTTCATCCACCTCGACATCCTCGAGGTCCAGCTCGACATCCTCGAGGTTTAGCTCATCATCGACATCTTCAAGCTCGAGGTCGTCCTCAGCCGCCTCGACCTCCTCGAGATCTAGCTCATCGTCGATGTCTTCAAGGTCCATCTCATCTTCAGCGGCCTCGACATCCTCAAGGTCGAGCTCGTCGTCGACATCTTCAAATTCGAAGTCATCCTCAGCCGCCTCGACCTCCTCGAGGCCTAGCTCGTCGTCGACATCTTCAAGCTCGAGGTCGTCCTCAGCGGCCTCGACATCCTCTAGATCCAGCTCTTCGTCGACATCCTCGAGGTCAAGTTCTGACTCGAGTGCCACCTCGTCTGAGTCCTCTTCGTCCTCCAGGTCGAGTTCTGGCTCTAGTGCTACCTCGTCCGAGTCCTCTTCTTCCAGGTCAAGCTCTGGCTCCAGCGCCACCTCGTCCGAGTCCTCTTCGTCCTCCAGGTCGAGTCCTGGCTCAAGCGCCACCTCGTCCGAGTCCTCTTCTTCTGCCAGGTCGAGCTCTGGCTCCAGCGCCACCTCGTCCGAGTCCTCTTCGTCCTCCAGGTCGAGCTCTGGCTCAAGCGCCGCCTCGTCTGAATCCTCTTCGTCCTCGAGGTCAAGTTCTGACTCGAGTGCCACCTCGTCTGAATCCTCTTCGTCCTCCAGGTCGAGTTCTGGCTCAAGCGCTACCTCGCCTGAGTCCTCTTCTTCTTCCAGGTCAAGCTCTGGCTCCAGCGCTACCTCGTCCGAGTCCTCTTCTTCTTCCAAGTCAAGCTCTGGCTCGAGCGCTACCTCGTCTGAGTCCTCTTCTTCTTCCAAGTCAAGCTCTGGCTCAAGCGCTACCTCGTCCGAGTCCTCTTCTTCTTCCAGGTCAAGCTCTGGCTCGAGCGCTAACTCGTCTGAGTCCTCTTCTTCTTCCAAGTCAAGCTCTGGCTCAAGCGCTACCTCGTCCGAGTCCTCTTCTTCTTCCAGGTCAAGCTCTGGCTCGAGCGCTACCTCGTCTGAGTCCTCTTCTTCTTCCAGGTCGACTTCTAGCTCGAGCCCTACCTCGTCTGAATCCTCTTCGTCGTCCTCCCGATCGAATTCAGGCTCAAGAGCGACTTCTTCCGACTCTTCTTCCTCCTGATAGTCCGAGTCGAAAACAGCCTCGTAATCGTCCTCATCGGAGTCCCGCTGCAGGTCCTCCAAGTCGACTTCCTCTTCGAGCTCGAGCTCCTCGTCGTGCTCATCATCCCCCTCGGGGAGCACGATGTCCGTCTCGACGAGAGTAGGCTCAGCCTCATAGTCTGCCTCGGTTCGTAGCGTTAGTCCGCCGGCCCACTCTAGAGACTCATCATACTCTTCGTCATCGGAAGTGAAGTGCTCATCACTTTCGCCGCTAGAGAAATATTCTTCGAAGCTCTCGGAACTGTCATATTCCTCTTCATACCACACTTCCTCACTCTCCTCATCAACAAGCCCTTCAAAGCTTCGATTGATAATATCGAGAGCGCCCTGACTAAACTCCGCTGAAGCGTAGTAGATAGGGTCTTCTATGCCCACCCCCTGGAAATAATCACGAAAGGACGGAATCGGCTCTGGCCGGGGCCGCTCGAGCCTGGGCCGTGGAGGAGGCGAATGGGAGGGCGATCGCTTCGAAAAAACCGCCGGCATCTCCACCAGCCCCGAAAGCAACCCTAGCAACCTCGCCTTCTCTTCTTCAGCCTCCCAGATAAGGCGCTGAATCAGGTCGGTGGACTTCCCGATCCGCTCACGTTCCAATACGTCGTCTCGGAATTTTCGAAGGATGCCTTCGACATCCGTAAGCCGGGCGCGGAGATTTTCAAGACGAAGGATGGCCAGCCGATCACTGGCGTAGCTGACGAGACCTTGAAGCTCTCGCTCTTCGTGCTCACCGCTCAGAGATAGGCGCTCATCCTCTTGGCTGGCCACAGCCATCCCTTCGAAGACATCAGCCTGTCTCCGAAGCCAGGACGAAACTCTTGATTCGAATTCCGGCATCGACCTAAGAGCGAGGAGCTTACTGACTGGCAGGAACAATTCATTTCGTCCTCAGCCGGCTTCCCAGAACCCCACTCCGTTCCCAATCTCCCTCACTGAAGAGCCAGCAATAGCGTTTAGCGCATAGTGGCGGCCGTTCAAATTATACCAGAATGCGTTTCAAGTTGAGTGTGAAGCTTCCCTGCCTTGACCCCAAAAAAAAGGGAACACATGTTCCCTTTTTTTTGCAGCAAATTACTCGACGATCTTTATCAAGCCGAATCGACGACTTCGCGTTTCTGGCGCTTCTTCTTCACCGGGCGAGCTTCGGCTTTCACCTCTCGGCTTCGTCGCACGTCTTGGGGGCCACGAGGGCGGCTGCGACCGCGACCTCGGCGGCTGTCTTCCTCTGCTTTGACAGCGGCAGTGATGATATGGTGAAGACGAACCCGCTCTGCCTCAGCGATACTGATGAACGACTGAATCAAAGCGGTTGGCCGCCCTTCTTCACCACGGCGCTGCTCATCCTCTTGAAGCCCACGGAGGATCGATTCAACATCCTCCATATTTTCTTGCAGCGCCTCCAAGCGCAAAGAGGCAAGCCGGTCTTGAGCCAGACCCAAGAGGTCTTCGAGCCGGTCCTCTTCTTCCTGGCGCGTTTGGAAAGTGTGGGACTTTTCGCCTTCCAGAAAGATCTCCTCGAGGGCTTCTGCCTCTGCACGCAGCCTAGACGCTAGCTCGAAGCTGGACTCTCTCATCTATGAAGTCCTCCATCCAGTTGGCGAAAAATTACACACAAAATCGAACATACAATCCTTTAGCACCCCTCAACCCAAGTCCTGCATTTCTTCGATCCCCCACAGATTCCTAGTGTTCCCAGGAGGATTCTCGAGAGTATCAGAACCGTTCCCTGATATTCCCCAAAGGAGAAGAAGTCATGTCACAAGCAACTGTTGAAATCTACACCTGGGCCACCTGCCCTTTTTGCCTCAAAGCCAAGCAACTCCTGGACAGCAAAGGAGTCGCCTATCAAGAACATAAAATCGATGGGGACGAAGCCGCCCGCGCCAAGATGAGCGAGCGGGCAGGAGGTCGCCGGACGGTCCCTCAGATCTTTATCGGCGATCACCATGTCGGCGGATGCGACGACCTTCACGAAGCCGAAAGCCAGGGGCGCTTGGACGCTCTAATCAAAACTGACTAGAGGGCGTGTTGACAATCAGCAACGACCGTCACTGCTTTCTTTCCTTTGGTTGAGCTATTGTGTGTTTTAACACGGA
>CAYRFU010000094.1:0-20388 GCA_964423525.1 uncultured Burkholderiales bacterium | reverse complement strand
TGGCTGGTCTCGAATCGTGCGCCTGGCCGCCCGTCAAGCAAAAGTGCACGAGATTTCCCAACCTCTCAGTCTCCTTTGTGTCGTCTGGGGCCTGCTGGCTCCGTGGTCCATTGCTCGCCCTCCTGCCGGGGCCCGTTGCACCTTCTTGGTCTTCAGGCCGGCGATGTACTCCCCCTCTGGAAGAATTTTACTCGTCGTGGCCGGCGGAATGGTCTTACACCCGTGACGGGCTGGACTATCGAGTTCGCTACGTCTTAGTGGATTAGCTTCGCGGAGCAGGCCAGACCATGCCGGAGGAGGCTAGGGTGCCCCCTCGTCCAGGCCTTCCCGGTTCAAGTTAACTCGCGGCCTGGCGGGGCCTAGACTTGCACCCCCCCAACCAAGGGGGCCGGTTCAAGTTAACTCGCGGCCTGGCGGCGCCTAGACTTGCACCCCCCTCGCCCAGGGGGCCCGGTTCAAGTCTACTTTCGCCCCGACGGCAAAATCAGTCGCTTTCGACCACGTCAACAGCGACGTGGACGGTCTGTTCACCACCCCCGAGAACGACTCCACGCAGAGGGCAAACATCTTGGTAGTCCCGGCCCCAGGCCAGCACGACGTGGTCAGTGGCGGCTACGCAGTTGTTGGTGGGGTCGAGCCCCAGCCAGCCGAAGCCAGGGAGATAGAGGTCAACCCAGGCATGAGAAGCATCAGCTCCTTCAAGGCGAGGTTTGCCGGGAGGAGGGATGGTGCGAAGATAGCCGCTGACATAGCGAGCGGGGAGTTCCAAAGAGCGAAGACAAGCGATCAAGAGGTGTGCGAAATCCTGGCAAACCCCTCGTTTGTTGACAAAAACGTCGCTGACCGGAGTGGACACGGTGGTGGCCGTGGGGTCGAAGGAAAACTCCTCGTAGATGCGCAGGTTGAGGTCGAGAGCACCGTCGAGAAGAGAACGACCGGGAGGAAAAGAGGTCGAAGCGTAGTCGCGAAGCTGAGGCAAAGCTGGGCAGAGGCGAGAAGGGTAGACAAACTCCATCACTTCAAGCTCAAGAGTCCCCCGGCTGTCCCAGGCCGGTGAGGATTCTGGGGGTGAGGCAGGGTTGAGTTCGATGGTAAATTTGGTCAAGACCTCTAGCTGTAAATGAGGTTCCTGGACGGCGAAGAAGGTGAAAGGGTTCCCGTAGTAGTCAAGGTGAACAGTTTGCACGGCCGGCTCAGGGGTGATCCACAGGCGCTTGCGGAGACATCGTTGACCGGGAACTTGGCGAGGCTCGAAGTAGCCCTGGTTGTGACTGAGAAAGACCCGCGACTGATAGTCGTAAAGGGTCTTGTGAGAGACTTGATACTTCATTGGCGACTTGGATCCAGATGAGTGAGGTAGCTCCGACTGATCGCTTCCGACATCTGCAGCAGGCGAGCTCTAAGACCGTTGCACAGTTCCAGAAGGTGAACCCGTTGGCTACCAGGAGCCACCTGACACAACAAATTGATATCAGCCAGCCGAATGTCGGTCTGACAACCCAGCAGTAATTTGGCCTCGGCGCTCGACCAGGCTCGGTCGCCTTCCTGAGGCAGTCGGGCGAAGTGATTCTCGAGAGATTCCAGCTGAAAAGCCACCGAACGGGGGTTACTTTCATCGACCAGAATCTGGTCGACCACGGCTTCGGCAATCACCCCTCCGGGATATTTCTGGCGGTAGGCGCGCGCCCCGTCTAGCATTTCCAGGATAGCCTCAAGAAGACGGGGCTCACTGGGTTGGCGGGTTCCTAAGGTTCGCGAAAGGAGGGAGAGAACCCTCAGAGAGCGCTCCAGCCTCTTGCCGATCTTAAGAAAGCGCCATTCGTGGCTGCGACTCATCGTCTCGGTGAGCATGCCCCAGAAGGCGGCTAGACCGGCCAGCAGCGAAGCCAGCTCTTGTTGGGATTCGACACCGGGACCTTCATACTCTAGCGAGAGTTGATGAAGCGTGCTCCAGCTGTCCTGGGAAAGCCGGTCTCGGACCTGGGCGCAAAGTCGACGTAAATGAGACAGACTTGAGAGCAATTCCGACAGATGATCGGCGCTGCCGGTTAGCACATCGAGCTCTTCAGCCCGGGCGTTCTCAAGGCGACGCACCAGACCAATGCGACGCAACCGAGCCAGACTCTCCACCCGTTCGGCGTAGCGGCCGAGCCAAAACAGGTTGTCGGCCACCCGGCTCGGTAGACCGGTTCCCGCGCGACTAAGACGAAAGGGCGCTCGTATTGGGGCGTACTCGGCCGAGTTGAAATCTGGGGGAAAAGAGGGGTCGGGAGCTAACACCCAAGCGTCTTTAGCCCGGCCGCCCCCGGTCGGGGACACGACTAAACTTTCACTATCAGGTGACATCCGAACCAGGCCCCCGGGCAGAACCTGGTGGCGATTACCAAAGGAAATGACAAAAACCCGCAAGACCAGATGGCGGGGAGCGAAGCGACCTTCTTTCCAGACCGGTGCCGTAGAGAGAGAAAGTTGTTTCTGGGCCACAAAGTCGCTCGGGTTGGCCTCGATTCTAGCCCGTAGCCGGTCTAACTCGGCTTCTTCGAGGTGAGCTGTGAAAAGCGGTTTGTCCTGCCGGCGTCGGAAAGTCGGACGCACTACCATCTGGTCGAGTTCGGTTAGCGCTTGTCGTCGTTGGTGTGAGTCGCCGCACCAGAAACTGGGAGCGTCAGGCAAGCCCAGGTCTTCCCCCAAGAAGAACCGGGCTAGACCCGGCATGAAAGGGGCCAGCGCCGGGGTGTTAGCCCAGCCCGAGCCGAGAGCGTTGGCCACTGAAACCTTGCGATGTCGAATCGCCTGGACCAGGCCGGCCACCCCTCCGAGACTCGCTCCCGGTAGCTCAAGCGGGTCGCAGTCTACGTCTCGAATCCAGCGGAACAACACGTGGACGGGCTGAAGTCCGTCAAGAAGCTTGAGATAGACCCGGTTGTCGCGGACCGTCAAGTCAGCCGATTCCACCAGGGGAATTCCTAACGACTGGGCCAGATAGGCTTGCTCGAAGGCGGAGTCGGCCGAGGAGCCTTCGCTCCAGAGTACGACCCGAGGTTCGTCCTGGTTGACCGAGAAGCTCACCAGGCCGCTGCGCAGTGATTCGAAGAAAGGAAGTAAGCGGCGCACCTGAGAGGTCTGGAAGAATTCTGGCAACATGCGGGCGATGAGAAGGCGATTTTCGAGGGCGTAACCTGCTCCCCGGGCCGAGCGGCAGTTCTGGCGAATAACCTGCCATTGACCGTCAGGGCCTCTACCCAGGTCGAGCGTCAGTAGGAAAGGGCGGCTGTCGTTGTTGACGGTCAATTCGGCGCAAGGCCGAAGAAAACCAGGACTGGCGAAAACTAGCTCCGGGGGAACCCAGCGTTGAGCCAGCATGATTCTTTCGTGATAAAGATCCTCCAGTAGAGCCTTCAGAAGGCGGGCTCTCTGGACCGCCCCGTCCTCAATCTGGGTCCATTCTTTCTCGCTAAGGATGAACGGGATAGGGTCAAGCTCCCAGGGACGTTCCACACCGGCTTGATCGCCGTCGAGGCTGAAGGTCACGCCGTGGTCGGTGAGCATCCGGCGCACCCTTTCCCAGCGACGTCTCATCTTGCTTTCACCGAGACTGTTGAGAGTCGCCAGCAAAGGCTCCCAGGCGGGGCGAACCTGACCGTCGGGCGACATCATCTCATCCCAGCAGCCGTAAAGAGGTTGGTATTCACCGGGTAGTTGCAAAGCAAGCACTGTAAACTGGTTCACCCGAACGGAATTTATACCCTCTGAAGGGAAGTGGGTGTTATGAAATTCGGCAAAGTCTTTTGCGAGGGTCACAAGAAGGGCATCCTTTGTGAGGTCGAGGTTTTCGGCAAAAAGCTGGTGGCCGAGGAGAGAAATCCCGAGGGAGAGCCTCGTCGGTTCGAGTTTCTCCTGGCCAGCTCGGAGCTGACCTTCGGAGGCACCGACGACTGCAAGGTGGTGCTCACTTCTGATGGCGCTACGGTCTACTTGGAGCGAAACGATTTCGAAGCGGACTTGGAAAGGCTGGGCTGCTTAACGACCAGTCAAGCCCTCGACCGGGCTCGGTTCGAAGTGCGAGGCAAACGGTTTCGCTCGGGTCTTTTGACCACTACCGTTTTGGTTCTGCTGGTGGTGGGTGGGCTCGGTCTCAACGCTCTTCTCGACCTGGCCATCGCGAGAATGGTGGCAGCCGTACCCGTCACTTGGGAGGAACAGCTGGGAGAGGTGGCCTTCGCCGGCCAAGACTGGGAGGAGGTCACCGATCCTGAGATTGCGGGTGCGGTGGAAAAGATTGTCGACCGCCTCAAGCGAGGTGTTGGGGAAACGCCCTACACCTTCGAAGTCAAAGTTGTGCGTGACGAGATGGTCAACGCTTTCGCCGCCCCTGGTGGCAAAATTGTTGTTTTCACAGGCCTGTTGGAGAAGGCGGAAAGTCCCGAGGAGGTGGCCGGGGTGCTAGCTCATGAGTTACAACACGTGCTCTCCCGTCATAGTCTTCGAGGCCTGGCCGGCCGGTTGAAGTGGCATCTGGTGATCGCTCTGTTGGTCGGGGATGTGGGCACCGTGCAAGAAGCGGTGCTGGCCAATGCTCCCCTCTTTCTGGAGCTTTCCTTCTCTCGGGATATGGAGCGAGAAGCCGATCGCAAAGGGATTGAACTGTTGGTCGCAAGCGAAATCGACCCGGTGGGACTGAAACGTTTTTTCGAACGTCTTCTCGAACTACAGGGAGGGGGACCGGGATTCTTGAAAATCCTTTCAACTCATCCGGCCACCGACGAGAGGATCGAAGACCTCCAGCGGCTGGTGGCTGAGAACGATGGCCGCGCCTATCGCCCTCTTGAGATCGACTGGGAGGGAGTCCAGCAAAGCCTGAAACGGGGGAAGTAGATGGAGAAGGAACTGGCCGGGAATCCGGATTTCGGCCATATCAAATTTCGTCTCAACGCCGGCGACAAGGTGTTGGTGGAAGCTGGGGCTATGTCCATGATGGATAGCGACGTTCAGGTCGAGTCCAGGATGATGGGCGGATTTGTCCCGGCTTTGATGCGAAAGCTTTTGGCTGGCGAAACGTTGATGGTGGGAGAGTATTCCACCCAGGGAAATAACCAGCGGCTATCGATTTCGCCTTCGATCCCAGGCCAGGTTTGTCATCGCGCTTTGAGCGGCGAGACGTTGATGTTTCAGGCGGGGGCTTTTCTGGCCTGCACGCCGGGAGTAACTATTTCAACTGTCTTCGGGGGACTAAAAGCGATCTTTTCGGGCGAGGGGATGTTTTTTCTCCAGGTGACCGGCAACGGCGACCTTTACTATAACGCCTACGGCTCTATCGTCGAGAAAGAGGTCGACGGGGAGTTCATCGTCGACACAGGCCACGTGGTGGGTTGGGAGCCGAAACTGGACTGGGAGATCGCCGGCATGGGCAACTTGATGTCCACCATTTTTTCGGGCGAGGGGCTGGTCTTGAAGTTTCGCGGAAACGGCAAGGTCTGGCTTCAAACTCGCTCTATGGGTGGACTTTCCAGCTGGTTATCGGGCTACTGCATAGGTTAAGGAGGGGGAATGAAAACCGAGATCATTGGACATCACGCTTTTCAGAGCCTGAAAGTCACCCTGGAACAGGGTGAGCATTTCGTGAGCGAAGCTGGAAAGATGGTGAGAATGTCGGCCGAGATCGATGTCGACGTGACCACAAAGAAAGGGAGTGGAGGCATTTTTGGGGGCCTCAAGCGACTGTTGGGCGGCGACTCCTTTTTCTTTTCGACTTATACCGCTCAAGCCAATGACGTGGAAGTGGTGTTGGCTCCGACCCTGCCAGGCAATGTTGGTTTGGTCGACCTGGATGGGCCCGGCTGGTATTGTGCCGGTGGCTCCTATATGGCCTCCGGGCCTAACGTCACGACCGATACCAAGTTTCAAGGTCTCAAAGGAGCCTTCAGCGGGGAAAGCTTGGTCTTTGTGCACGCCACCGGCTCGGGCCCTTTGGTTTTAGATGCTTTCGGAGCCATCTGGACCGAGGAGGTCAACGGAACTTTTACTATTGACACTGGCCACGTGGTGGCTTTCGAGGACAGTCTCGATTATGAGATTTCCAAAGTGGGCGGGTCTTGGCTGACCACCTTTTTGGCCGGGGAGGGCTTTGTGCTCAACTTTCGAGGCACGGGCAAGGTGATGGTTCAGTCTCATAATCGCAACGAATTCGGACGGTCTCTCGGTCCGATGCTACCGCCGAGGAGTTAGAAAATGAAGTATGAGATTCAGTGTGAAGGAAGCTACCCCGCCCTGGAGGTCACCCTTGATCCTGGTCAGACTCTGGTGGCTGAGGCCGGCGCCATGGCCTGGATGGACTCCTGCATCGAAACCAAGACGAGCACCAGGGGGGGGATCGGTAGCGCTTTGAAACGAGGCCTTCTCGGTGGCGAGAGCTTTTTTCAAAACGAGTATACTTCCCAGCAGGCGGGCGGGAAGGTGACTCTTGTTTCAGGTCAGGCTGGCTACATCATGGCCACCGACATGGAAGGGGAGAACCTGATGCTCGAACGGGGAGCTTATTTGGCCTCGGCTCCGACGGTGGAAATCGATTCGAAATTTCAGGGTCTCAAAAAGATGTTCGCGGAGGGCATGTTTGTGCTCACGGCAAAGGGCTCCGGGACCATTTTTTGGAACGCCTACGGCGACATCCACGAGGTGGAGGTGGCCGGAGAGTATGTGGTGGACAACGGGTATGCCGTGGCCTGGGATGCCAGTCTAGACTACGATGTCACCCGCAGCGGTAAGAAGATTCGGGCTTTTCTCTTCGGCGACCAACTGGTCATGAAATTTAGAGGGCACGGTAGGGTCTGGGTCCAATCTCGTTCACCGAGAGCCCTGGCAGGGTGGATTTACCCCTACCGGCGGGTGAAAAGTAAAGGCTAGCGGTCGCTCTTCTGGCGACCGAACGGCCGTTTCTGTTGAAGCGTGGACAGTCAGAGTCGCCAAGCATACTACCTGTTAGTGGGTGAGCAGCGAGTGAGGGTTCCTCCCGACGGAACCCCCATTCGTCTTGGTCGCTTGCCCGATAACGATCTCGTCCTCAACGACACCGAGACAAGTCGTCGTCACGCCGAAGTCCGCTGCCGGGGTGGCGCTCTAGAAGTTCGAGATTTGCGCTCGATGAACGGCACTCTTCTCGACGGACATCGGATTGTGCCAGAGTTTTGGTGGAAGCTCGACCCGCAGCAGACTTTGCGGGTCGGTCCGAGCGCCGTCTTGATTGAGGTTTCCGAGCACGACGATCCTGAAGACGAAGAGGATTGGTTCGTCGAAGGGGACTACGAACCGGCTCCCGAGCCAGAATACCTCGATAGCGAATTGGCTCCTCCGCCGACTCGATCGACGGTCGATTCGACCACCCTGCCTCCGCCACCGGAGATCCCGGCCGTGGTGTTAGACGAGTCTCCTCTACCCCCGCCGCCTGCTCCGACAACCATCGGTCCCCCCCCGATAACGGAGCTTGAACCTCCACCGGTCACCGAACCGGAGAGTCCGCCTACCATAGGCTTTGAGCCTCCTTCATTAGAGGCACCGCCGGCCGTCGAGGCCGTTGAGCTACAGTCATCACCACCTGCCCCGGGGGCCACGACGCTAGCAGGAGCTGTGGAAGTGGAGGGCGTCGAGGTAGAGGTTGCGCCCACGACCCAGACTGAGCCGGAGGAGCCGTCCTCAACAAGCGAGCCTCAACGAGAGCCATTACCGGCTCCGGAGCCTTGGGCTCAAAAGACGGGGGATAGGATTACAAGGGAGACTCTCCGGCTCAAGACGATAGACCCTTCGGCCCACGAGGCTACCCGCTCTCTGGATGAGGACAAATCAGGGCAAGAGGGGGACGCGCCTCGCTTCAAGCCCACCATGATTATGCCTGACGGAAGCCTGGCACGAGTCGATCATCTGCCCAATGGAAGAGTTCAGGTCAGCGAGGTGACCAAGAAAGCGACCACCAAAGAGAACGGTAACGGCCTGGAATTTCTGGGAGTAGACGGTCAGGGGCGCCTTCTTTATGGCGTTCGGAGGGAGTATGAAAACCTGGCTGAATTCGAAGCCAGCCTCAATACTTGACGCCGCCAGCTAAAGTCATCTCAACACACCTTTCATCGCCGAGCATCATGAGTCCGAAGAACTGATCAGCGGCCTCTTCCAGGCTCTTGGGTCCAGAGTCGCCGCTGCGAGCTCTAAGAGTGGGATGCCCGGCCGGGTGAAGAACCACCAGGTCAGCCTCTTTGCCAACCTCGAAATTGCCTACCAGGTGGTCGAGATAGAGGGAGCGGGCTGAGCCGAGAGTGGCCAGGTAAAGTCCTCGCAGCGGAGAGATTTTGAACGCTTCTTGGCCCTGCTCGACGAACCCCAGCATGCCAACTTTGTAAGCGTTGTCGAGGGTCTGAAGCATCGACAAACTGTTGCCGGCCCCGCTATCACAACCTAACCCCAGGCGAACTCCCGCCTCCAGGCATCGATCGAGCCGGAACAGTCCACTACCTAAAAAGAGATTGGAACTTGGGCAGAACGTGATGGCCGCCCCAGCAGCAGCCAGGCGCTCAAACTCTCCAGGAGAGAGATGGATGGCGTGACCCGCGCTGAAACGGGGCCCCACCAACTGGTAGCGCTCGTAGATTTCTAGATAATCGCGGGCATCAGGGAAAAACTGGAGAACTGTCTTGATCTCGGTTGGATTTTCGGAGAGGTGGGTGTTGACCCAGCAATCGGGATATTGCTGCCGCAGGAGCCCGGCTTTCTCCAGTTGCTCAGGGGTGCTGCCGAGGGCGAAACGGGGACAGATGGCATACAGGTTTCGACCGCGACCATGGAAACGTTCTAAGAGTTGACCGCTGTTTTCGTAAAAACTGGCGGCCGTATCTCGGTAGGGGTCGGGAGCAGTGCCGGGCCGGTCAATGCCGGTGAGGCCGGCCACGGCGCGCACATTCCATCGTTGGGCGGCCTCAAAGAACACTTCGACCGAAACGGGAAAGGTGGTGGTGAACGACTGGACTGTGGTCGTTCCGTTAGCGATCAGGAGAGAAAAGAAGAGCTCAGCCACTTCTTCGGCGTAGGTTTTATCTTGAAATTTCAGTTCTTCCGGGAAGACATAGCGTTGGAGCCAGTCGAGAAGTTGGTTTCCGTAGGAGCCGATGATTCGGGTCTGGGGATAATGAACGTGGCAATCGACGAAGCCCGGTACAATCAGGCGGTTGGGAAAATGAGCGGGCTTTAGATCCGGGTAACGTGGGGCTAGCTCATGGTAGGCTCCGAAGGCTTCAATCTTGCCTTCGGAGTAGATCAAAAGGCCGTCTTCGAAGAAACGGGCAGCCTCCTCTGGAGCATAGCTCCAAGGGCATCGCACCGTGTCCAAAAATGCTCCTCTGAGGGCCTCGGCCGCCACTCCAGCTAATTTGTGGATAGCAGGCGAGATCCTCTCCTCTTCGAATCCAGCGGGATGAAGGTCGCCTCTCGAAACGTCTATCAACAGGGCCGATTTGGTCCCGCCTGCGTGGTGGTTCGAGAGGGACGTATCGTTGAGATGGAGGACTACGGACCCGCCGATTATGACTTCGGAGACCTTTATCTCCTGCCCGGGGTGATCGACACTCACGTCCATATCAACGAGCCCGGACGCACCGAGTGGGAGGGGTTTGACACGGCCACCCGAGCGGCCGCTGCCGGTGGCATCACGACCCTGGTCGACATGCCTCTCAACTGTATTCCCTCCACCACCAATCTGGCTGCTTTGTGGGTTAAGCAGGTGGCCGCCAAGCCTCAGATTTTTGTGGACGTGGGCTTTTGGGGTGGGGCCGTTCCCGGATGTTTAGAACAGCTTGAGCCTCTTCATCACGCCGGGGTGTTGGGTTTCAAGTGTTTTCTGAGTCATCCGGGCACGGATGAGTTTCAACAGCTCACTCTGACCGAGCTGGAGCCGGTGATGAGAAAACTGGCCCAACTGGAGACCCCTTTACTGGTTCACGCAGAGGACCCGGAGTGTCTCCGGCCTTTCCAAGGAGATTCGGCCCTCTACGCCACCTATCTAGCCACCCGGCCGGCCCAAGCCGAGGTCAGAGCCATTGAAGCTGTCGCTCAGCTGGCCGAGGCTACGGGCTGTCGAACTCATATCGTCCACGTAGCGACCGAGCAAGCTCTGGCCGTCTTGAGCCGGTCGCCCCTAACCTGTGAGACTTGTCCCCACTACCTTTTCTTCGCGGCTGAGGAGGTGGCCAAGGGGGACACCCGTTTCCAATGCGCTCCCCCTATTCGCAGTGGCACCACTCGCGAGGCCCTTTGGAGAGCTCTCCAGGAAGGCCAGATCCCGATGGTCGCAAGTGACCATTCTCCGAGTCCCGCTGCTCTCAAAAGCGACGACTTTAAGACCAGTTGGGGTGGCATCAGCTCTCTTCAGCTTCTTCTTCCAGTCGTTTGGAGCGGCGCTCGTCAAAGAGGTCTACCGCTTGAGCGGGTGGTCGACTGGCTGTGCCGCTTCCCGGCTCAGCTAGCGGGATTGCCCGACAAGGGGGACCTGGCCTCTGGATTTCGAGCTGATCTGGTAGCCTTTTCTCCCGAGCGAAGGTTCACGGTGGAAAGACTCTTTCACCGCCATCAGCTCACACCGTATCAAGGGAGGACCCTGTTCGGGGTGGTGGAAGCGACCTTCCTAGGAGGCGAGAAGGTCTTTGAGCGAGGCAACGTTGTGGGTCCTCCCCGGGGAAGGCTAGTGAAAAAGCATGCAGGAGTGGGTTGATTTAGCAGCAGAAAGCTTGGGAGGCTACGCCCTTGCCTGTAACGACGATTTCTTTGCGCCCTGTCACAATCTGGTCAAAGACACCGAAGCTGTCTGGCTGGAGCACGAATATGTGGCCACTGGGAAATGGATGGATGGCTGGGAGTCTCGCCGACGCCGACAGCCTGGCTACGACTGGTGTATCGTCCGTCTAGGAGTGCCGGGAGTCGTCCACGAGGTGGTGGTGGATACGGCCCACTTCAAAGGAAACTATCCCGAGGAGGCCTCGGTCGAGGCTTGTTTGGGGCCACATAATGCCTGGCCGGCGCAACTGGAGAATTGGGTTGAGCTGGTGCCCCGTTCTCCCCTCCGAGGCGATCATCCGAACCGTTTCCGGGTTGTCGATTCTCACCGCTTCTCCCATCTGCGCCTCAACATTTTTCCCGATGGGGGCGTGGCTCGATTCAGGGTCTACGGTCACTCCCTGCCCGACTGGATGGGGCCTGAGCGCCTGGCCATGCCCCTCGATTTGGCGGCCATGGAGAACGGTGGTTACGTTCATTCTTGCAGCGATATGTTCTTTGGTGACCGCCAAAATCTGATCCGACCGGGCCCCTCTCGTCAGATGAACGAAGGGTGGGAGACCCGTCGACGACGGGATAATGGCAACGACTGGGCCGTCTTGCGCCTGGCCTGTGCCGGCACGGTGCTGGCGGCTGAAGTCAACTCTTCCCATTTTAAGGGCAACGCTCCCGCCGCTTGTTATCTGGAGGGGGCAAGAGAGTCGGGGCCGGAAAAGGCCCATTGGTTTCCACTCTTGCCGCGCCAACAGCTTCTCCCTCATACAGTGCACCGCTTTGGTCGCGAACTGTGTCTTGAGGAAGGGGTGCGTCTGGTTCGGCTTCATATCTACCCCGACGGTGGCCTGGCTCGGCTCAGGCTTTGGGGACGGCCCGATTCCTCAGGCCTGGCCGAGGTCCGTCTGCGATGGCTGAACGCTCTTTCTCAAGAGGCCGCTCAGAAGGATCTGCTCGATATCTGTTCCTCCCGGCTGTGGGCCGAGCGAGTGGCTCAAGCCCGCCCCTTTCGCGACCGACCCGATCTCTTTGAGAGAGCTGCGCGAGTTTGGAATGAGCTGGGGGAGGAGACATGGCTTGAAGCGTTCTCGGGGCACCCCCGTATCGGTGAGCGCAAATCGGGGACCGAGCGAGGTTCTCGTTGGTCGGCCGAGGAGCAAGGCAGCGCTCCCGAGTCAGACCTCCAGGAGCGGTTCGCTTCTCTCAATCAAGCCTACGAAGAGAAATACGGATTTGTGTTCCTGATTTGCGCGACGGGAAAAAACGCGACCGAGATGCTGGCCGTCTTGGAGTCCCGTCTCCACAACGACCGCGCTACCGAAGTGGCCACTGCGGCTTCTGAGCAAGCTCGCATTACGGCTTTGAGATTGGAGAAGTATTTGACCCAGTGAGTACGATTAGCACCCACGTTCTTGACACCGCCCGAGGCTGTCCCGGTGGCGGCTTGAAGGTCCTCTTGAAGAAGCAAGCCGGCCCCGAGTTTGTGGATCTTGCCAGCGGGACCACCAATGCTGACGGCCGCGTGCCAGGGCTCGTGCCGGAGGGGGAGAGCCTCGACCCCGGGGTTTATAGGATGGTGTTCGAGACAGCGGCCTACTTCAAGACTTTAGGAGTTGACGGTTTCTATCCCTACGTGGAAGTGACATTCACCATTGCCCAGTCCGGTGACCATTTCCATGTCCCTTTGCTCTTGAGCCCTTTCGGGTACAGCACTTACCGAGGGAGCTGAGCCACTGGCGGGGAAGATTGGTCTAAGCCGGGGGACGGCTCGGAGGAAGAACCCATGAGCCCTGTTGTTTCGGAGTGGCTCGGACTTTTAATTCGCTGGTTTCATGTGATAGCCGGTATCTGGTGGATCGGAAGTTCTCTCTACTTCGTTTGGCTAGACAACAGCTTCGAACCCCCCCAGGAGCCTCGCGACGGGGTGGAGGGTGAGACCTTCATGGTTCATGGTGGCTTTTACTACCTGGTCGAGAAGCGACTGATGGAGCCAGGCAAGATGCCCCCTAAACTCCACTGGTTTAAATGGGAGGCGACCTTCACCTGGATCAGCGGTATGCTGCTTCTGTCGGTGGTTTACTATCTGAGTGGGGGCGCTTTCTTGGTCGACCGGAAAGTGGCCGACATCTCCCTGCCCCAAGCCATCGCTATCAGTCTGGCCACTGTTTTCTTGTCGTGGGTCGTCTACGATCTTCTCTGGCAAACCCTGGGAAAGAAGAGCGTTCCAGCCGCTACAGCCGTCTCCATCGTCCTGTTGGTGGGCTTGACTTATGGGCTCTGTCACCTCTTTAGCGGCCGGGCCGCCTATATCCACACGGGGGCAGTGCTAGGCACTCTGATGGTGGCAAATGTCTGGATTCGGATTCTTCCTAACCAACAGAAAATGCTGGATGCAGCTCTGGCTGGCCAGACGCCTGACTATAGCCAGGGGAAATACGCTAAAGTTCGCTCCGTTCACAACAGCTATATGACCTTTCCGGTGCTGTTCACCATGATCAGCAACCACTACGCCCACACTTTTGGCCACGACCATAATTGGGTCGTCCTGCTTTTGCTGGTGGTCTTCGGGGCCGGCATCCGGCATCTGATGATCACCCATGAGCGCCATCAGACAGCCTATTGGGTGAGCGCCCCTGTGTTGGCGAGTCTGGCCGTTTTAATCTGGATGACCTATCCGAAGGCCCCAGCGCCGGTGGCTAGTGAGGGATCCAGGGTGACCATGGCCGAGGTGCAAACCGTCATCGCTAACAGGTGCTTGGCTTGTCACTCCAGCCAGCCGAGCGACCCGGTTTGGAAGAAACCTCCCTTAGGGGTCGTACTCGAGAGTCCCGACCAGATAAGAGCTCTGGCCGCTAAGATTCAGGCCCAAGCTGTCGACTCCGAGGCTATGCCTTTAGCTAATCAAACGGGAATGAAGGCTGAAGAGAGGGAACTCCTGGGTCGATGGATAGCTCAGTCGGGACTAGCACAGTAGAATTTTCGGCCACCGAGTTGGACCGGGGCGGGTTTTTGGTCGAGTGGGGCGATTTGCGTCTTCAAGTGGGGGCTTACCCGGAGACCATAAAAGATACCATGGCTCGCGAGCCCGGGGTTCCTCAAACCTATCTTCTCCCTGATTTCCTGTTTGACGTGCCCCGAGGCGTGAGCGTGGCCGAGTTGGAGTTTCCCCTTTACTATAACTATTACATTCGTCAGCAGAAATTACGCTTTCTCTGTCGTCCTGACCAGTTTCGGCCCGTCGTGAGGGTGCTGCGAGAAGCGATTTTCGGACCGGCGCGGCTTCACCTGGCCGAGGAGTATCCTCAGGGCGCTGACACGCCTGGCTTCCCCGATTTGGAAGCCGAGATGCGCGAGTATAAACGCCAGGGTGACCGCCTCCTTCGCCTACGCGATATGGTCGAGCCGATCATCTTGGACCAGCATGGCCAGGCCGTGCTTCAAGGGGTTACGATTACCGCTCACGGCGACAATCGATTTTCGTTTCGACGGGGCCAAGAGTCTCACCAGGTCACCTTTCAGCGAGATGAGCCTCCGGTTCTTCCGACCGATTCTGTCAATCGGTATCATCCTAGCGAGTTCGGAGTGACGATCTTGGGAGCCGGCCACGGTTTTGATGCCGACACTCTCACCTCTGGCTTCATTGTCTGGCTCAACGGGCGAGGAGTTCTGGTCGATCCGCCCGTTCACAGCACGGAATGGCTAAGGAGTAACGGCATCGACTCAAGATTGATCACGGATCTGGTGTTGACTCATTGTCACGCTGACCACGACTCTGGCACACTTCAAAAAATTCTTGAGGGGGGGCGCGTTCGACTCCACACAACCCCCACGGTGATGGAAAGCTTCGTGCGCAAATATCGGGCCCTAACCGGTCTCTCGGCGGCCAAGTTTCACCGCCTCTATGATTTTTGTCCTGTCATGGTGGGACAACCGATCAATATCGCCGGGGGAGAGTTCACCTTCCGCTACACCCTCCACCCCATCCCCACTTTGGGCTTTTCGGTGGAATATCAAGGCCGGAGATTCGCCTACTCTTGCGACACTCTCTACCATCCCGAGACCATTCAGGAGTGGTATGAGAAAGGGCTTTTGAGTCGTTCTCGGCGAGACGACCTGCTCAATTTTGACTGGATGGCTGATCTGGTTCTTCACGAAGCCGGGGTACCCCCGATTCACACTCCTCTGGAGGTTCTCGAGAAGCTCCCGGCCGAAGTCAAGGACCGCCTTTATCTGACCCATGTTTCCCCCGATCATGTCCCCTCCGACTCAGGCCTCAAGCTCGCCCCCACCGGACTCGAAAGAACTTTGATTCTGGAGGTTGAGGCTCCCGAGACGAGTCTCGCTCACCAGATGCTTGACATTTTAGTTAACACTGACCTTTTTCGCAGTCTGCCCATCGAGAAGTCGCTTGAATTCCTTCGGATCGCTCGTCATCGCCGTTTCCAGGCGGGTGAGAAAGTCATCCGAGTGGGCGACCGGGGCGAGGCGTTCTATGTGATCCAGGATGGGGAGGCGGCAGTGATCCGGGGAGGGCGCACAGTCAAAGTGCTGGGGCGCTACGACTATTTTGGCGAGATGGCTATCATTCTCGACCAGCCCCGTTTTGCTGACGTGGTGGCTCAATCTCCCGTCACCACGATCACCATCCCGCGGCTGGACTTTGTGCAGTTTATCTCCAACACCGAGATTCCGTCCCTGCTTCGCCAGGTGGCTCGCAACAAAATGACCGACGCCTGGCCGGTGATGAATGCCAACCGCCATTTTCAACCTCTGACGACCTTTCAGAAGACTCAGCTGTTGGCCATTCTTCGCACCCGAGAATTCTTCGACGGTGAAGCCCTCTACTCGATCGGCGGCCTGCCGCTTCAGCTCTATCTCGTGGCGGACGGTGAAGTTCTACTCAAAGATGCTCACGGACGTCGTATGAAGGTGAGTCGAGGGGCTTTGCTCGGTCATATTCCCCAGGAGGGGCAGTTGATTACCTACCGCATCGAAGCGGCGGCCGTCGGCACCGTGCGAGTTTTTCAAGCTAGCCTGAAAGACCTCAACCGCTTCTTTCAATCTAACCCGGGCACCCTGGTGAGGATTCAACGGGCCATGCGAGCAAGCCCCTTCGGCACCACTCAGTAAAGTCCTAAAACTGCTGATGTCGCTCCAGAGCTTCTATGGCGCAGTTCTCGAACTGTTCATCGCTAAGCTCGAGTAATTCTGCTACCTTTTTGAGGTGTTCCAGCTCCTCAGGGGCAACGATCCCGTCAGCTAGTCCGACGCTGAGGAGCTTATCAAGCAGCTGGACCCGACTGTGGAAATCAGGGAAGATAGCGGCCAGGCTCGGAGTTGGTTCAGGACTGGTGCCAGCGGCGATCAGATCGGCGGCTGTCAGTCCCATCGAACTCAGGATGTCGGCCATCACCTCGCGTTCGGCTTCAGCGAAGTGGCCGTCGGCGAGCGAGACATCCCACAGAGCTTTCAGGGTAACACGAGCTTGCAAATCCACCTAAATCCTGTTCGGGGGTCGCCAACTTCATCCTGTAAAGGGGAAGAGATAGGGTAGGGTCACCAGACAGGCCACCATCACCAGAAGCTGAAGGGGCAGGCCGACCTTGACAAAGTCAGCAAACCGATAGCCTCCGGGACTGAGAACCAGAGTGTTAACGGGGGAGGCGACCGGAGTGACAAAGGCGGCCGAGGCGGCCACCGCTACGGCCATCAGAAAGGCCTGCGGGCCAACCCCGACCTGCTGCCCGGCCTGAATGGCGATGGGGGCCAGGAGCACGGTGGTGGCTGTATTGGAAACGAACTGCGAAAAGATTGAGGTGACGATAAAGAGACCCGCCATGATGGCCGTCGGACCGAACTGGCCTAAGGTGGCGATCAGTTGATTGGCGATCAGTTCCACTCCCCCGGTTTTATCCAGGGCGGTCGCGATGGGCAACATTCCAGCGATCAGCACGATGCTCTCCCAACTGATGGAGCGGTAGGCGTCTTCGGCATCCAAGCATCCCGTCAAAAGGGCCGCTACGGCCACCGCCATGACCGCTATCACGGTCGGTAAGAGCTTCAGACTCATCAGGAACATCATGACCACCAACAAAGCGATCGCTACGGGTGCCCTTTCGAGGCGGAGACTGGCTGCTTCCACTTCGTCGGGTAATCCCACTACCACGAAATTACCTACTTCTTCAGTCAAGAGAGCCAGGTCGCGCAAGTGACCAGTCACTAACAAAGTGTCCCCAAATCGGAGCCGGGTTCCGGCCAGATTTTCTTCCACCAGTTTTCCCATTCGGGCCAGTGAAACCACTTTGACCTTGAACCGTTGTTCGAATCGGCTTGAGCGTAAAGTCGCACCCAAGAGACGGGAGCGTGGATAAAGAAGGAGTTCGGCCAAGCCTTCATCAGGGGCGACCTTTTTGTAGTCTGCCAAGGGGTGACCAAGTTTGACCTGGAAATGGGTCGCGAACTGCTTGGCGTCTTGTCGTTGGGCGTGAACGTGGAGAACATCTCCTGCCTCCAAGACGGTGTTGGCCTCCACCTTCAAAATCTGATCTTGGCCTCGAATCTGTCTCCCAAGAATGTTCACTCCGAAGCGGGAGCGAGCCTGGCAGTCGGCTGGCGTCTTTCCGACCAGGGCAGAGTCGATCTCCAGTCTCACCCGAAAAAGGTGGTGACGAAGGTCGTATTCGCCGGCCAGCTCTTCGCTGGCGATGGTCAACTTGGCGGCCTTTGGCTCCTCATTCGAAGGTAACAGTTGGACCCCGACAACGACCATATACCCGATAGAAAGGACCAGGCAGAGTAGTCCCATCGGGGTGAAGCTGAAAAAGCCGAAAGTGGTGAGTCCGGCTGAGGTCAGAGCGCCCTGCACCACCAGGTTGGGGGGCGTCCCGATGAGGGTGAGCATCCCGCCGATCAAGCAGCCGCAGGCCAACGGCATCAGCAGTTTCGAGTGGCTCAAGCCTGTGCGACGGGCCACTCCCATAACAGCTGGGATCAAAATGGCCGCCGTTCCGGTAGAGCTCATGAAGCCGGAAAGAAGGGCTGCTCCTACCATGATGGTGACCAAAAGCTTGGTTTGGCTGGTGCCTCCGTGATAGGCCAGTAGGTCACCGAGCCGGTTGGCTACGCCGGTTTTGAAGAGAGCTCCACCGACCACGAAGAGACCCGCCAGGGTCAGAACGACCGAGTCCGAGAAGCCTGCTAGCGCCTCCTCGGGACTCAAGACTCCGCTGAGGGCCAGGGCCAAAAGGGCCAGCATGGCCACCGCTTCAAGACGGATCCGGTCAGACAAGAATCCTACGACTGTGGCGGCCAGGACCCCAAAGGTTATGACTAAAGAGTCACTCATTGACCGCTCCCCCTATTCCAAGAGTGTGACGACCTCCTTCTTCTAGATTTTTTCAGGGGCTTCGGCTAAACTCTGTCCGTGAACATCTTTGCTCAAAGAGCTGCTCGGCTCGTTCGTGAAACTCGCCACCAGGGCCTCGGGGCCCACGCTGGCCGTGAATAGGCTCCCCCAGAAGATTGGGAAAGGCTCTGGCAAGACCGCTTCGCCGAGGCCTCTGGTCTAGACCACGAATTCGATGGCCATGTGAGTCACGCCTTGACCGGCAATGGGGTCGCCGTGACGACCGATTATGGCGGCAGCACTCGTTGTGGACTGTTCGAGGAAAGAGCGGTTTATGAGACGGGGGCGACTCACACCAGCGCCGTCTTTGACTCAGGCGGGATCGATGAAGTGGTTGTTCACTGCCAGGAGGGCGGCTGTGTTGTCCAGCGGACCGTCTTGGCCCGACAAGAGCCCGGCCTTCTCCTACCGGCAAGAGTGGATTCTTAGAGACTAATTGAGAACGGCTTGGGCGACCTGCTCGGCGGCTTCGGCCCCGTCGGCTGAAGAAATTTTGTTGGTCAGGTTTCCCTCTCCGTCAACGACCGCAATGTGCACTTTTTTGTCTTTGGGATCGAATCCGTAGGCTTTGACCTGCTCGCCGTTCCAGTCGGGAAGGATGTAGATCCGCTTCTCGAGGTTGGCGGGCGGCTCAGCTCCTTCTTTCTCGAATCGTTTTCGAGCTCCGGCTAGAGCCTTTTCTTGAGCTTGCTTCAGCAGGCCCTGAGCCATCATCTTGAACATCTTGGGAACCCCGACCACCGTGAACATATCGATGGAAGGGTCCGTCAGTAGGCGCTTGCCCAGCCGGTTAGCAGCCACGGCCGAGGCCTCCTGGGTGGCTTGACTGGCAAAAATCAAGATGACCGTTCGACCACGATGGTCCTTGAGGTGAACGGTATTCCCGCGGGTATCTTCCAGGCTAAATTCGGGCGCGCTTTGGCTCATGGGGTCATCCTCCTGACGGAGACGGATTTTCGAGTCCGGGACCGAATGGCCTCCTGTCGCTTTACCTTGACGAGAAAGTCGTGATAACATAAACCGTCCGGCATGTTCGATTTCACATCTATTATGAAGGCTCAGCAGAGCCAGTCTAACCTCAAAGGTCCTGAAACCGCGCGCAAGCCGGGGGCAGAAGTCTCTGCCAAGCCGACGGCCCCAGCCGGGCTAGCCGAAGGCGGCGTTTTAGGTGGAGATGAGCTGGGGCAAGCGGTCGTCCGGCAAAAGGTCTTTAGTGCCGCGACTCGCTTGAGGCGGACCTGGGAGGTCTTGAGAACGTCCGGTCAGTTCGCAGAACTGACCCCTGATGCCGACGAGGTCATGAATCAGTTGGCCAACCTCGACGGGGCTGACGATATGGAGCTGTTGCGGAAGATGAGCCGCACCACCACCGCCTTTCGGGCCGCTCACCGGGGTTCAGCTGCCCAACGCTCCCAAGAAACGGCCAAATCCAAATTTCAGACCCAGGCCAAAGAGGCCCTCACCCATCTACGTAAGCATCTCGAGCGAGTCGCCGAGAAGGTTGAAAAGCGTCAGCAGAAGGCCGAAACCAGTCAATCGAAGCCGCCCGCGAGCCAAGCTTCCAAGCCGGCTCCGTCAAGATCGGCTCCGCCCCAGGCTCGAGCGCCGCTGGCCAAGCCTCAGAGCGAAGCGAATCAGGCTAAAAGTTCAGCCCCGACCCTGCCTCCCGAGACGGCCCCACAGCCAGACAAAGGGCCCAGGGAGAAGCCTGTTGCTCGGCAGTCGAGTTCGCCTGCCTCCCCGCAGCCGGCGCCCAATCCTACTCCCGGTCAGTCTTCCAGCTTCGGCACAGGAGGGGCTTTGTTGAAAAGGAGCACGCCCAAACCTGCCGATTCAGCACCTAAAGAAACGGTTTCCAAGCCTCCCGATACAACCCGAAGCGCGGAGTTGGTCAAGAGCGCTGCCTCCACCGGTGAAGGGCTCCAAAAACCTGAGAAGCAGGATAGTCAAAAGCCAAAACACCTGCAGAGACAGGCTCCCCAGCCCTCTCCTCGTCCGGCCAGTCAGCGTTCGGCTCCTCGCCAAGAGAATCGAGCAACTCCCCAGCCGCCCCCCGAGGGCAACCGCGCGGAGAAGTCCTCAGGGGGGATGTTGTTGCGCTCGAGACGTTCCCCGGGACGAAGCTTCGGGACCCCCGCCCGGGCCTCGGCTTCAACTTTTATGGCCGGCAGGCCTGGTGAGAG
>CAYRFU010000093.1:4741-20569 GCA_964423525.1 uncultured Burkholderiales bacterium | reverse complement strand
AGATTTGGGTGTTGTTGAGCCGCCGATGCCCCAGCAACTGCTGGACCGCCCGCACATCGCCGGTAGCATTGACCGCTGCCGAAGCAAAACTATGTCGAAGTGACTGAGGAGTCGCCTGCACATCAAGCCCCGCCTTCTCGCGCAGCCCAGCGATGAGGTCTTGCACCGCCCGAACCGAGAGCCGTTTGTGTTTGCGGTTGACGAACAGGGGAGCCGACGCCGCCGTGCTAAAGCCCCGAGCCTTGTTGAAAGCCAACAGCCTTTTGAGCCTTCGCGTTGAGGGGGATAACCCGACCCCGCTTGGTCGACCGACCCGGTAGATGCAGCGCCTGCCTGGCCCGCCCGTTGACGTCCACCCTGGCCGACGTTAAGACCCACCAGCTCGCCGACCCGCACGCCGGTGTGGAAGGTGAAGATGACGAGAGCCAGGTCACGGCTGCCGAAGGGTGAGTTAGGGTTGATGGCCGCCACCAGCTGGCGAGCCTGTTCAGGGGTGAGTGTAGTCATGTGGAGCGCCTCCCATTGGGAAAAGAATTTTTTGATACCTACTCCACAGCGGGCTGGGACGCCGACGTCAAGAGCGCCGAAGGCGGGGCGCTCGCGCCCTTTAATCTTGATGTTGGTGGCCCAGACCGCTACCCTCTTGCTTCAAAAAATCTGGCCCAATAATGGGAGAGCGCGACACAGATCCCTGGCTCAAGCCGGCCAGTCGGGTCAAGACGCTCTTCAGTGGCCTGGAGTGCTGAAGCGATGGTGGGAAAGGTGAGGGCGAATTGGCGGAGATCTTCGATGTGACCCTGGACTACCTCGCCTTTGAAGGCAAGGGCGCCTCAGGTAAGACCAACATCCAAGACCGGGAGCTCTTGCGCCGGTTTGAAGCCATCGACTCCTTGCCTGACCGGTATCGTGAACTGGCCAAGGAGATGCTCGACCTGCTGTTCTTGAAGCACCGTTTTCAGGAACTGGCCAGCACCGGACCGCTATGATGAAGACCGTTAAGCTCGACCTTCCCGACACCGTCTTGGAAGCCCTCAAAGAGTCGCCTGAAGGACTCTCTAGAGTGATCAGAATGGCCGCCGCAGTGAGACTCTACGAGACAGGGAAACTCTCCTCTGGCAGGGCGGCGGAACTGGCCGGGATACCCCGCATAGCTTTCTTTCAAGAACTCGGCCATCAGGGCGTTCCGCTCTTTAACCCCTCCGTGGAAGAGTTCCAAGACGAAATTCGGAATCTTTGAAGCCCACTATCAGCAACACATCACCTGTCTTCTATTTGCATCTTCTGGGGCGACTCGATTGGCTCCGCGAGATCTATCAGGACATCTGGGTTCCGAAGCAGTGGTCGAGGAACTCAAGCAAGGGCAAGCCCTCGGCCTTGACATCACCGACTTGGAGAGCCTGGAATGGTACCAGATTCACCAGGTAACCCCCGCTCGAGAACTTCAAGGTCCTGGGACTCGGTAGCGGGGAAACTGAGGCGATCGCACTGGGCCTGGCTTGGCCAAACTGCCGGCTCATCCTCGACGACCACCAGGCTCGCCAAGCCGCTCTCGCTCGTAGGCTGAGAGTAACGGGCACCGTTGGCGTTCTGCTCAAAGGTGTTCAGAACGGATGGAGCCCCGCTCTAAAGCCCCTTCTTGACGATCTTCAACAACTAGGCTTTCATCTGGGCGCATCAGTTCGCGAACTGGCTCTCCGCGAAGTGGGAGAGTCTTAGGGCCGGCTTCCTATTCGAGGGCGATGCAGATCTCTTCTTGAGCCGGTGGGGACCTGGCCGGGCCCGGGCGCTGTAGAGCAGCGCTTTGGGCCAAAGCGCGAGCCGTTGCCCTTATCGAGCACTAGGCCGTAGTCGCAATAGCGCCACACATATCTGACGGAGCGCCATTCCGGCATAGGACATGTCTCGTAGCCACTTCCCAGGGCGGAGATAGCGACCTGAATATCACAGCCAACCGTGATGTTGATATGGTTTCCAGTGAGAGAGTTCCCCGATATCGCTACGACCCTCATGGAGTCTCGGTCAAAGCTGACGAGGAGGTGGTCGACTCTTGCGTTCTTCACGGTCGAAAAATACTGATAAACGACTTGCTCAACCGAGGTCTCGACAATCTCCCGTGGCGCGCCGCGAATGCCCTTGATTTCCCTAACGTCGGAGTCCAATTTTATGCATTCAATCGACGGCTTGCTCTCTGGTTTCTCCAAGACATGGTCAAATTGAGCCGGTTCCAGCAGGTTCTGAAGAGCTAAGGCTTGGCAGCTCGGCCGACCTGAGTTACAATGGAAGAGGCCCCCCGCAAGGTGGGGACCCGCCTCGTCAGAGACTAGGGTTTTAAGACGGAAGAGGCGCTCTTCTCACCGCGGTTCTGCAGGCCAAGCATCCACGCGGTGAAGTGAAGAAGCGCCTCGACCGTTTCGGGTTCCAGGACAAGTCTGAAACCCAAGATTTTGATCTCGAGAATCATCTTCATCACCGGAGAATTCGTCAGCTTCAAGCGAGTCCCCGGCGATACGTTCCTCCAGAAACCCAGCGGTTTCGAGTTCGTCGTCGGCGGCCAGGATCAGACCACCAGAGTCCTGATTGACGATAGCGGCCGTTTGGTGGAGTTTGAACGCCACAACGGCCCACCACAGTTCGATGTCCCTAGCGGCAGCGGTAGAAGTCGTCCCCGCTAAGACTCGAAGAACCCATCATTCTCTAGGTGAAGCACTCAACAGACAAATAGGTCCCAAACTGTCTATGGTATCATCAGGATGTGAAAGCCAGGGTCCAAAGGGTCGGGGTGTCCCACTGTCCAGACAGGAACGTCCAGGTCATTCTGTTCAGAGACCTGGACTCGTCCACTCTTATAGAGATCGAAAGAAGCCAACTCGATCAACTGCCTTTGCCGGGAGAGTTCTACGAACTGCTTGAGTCCCAAGGAAGATATTTCTTGGAGCTCATCGGCGGCAGGGACCGGACGGAAACAAGAAGCCCGTTTCCACTTGAGCCGGCAGAAGACGGTGGTTCGGGGGTTCGCTGACCGCTCCCGCCATCGCCGCCCGACCTAGGTCGATCCAACTGAACGAGGCGCCGAGTTTTCCGGGCGAGCTCCTAGTTGCCGTGAGCAACCCGAGAGTGCGCCCTCATCCGCCTAACAAACTGACCAAGAACCTTGCGCCGAAGTTCTGGCCGAGCCGTAACAGGTCGCTCGGGGGGCAGAGCCTGACGGGAAAGCGAGCGACGAAGGGTCCTGGCCAGGCTGGCTGGGAGCGAGTCTAGCAGAATCGCGATCCGCTCGGGGCCCCACAGATACTCGCCGGGCTCGCAAGTAAAACGATTAAGGATCATCCGCGCTATCCGACCGGGCGAACGAAAGGCGGCCCGGCGAAGGCGCTCAACAGGGTCGTCAAAAAACCAGTAGTGACGAATCACAAAAGTGGCTCGAGCCGGGTCGCTACGAACGTAGAGAGCAGCCTCGTCCTCCACAAAATCGCAACTCGGCTGCTCAGAAGTCAACTCCACCGAGTCGCAAAACTCTCCCACCACCCGCACTCTCTCCCGTTCAAGAGGGTCGGTCAGCGCGGCTGCAGTCAAAATGGTGCAAGGCGGGATGTTGGCAAGCTCTGAGGCCAATTCCCCCAGGTCGCGGTCACTGAGAGTGTCTGAGACCCGATTGAGAATCTCGCTCCGGCTCGGCTCTTCAAGACACGAAAGCAGCAGGGCCAGACGGCGTTCCGGCTTGAGCTGATGACGCTCCTCTCGACCGTTGGAAAGAAGATAAACAACGGAGCGGACGGCCTCTTCGTCGTCATGGAGGTTCCAGAAGCGGGCCCGCCGCATCAGCTGCTCGCGATCCTCTTCAGAGTATTCCCAGACCGAAAGAAGAGCGGCGTTCAGTCGCTCCAATTGAAGGGTCGACAAACGACGGGTGACAGCATCTTTGAGATACTTGGCTAAACTTTGGTAGATAAGGGCCGCGACCAGGTCGGTGGTGGCGTCGATGGGAGCGCTGTCCTCACCCAGGTCCCCGGTCCGTTCAAAGACCTCGGCATGATACTCGATGGGGTGAACCGAAAGACCCCGGTCAAGCCGAGCGATGACCCGCTCGCGGAAGCGCTCAAGCTTGGTGGAGTTGGGGGAGCGAAAGAGGGAAGCCCAGTCTTCCAGCTCGTGAATGCGACCACGCGCCAGGGTGGTGAGGTGACTAAGGAACACTTCCTCAGGCTCGAGAAGGCAAAAGCCCCGGGACTCGAAGTGGGGCCGCTGGGACCGCTCGACCCACCAAGCCTGTAGGCCCTCGAGGTCAACTTGGACGCCCTCTTCGAGCTGCGTTCCCCGAGGGGGAACCACCAGGACCCGGTCGCTATAAAGAGTTTGGCGAAAAACTTCCTTCTTATCGATGTCAAAGGCGTACTCGTTACGACCCAGTTTGGGGTCGTCAGTAAACCTGGCGGCCGGCAGAGAAAGACCTCGCTCGGCCCAGCGCAAACGAAGAATCGGCACCACCCGAAGAAGGACCGCTCCTCGATTTGGATCGGCTAAAGACAAGATACTCCGTCCGACCCTGACTGTGCAGCGCTCTTCCTGGCTGCTGTTAGGTTGGGCTACAGGCGCCTTTTCTGTCCGCTCCCTGCGGGTCCAGCGGGACCCTATCAGGAAGACGGCTCCGATTAGGAGTGCTACCACTCCGCCAGTTACGTCCAATTGTCAATTCGCTCCAGAGGTAACCCCATTGTAGCACGGAAATGTTACAGAGGTCTTACCGCATCGTATAATGTTTTTCTGCCCGTTGGGGAGAAGTTAGGTCGCGATTCGGGCATCGCCCTCGATCCAGACCGCTCCTCCTGGGCCTACCTCTTTCTTCCAGATAGGGACCCGAGCCTTCAGATTGTCGATCAACCAGCGCGAGCTGTCAAACGCCTCGGCCCTATGAGCCGAAGAAACCGCCACCACCACGGCCGGGTCTCCGGCTTCGACCCGGCCAGTCCGGTGGGCCAGATAGATCGAACCGAGCTGCCATTTCTGGCGGGCCAGAGCAACCAGGCTCTCCATTTCGCTTTGGGCCATCGTCTCATAGCTCGAATAATCGAGATGGGTGACGACCTGGTCTTGGTGATAGTTTCGGACGGTGCCAAGAAACAAAGACACCGCGCCGCAGTCCGGCCTTTGGACTGCTCGCAAAGCCTCATCAGAAGACAGGGGCTGGTCACTCAGGCCGACGAAGTCCGCTCCTCCCCCACTGACCGGCGGCAGGAGAGCGACCTCAGCTCCGTCCTGGAGTTCTTGGTCAGACTCCACAAAGGTTTGGTCCACGGCGACTTTATAGCTCCGCCGGTAGCGGGCTAGTTGAGGGAGCCGCTGCTCGAGCAGGCTTAAGAGGTCTGCGACACGACTCTGACCGGGGAGCTCGAACTCCAACTCCTCTTCGCCCACTGCGTTCCGCAAAGAGGCGAAGAAGAGGCACTTCACCTTCATCACAGGATGACCGGCTCGGTATATTCGCCGTAGACCCCTTTAAGCACCTCGACCATCTCGCCCAGAGTGGCATAGGTTTTGACCGCAGCCACCAGCGCAGGCATGATGTTTCGGTCGGCTTCGGCGTCGGCTTTCAATTTAGCGAGGGTCTCTTGAACGGCCTGAGAATCCCGCTCTGCCTTGACTTTTGCCAGGTAAGCCACCTGAGTTTTTTCGGAATCCTGGCCGATTTTCAGTATCGGGATTTCGAGTTCTTCGTCCTGATTGAGGAATTCGTTGACCCCGACGATAATCTCGTCTTTCGACTCGACCTGTTGAGCGTATTCGTAGGCCGAACGAGCGATCTCCCGTTGAAAGAAGCCGCTGTCGATCCCCTGGTAGATGCCGCCCTCGGCTCCAATCTTGTCGAAATAGGCGAAGCACTCTTGAATCATCCAGTCTGTCAGATTCTCGACATAGTAGGAGCCAGCCAGGGGATCGACCACGTCAGCAACGCCGGTTTCGTAAGCCAGAATCTGTTGGGTACGAAGGGCGATCTCGGCCGACTTCTCGGTGGGGAGGGCCCAGGTCTCGTCCATGGCGTTGGTGTGAAGCGATTGGGTTCCTCCTAGCACCGCCGCCATCGCCTGGAAGGCCGTTCGAGTGATGTTGTTCTCGGGCTGCTGGGCGGTCAGAGAGACACCGGCCGTTTGGGTATGGAAGCGGAGTTTCCAGCTGCGGGGATTCTTGGCTCCGAATCGCTCCTTCATGACCCGGGCCCAAATCACTCGGGCCGCCCGGAACTTGGCGATCTCCTCGAAGAAGTTGTTGTGACAGTCAAAGAAGTAGGAGAGCCGAGGGGCGAAATCGTCCACGTCGAGGCCCCTTTCAAGACAAGCTTCCACGTAGCAGATTCCGTCATAAAGGGTGAAGGCTAGCTCCTGAAGGGCGGTCGCGCCTGCCTCTCGGATGTGGTAGCCCGAGATCGAGATGGTGTTCCATTGAGGGACCTTCTGAGCGCAATATTCGACCGTGTCGACGACCACCTTCATGGAGGGCCGGGGCGGGAAGAGCCACTCTTTCTGTGCGATATATTCTTTAAGAATATCGTTTTGGAGCGTACCCCGAATCTTTTCTAGCGGGATCCCGCGATTTTCGGCTAAAGCGAGATACATCGCTAGAAGAATGGCGGCCGGGCCGTTGATGGTCATCGAAGTGCTGACCTGGTCGAGCGGGATCTGGTCGAAAAGAATCTCCATATCGGCCAGAGTATCAACGGCCACACCACATTTTCCGACTTCGCCGAGGGAGCGGGGAGAGTCGGAATCGTAGCCCAGCAAAGTTGGCATATCAAAAGCCACCGACAAGCCGCCCTGGCCACCTTTCAAGAGCTTCTTAAATCGTTCGTTGGTGTCTTTTGGGGTGGCGAAGCCGGCGAACAAACGCATGGTCCAGAGGCGAGAGCGATAGAGGGTAGCGTGAACCCCGCGACGGTAGGGATACTCCCCCGGAAATCCGATATCGTTGAGAGGGTCGGCCTGGACGTGTTCCGGGGTGTAGAGGGGGTCGATCTCAAAGCCACTCAGGTTGGAAAAAGACGGCTTGCGCAAACGAGTCTGCGGATTGTCTTTCTCCCAGCGGGCTCGGGCCGAGCGGATTTCCTCAGGGGTGGGCCGGTGAGAGCCTCCTTTGGCGGCCACGATTCGCTCGGCGGCCTGGGTCGGGTTGGTGGTAATGTCCATGGGACCTCCTTAAAAATTACAGTCTGCCCCTACTTACCCAAATTCGGGTCGAGGCAGTCCCAAATCCTGCCCGGCTTGTTCGAACAGCCCTCTCAGTCCATAGCAAAGGGCCAGCGCTCCGGGGCTCTCCAGCAACCGATTTTGTTCGTAGTAGGAGTGGAACCGATGGGCCAGGTCCAGCAGGAACTTCAGAAGAGAAAACGGCTGAGCCCGCAGCCTCAACCAACGGTATTCCTCGAGACGACCGGCCAGGTCTCTCTCGGTCGAGTCCAAAACCAGGTCGATCGCCTGGGCGGCGGGCAGACGCGCGAGGCGCAAACTCGCATAAAGAAGAGTGTCAGCGGAATCGACCGACAGAGACCGGATGGGTCGCTCGGGGGCCACCAGCAGAATAGCTACCTGCTCTCGCAAGGGCCCAGAATCCCAATCACAGGGGCCCACCCGGACGGTATCATTCCTCCCCAGAGCTTTGAGGGCGTTGGCCACCAGGTTGGCTCGACCCTGAGGTCCCGAGACGACGGGTTGCCCGCCTCCAAGAGAGGGCCAGGCCCGGGTGAGTTCGCTCCAAAGAGCCCGATCAGACAAAGTTAGACTCAGCAATCCGGGTTCCACGATGGCCACCCGCTCTAGCTCCGGTAACGATTGGAGTCGAGAACAGTCAGGATTCTCTCCGGTCCGGAGAAAGATGCTGGTGCGAAGCTCCCCGGGGCGAGCCAACCGAAATCGAGGCGGACCGTCCTGTCCCAGCGCCGACCATAGCCGGTGCCGGACCGAATCACTCAAAATACTGCAGGCCGAAGCGACTGGGAAGCTCAGGTGCGTCTTTAGGCGGCTGGGTGGCAGTCCATACGCGTTCGCCAACCGTGACCGTGCCCCCCAGAGGCAGAATCCCCTGTTGGCGAATCATCGTCGGCGGGAGCGTTTCAAAAAGAAGCTTCAAACTCTCGAGTTCGTCCTTAAATTGAGGCTGGTTACTCTGGCGGCTGGCGCAAAGGTCGGGCAGACCAAACTGCCCCAGACCCCAGGTCCTCAACCAGTAACGGGACAGATTCTTTTGGTGGTGAGCCAGGCCGTTGGAGCAGAAGAGGTAACTGTGCTCAGGCTCGATGTCCTGGGGACGCAGCCCTAGCAGGGTCTCTCGGTGAGCCGCCGTTCGTCCTTCCGGAAAGGCCACCACCTCCGCGCCTACGTCGACCCAAGCCCAGGCCGCGTCACACAAGCCTCTCATTCGGTCGATGGGAGTAGCCTCGACCGGAGCCTCGAGGAGAAAGGCCAGCACGCAAAGATGCTGGCAGCGAACGATATGCTCGAGACGTTCTCCCAGGTCGGCTTCTAGCACCGCTGCCTCGACTTCTGGCGGCATCCCCTCGGGGTCGATCAGAAAATGCCACTTCCAGGCGCCTCGACTCATCCGGCCAAAACTGCACGGTCGAGGGGTCTGGGAAACAGCCCAGCCCCGGGGGTCAAAGGGGTCGAGTCCGGGATGGCGCATTTCAAACGCTTTGCGAAACACTTGCAAATAGTCGCCGGGCTCTGGAAACAACAGCACACAATGAGCCAGTCCGGCCTGAGGAAGGGGGCTCAGGGCTGAGCCGTTACTGGCTTTGGACATCGAGGGTCACCGCCACAATCGATTTCTTGCCACCACGCCAAACCGACAGTTTGACGGTCTCTCCCGGTTGGTGCGCGTTGAGCAAACCGAGAAGATCGCGGACACTTTTCACCGTCTCCCCGTCGGCGGCTGTGATAGTATCGCCGACCTGAAGGCTAGCGTCATCAGCTGGAGAGCCATTGATCACAGAGGTCACGATCACGCCGAGCTTGACGGGGATCCCGTGGGCGGTGGCCATATCGGGGGTCAGGTCCTCGCCCAAAATCCCCAGCCAGGCCCGTCCCGTGGTGGTGGCTTTCGAGGCCACCAGTTTCTTGGCCGTTGCAATGGCGTCGTTGATGGGGATGGCGAAGCCTAGACCCTGGGCGTGGCGCCAGGCCTTAGGTCCCGTGTAAACCAGCGTATTGATACCGATCACCTCGCCGTTAAGATTGATTAAAGCTCCGCCACTCGAGCCGGGATTGATAGCCGCGTCGGTTTGGATAAGACTGGTGTATTTGACTCCGCCGGCCTCAACGTCGCGGCCCATTCCCCCGACTGTGCCGGTGGTGACCGTTCCGGTGAAACCTAAGGGGTCGCCGATGGCGATGGCTGTTTGGCCGAGTTTGACCCGGTCGGAATTGCCGATGCGAGCCACCGGCAGGTCGTTGGCCCGGACCTTAAGGATGGCCAGGTCCCGATCGGGAGCCGTCTTCCAGACTTGAGCGGTGTATTGTCGGCCGCCACTGAGATGCACCTTCACCACCTTGGCCTCGCGGATAACGTGGTGATTGGTCAGAATGTATCCGTCCGAGCGGAGGATCACACCCGACCCGATACCCGGTTCGCTCTGGCCAGGACGGTAGGTCCGTAGGGAGACAACCGACCGCTTGGCTCCGTCGATAGCCTTGATTTTCCGTCGTTCATCATCGGCCCAAGCCGGCCCGACGGTGACCAGTAAGCACCCGAGCAGAAGGGCTGCCAGAACAGTTCTTTTCATTTCGTCACATCGCTCCCATAGGGTCAAACAGGTTACCGC
Source organism: uncultured Burkholderiales bacterium (assembly GCA_964423525.1). GTDB lineage: Bacteria > Vulcanimicrobiota > Xenobia > Xenobiales > JADMJV01 > CAYRFU01. The sequence continues at coordinate 10,764 of CAYRFU010000093.1, read as the reverse complement.
TCTCACTGTTTCTCGACCGGCTTTCTCTCGGTTTCGCGTAGCCAAGTTGGTTGATTTCGCACCAACTCGAGAACCACCGCCCCGATCTGAATTCTGTCCCCTATCTGGAGATCCTTGGTGGCCACTTCCTGACCGTTGACCAGGGTGGGATTCTTTTCAGACAAATGAATCAATTGAAAGCCGTGGGTTTCATAGCGCCAGATCAGTTCGGCGTGAAGCCGAGAGACGGTCGGGTCCCTGAAGAAAAGCCATCCCTCCAACTCAGTCTTTTCCAAGGCTCGACCCAGGCGGATGCTGGGCCATAGAAGCTTCAGGGTCTCTCCCGCCTCGCTACCTTCCAGCACTTTGAGGCGAAGGTCTCCGGCCGACCAAGCCATTACGCCTCCCAGGGGCGCAGTCGGAATCGCTTGGGTCGAAAACGAAGATGGTAGCGAACCAACCTGACTAGCTGAACGAGATACTCGTAGACTTCTTGATAACCGAGCTTACTGCGGCCGCGGACTCGATCTTTGAACACGTAGGGGACCTCGGTGAAATAGTCGTAGCGCCCCCGAATCAAGACCTCAAGACCGATCTTGAACCCGATAGGATCGAGGGGAACCCCGTCGACCACTGTCCGCTCAAAGACGAGAAAGCCTGAGGTCACGTCTTTGACCGGGCAGACGACCCGACCCATCATCACCGCCACGCGAGAAATCAGCTGGCGATGGAGCGGCCAGTCGCCACATCCTCCCCCTCGAACGTAGCGGCTGCCCACCGCCACCTGAGCTTGAGTTTCGAGCAGACTCTTGACCATGCGAGGGAGAATGGTCTCGTCGTGAGACCCGTCGGCGTCCATCACCCCCAAAAGCTCTCCTCGGGCGGCTATCCAGCCGTCGATGACCGCTGAAGACAGCCCGAGTTTGCCGGCCCGACGGACCACACTGACCGGGAACTCCTCAGCCAATGAGTCTACCAGGTCGGCGGTGCCGTCGGGAGAGTTATCGTCGACCACGACCAACTCGTAGTCCAGGTCGGCCGCCTGGAAGACCTGATCAAGCGACCGGATCAGGGTCTCGATGGCGCCCTTCTCATTGTAGGTTGGAACGACTAGCGAAACCAACTTCAGAGGGCGATCACTTTCCAGGCGGTCAAGAGAAAATCGCAGATGTTGTCCATATCGGCGATGGAGCCGACTTGGATTCCGTCCTCCAGGCCATACTCATCGGCCGAAATCACACAAACCATCACTCGAACGCCCTGCTCAGTCAAAACGATCAAGTCCTCGAGCACCGCCGACTCCTCCGTGGCCAGGTGGACGGCCTCGTTGACCAGAATGACGGCTCGCGGCTTGACTCGGTTGTGAATCAGAGCTTTAATGAAAAACTTGAGCAGCCGCTCGCCTAGCTCGACGTTACCGCTTCCGAGGGTCGTACTACCCAGCAGAAGGACGATATTCTTCTGCTTCGAGGAGCTGATGGTTTTTGCCGTTTGGCCTTCTTCTAACTCGGCAAAATCGCCGCGAATCATGCGGAGGTAGTAGTTAAGGTCTTTCTCGGCGAAGCTTGGGGGCACGGTCGGTTTCACGACACACCTCCGGCCAAGACAAGCGCTCGGGCGACGGCCTGTTCCGGTTCTTGGACCCGGTGGATCGGATCTTCTAGGGCTAAGCTATCGTGGGATAGTCGCCAGGTCCTCAAGCCCACCACCGGGATGCCGAGTTTGAGACAGAATGCGATTTCAGACAATGTTCCGTAAGCTCCACCTATTGCGATCACAGCTTGCGAGGTCATCACCACCACGGCATTCCGGGCCTCCCCTATCCCAGTGACTACCGGGATAGAGATGTGGGGATTAGCCTCGAGACGACTTCTACCGGGCAAGATTCCCAAAGTCATTCCGCCCTCTTGCGCCGCCCCTCCGGCGGCTGCTTCCATCACTCCCGCCAGGCCGCCGCAAACGAGCACAGCTCCTGCTTTGGCGATGGAAGCTCCCACTGCACGGGCCAACTCTGCTGTCGCCGCGTCAATCTTGGAGGCCCCTATCACTCCGATGCACGGTTCCACCACGACCCCGAATATCCTCTTAGGGGGTCTCGACCTGGAGCTTACGAAGACCGGGCTGAACGATTCGCCGGGCACCCTGGAAACGTCCCGAATAGTAGCCGTAGAGGAGGCTTCCAGCGGCCACCCCCGAGCGACTGGATGCGTGAACAAATTCGTGGTCGCCCCGATAGATCCCGACGTGGGTGATATCGCTCGAGTTGGCCCCGAAAAAGACCAGATCGCCCGGCTGAAGATCTTGTTTGGCGACAGGTGTGCCGACTTCGAACTGCTGGTCGGCGTCGCGAGGGAGGGTGTAACCGTGAAGACGGTAGGTGGTGTAGACCAGGCCCGAGCAGTCGACCCCTCTCTCGGTCATTCCGCCCCAGAGATAGGGAGTGCCGTGAAGGCTAGCTGCGGCCTCGACCACCGATCGGCCCTGAGCGACCGGCTCTTCGTGAGCAACCTCCTCGGCCGCCACCCAAAGGGTCGCTTGTTGACCGGGGAGATGAACTCGATACCAGCCTTCCCTAGTCTCTGCCACGGGAAGCCGCGTACCGAGATAGGCTGTCATCAACTTCTTGCCGATCGGCTCAGGCAGGGCTTTGAGCGCAGCCGAGGGCGAGCGGACCGTGACCGAGCTAAGGTCGGGGCGCTGACCCGACACCAGATGGTCTGAGCGGATCCAGCCGGGGTAGCCCCGGGGAGTCCGGTATTGCTCGGGCACGAAAACTCGGGCCCAACCGCTTTGCCGTTCCAATACTTCCACTCGATCCCATAACAAGACCTCGGTGACCCTCTCGGAACCACCGCTGGGAGCTCGATGGACACTCGTCAACGCCACTCTGACCAGAGCTGGCTCCGCCGTTACCGGCAAAGCCAGCAGGATCAAGAGAAGACTACTGCAGGCTAGAGCGACTCGGAATCTTGAGAGTATCGCCAGGAAAGATGTCATAATGGGGTGCCTTTAACTTATTGTGACGGGCCAGCAAGCGGACCATTCTAGGAGTCGAGTCGTCGTAGTATTGAGCGCAGATGGAGGAAAGGGTATCGCCGGCCGCCACCTTGTGCAGTTGAACCTTGCTACCGACCTTAGGTTGCGCCCGTTTGCTAGTCTCCGGCTTTCTTCCCTCCAACTCAGCCGCCTCCGCCTCCGACAGGGCCAGCTCCTCGTCGAGAATCTGGAGGTCCCCGAAATGGCTTTCGAGGCGTTCGAGTCGACCTCGTAGCGATCCGATCTGTTGAGAAATTCCCAACTGGCCTTCCTCAAGCTCGCTGGTGTCAACCGTCACCGGGGGGGTCGGCCGCCAGAGAAGCAGCAGCAAGTTGGTGACCAGCAAGGCCAAAATTGCGAAGTCTTTGAGAGAGAGCCCCGGCCGGTCCAGCCGCCGCTGGATTTTCTCTAGTGACCGTTCTAAATACTTTTCCTGGAGTTGAGCGTCGGGCTTCACCGAACGGACCTCTGACTTGAGCCCGGGGTTGACCACAGAACGGGTCTCTTTACCAAAGATTCGGAAGCCTGATGAGGCGGCCATATGCTCACCCGATCGGAGGTAAAAATTGCGGTCCCGCTTGAGGGGATCCACGATATAGAGCACCTGACCTTGCTCCGGGAACTGACGAGCGTGAAGTTCCAGCTCCTCCGAGGTCAGCTCCAGTCCCGTGCCAAGATGAGAGTGGAACCAGCCCACGACCTGGCGTTGGGGATGCCGGGTCTTGGCGATCCGCCGGGCTCTCTGCCAGCCCGATTGGTTGAATCGCCCCCCCGTGGAGGCGTCCCCCACGCTCAGTTCGATCGCGTCCTCGACGATCAGAAAGGGGCCTCGGTCCCCCTGGCCTGTGCGGCCAACCAGGAGTCCGGCCTGCTCTTTTTGAGAATCTTTGGCCGAGAAGTCGTCGAGGGCTCGAAACAGGTCGTAACCCAGATAGATCTGGGTCTCGTCCTCGCCCTGACCGACCTGGAAGTATTCAGTGGGCTCCAACAGTCGGACCCGCTCAGATTCAACACTATTTTTCTCAGTTAGGATCATTCGTTGCCTCTTTCTCGTTGTGGCGGAGTGGGATGGATGACGGCTCTGGTGGAACCGGCCTCGAAAAGATGAAATCGGTGGGGTTCAAATCCTAAGGAGAGCTGATCGCCCACAGCCACCGGAACGTGAGGCCCAAGGCGAGCGGTCAAAGCCTCGTCGTTGACTTTGCAGTAAAGGAAGTTCTCGGAACCCAGCGGCTCGGTCACCTCGACCTCAGCGCTCAAGGAGATCGCTTCGGGACCCAGCTCTTTGGCCAGGGTCACATCTTGAGGACGCACGCCCAGCACGGCTCGTTCGAGAGCGGGAATGTCGTGGATTTCGTCGAGGTCAAACTGAAAGCCGGGTCCCTGGACTGTTCGTCCCTCCAAAGTCACATCGAGAAAGTTCATCGAGGGGCTGCCGATGAAGCCGGCCACGAAGAGATTGACCGGATTCTCGTAGAGGTTCAAAGGAGAGTCGATCTGTTGAATGACCCCGTCTCGCATGATCACGATGCGATCCCCTAAGGTCATTGCCTCAGTCTGATCGTGGGTGACATAGATGGTGGTCACGCCGAGCTGTCGATGAAGCTTTTGGAGTTCGGCCCGCATCTGCACCCGCAACTTGGCGTCGAGATTGCTGAGGGGTTCATCCATGAGATAGACCTGAGGACGACGAACGATCGCTCGACCCATAGCCACCCTCTGGCGCTGCCCGCCGGAAAGCTCCTTGGGTTTTCGGTCGAGCAGATTCTCTATTCCTAAGAGTCCGGCCGCCTCGTTGACTCGCTGTTCGATCTCCTCTTGAGGGTATTTCCTGAGTTTGAGACCGAAGGCCATATTGTCGTAGACCCGCATATGAGGGTAGAGGGCGTAGTTTTGAAAGACCATCGCGATGTCGCGGTCTTTGGGCGAAACATCGTTGACCAGACGGGACCCGATGGAGATCTCTCCGCTCGTGATCTCTTCCAGGCCGGCGATCATTCTCAGCGTGGTCGATTTGCCACACCCTGAGGGCCCGACCAACACCAGGAATTCGCCATCCTCGATCTCGAGATCGGCATCGCGAACCACGTGCACCTGCTGGTCCACCTGGCCCGACTTCCAGAACTCCCACCACTGTTTCGGGGCAGGAGCTTTGCCCTGAAAGATCTTGTTGACTTTCTTGAGGCTGACGGCCGCCAAAAAGCCTCCCCATCTTGAGAAGATTTCAAATTGAAAAATTCTCTAGTTCGGGGTCCATCCCTTTCGAACAGAAGTCGAACTACGAGACCGCTAGAAAATCCCGAGGAAGCCACGGCGGGACGCGAAGTGAGGCTCCCACTTCTCGGCCAGCTCGGCGATGTAGGCTTGGTCCTCTTGGGTGAGCCCTCGACCTGCCTCGCACAACTGAGCCTCCATCGCGGCCACCCGTCTTTCGGCGCTCGGATGAGAATCCGAGTTTGGGGCGTGAGTAGCTCGATGGGCGGCCAGGACGGGACGGGGGTCGAAACCGGCCTTAAGCATCATTTGCAGAGCCACTGCGTCAGCCTCCAGCTCGTGATGATGAGCCGACTCCACCAGCGACCTGACAACTAAACTCTTTGGCTGGCCTCCGCGCCACCCAACTTCCCGATCGAGAGCGTAGTTTCCGACAGAAGTCAGGGAGTGCTGAAGGATGGAGTGGGTCAACTCGTGAGCTATGAAGCCGGCCCAAAGGTCCTCATTATCCAAGAGATCAAAGGAGTCGGAGTCGAGGTAGGTCTCCTCTCCCCCACTGGCGGCAAAAAGGCCAGGCCGATTCTTGTAGAGATGAACCTCGGGTTTGGGCCCGTCCCCCGACCAGAGTCTGTCAACGATAGCCTCGAGCCTTCGATTCCTGGCTGGGTCCAGGTCTCGAAAACCGTGATGGGAGCGCCTGAGCCGAAAGCGGCTCAGTCCCGGCTCGGAACTCTCGACAAACGATAGCCTCGAGCCTTCGATTCCTGGCTGGGTCCAGGTCTCGAAAACCGTGA
>CAYRFU010000093.1:0-4641 GCA_964423525.1 uncultured Burkholderiales bacterium | reverse complement strand
TGGGAGCGCCTGAGCCGAAAGCGGCTCAGTCCCGGCTCGGAACTCTCGACAGAGACCAGCTGGTTGGCGGGCTGATAGAGGTCTCGAATGACCTGAGTAGCCAGGACCGAGGGAAGGTTCTGACCACCAGTGTTGGCCAAAGCCAGGGCCTTCAGATTCTCAAGAAGGCGGCGATTGAGCTGATTGGCAGCCGCCTCGGACTCGTCGATCTCGGTGAAGGCCGCCTCGGCAGCGGACACGATAACCACGCCGCCTCCCCCGACGAGCTGGGAATTGCGGCTTAAGGTCTGGTCGAAATGGCGCCACTTCTCCTGCCACCAAGAACCGAAGCTATCGTAAGAACCGTGGTCAGGCTCCACTCCCTGGTCTTCCAGATAGGCTTCCACCCTCTGGTTCATAGCTCGAAGAAACTGAGCGCGAGAAAGGTGATCGAGAGAAATCTTCATCTCTCGGCTTGTAGCGCGGCCTGCTCAAGAAAACCTGAAAGGGTCAGGCCGGTTTAGAGGTTGGAGGAGCGACGGCCAGGATATCCTCCAAAATCTGTTGGTGGTAGGTCTCCATGAGAGTGCGCACTTTCTCGGCTTTCTTGTCAGCCACGGCCACGCCAGCGTGATGCTCTTCGGCCAACGTCCAGGCAACAGCCGAGTCCGACATAAAGGAAAGGTCGGGAGATTCTTGCTTGGACAAGCAGAGGAGAAGGCCACCGTGAAGGTCCCGAGAGGGTTTCACCTTATACTTCTTGTCCTCCAAGAAAGCCCGCTCTAGTCGGGCCCACTCTTTCCAAAGGTTGACTCCGGTCTCCGCTTCGATCAGGTGATCGATGTGGGCGCCAACCACACGGGCGGCCAATTCCAGGAAGTAGAGCTCCCCGTCTTCGCCTAAAATGAACTCGATATGGGTCACTCCGCGTTTGAGACCCATGGCTTTGACGGCTTTGTCACTGGCTTTGAGAAGTTTCTTGCAGAGGGAGTCTTTGGGAGGGATCCGCTCCGTGATAAAGACCCCCCCTTCGTTCCAGACGTTGAAAGGAGGGCGCCAATAGCGGTGGGCCACAGCGAAGACCGTCTCGTAGTCCCAGGCAATGGCGTCAACGTGGACCACCTCTCCGGGGATGAACCGCTCCACCAAATGAAACGACTGGCGGTCGCCCAGAGCATGGACGGCCTGCCACAGGTCTCCGCTGTTGTGAAGTTTTTGGATCTGGACCGACCCAGCCTCTGAGCGGGGCTTGATCAACCAGGGGGGGTCGACTTGCTGACTGAATTCGTCCAGTTTGCCGTGATTCAGCACGTGGACGAACTGGGGAACCTTCAGATCTGACTCGCGAGCCTGAATTCTCATGGCCAACTTATCCCGGAAGTAGCGCGCTGTTGTTTCTCCCATTCCCGGGCAGCGCAGGTGCTCCCGGAGCGCGGCAGCCGTCTCGACAGCGTAGTCGTCGAGAGGAATGATGCTATGAAACTCTCGCGTGCGAGCCAGGTAGCTGACGGCCAGAAAGAGGTCCTCGATGCGCCCGAGGTCGCTGATAAAAAACATTTCATCAATGCAGTCCGGCCACTCTTTATCCCGCAACTCTTCTTTGGTGATCAAGACCGTCTTGATACCCAAATCGGCGCATTCTCGCAGGAAGGTCTCTCCCTTCACGTAGTTGGATACGCAAAGAAAGGTCAGGGGGCTTGCCATCGTTAGTCCTCTTTTTCTCGGATGAAGTGAGTGCCGTCAGAAAGGGAACGTTGCATGACCGAGCCTTTCTGGCGAACCAGCAGGTTGTGATAAGTTTGAGTCCACAATTGCTGTACCTCAGGGTGCTGCTGAGTAAACTCGATCCCAGCTAAAAAACTCTTGCGCTTCTCCGTTTCGCGACACCAAACGACCACGCCCTGAAGAGTGAGTTGGGGCAGGCTGGCCATCTCGAGTTCGATAGTCAGATTGAGGTAGCCACCGGGTTCGATGGGCCCTTCGATGGCCAACTGGACTCCGTGAAGACTGATGTCGACGGTCACTCCCCGATAGCCCGGCACCTCTTGGGAGAGAACCCTCAGGCTGATTTCCACCCTCTCACTGCGGCGAGCGGCCCTACCTAGGTCGGGCTTTTGAACCCCTTCGAGCAAAGTCTCCAGGGTTTTGAGGTAGTTCTCATCCACGAGAGCTCGACCGCTGACGATACTTCCCCCGTCGGGTAAGGGCCGAAAGGTGTCCACGATCACTTCGATTTTGATGTTCTCGATGCGATTCTCGACGGGAACAGTCAACTGGATGCGGTGGCCACGACCGACTTTATGCTTTTTCTTGGAGGAGCGGAAGGTCAGCATGGCCCCTTTGAGACCAATAAACTGCACTTTCTCAGGTCCGAATAATCCAAACATCGGCTAGGTGGACGCGTGCCTCTCTATTCCGGAGGGCGGTCTCCTGCTTTGGCCGTGCCCCTTTCCAGGTCGACACGGGCGCCCCAGCCCTCTGTGTGTCTGGTTGGGTTCCGGCTACCCTCGACCACTTCCTGCCGCTGGAGAGCGAGAGAGACAGGCTCGAATCGTGCGCCACAACGGTCTCGGAGAGCCTTTGCAGGCCTGCAATGGCCACCACGTTCCTGCCTGTCGGGATAACAGCAACCAGCAACACCTTTGTGGTCCGAATCGCATCTGAAAGTCTCCCACCGTGAGACAGTTCCGTCTCAATTTCACCATCTGAGGTGGGATGGGAGCCCGAGCGAACCAATCCTGGGTGGTATGACGCCAGAACTCGAGCAGGCGCCTGGCGGGAAGACGTTCGGGATAGAGCGCCTCCAAGGCCCCTACCCCACCTAAATCATAAGCCTTGTGAAGCCTGGCCAGAGTCCGGTTTTGACCAGTCACCTCTTGGGAAAGCCGGCCCAGGGCTTCCTTTAAAGTCAGCCGCGGCACCGCTGGAGAGGGTTTGCCGGGGTTAGCGAGAACTCGGCCCGACCGATTTTATTTGGAGGTCCCATGTCCTTAGATACCAACGTCAAAGCTCCCGACTTCACCCTGAAGTCCAACGGCGGTGAAGACATTCAACTTTCTCAACAGCTGGCCAAAGGGCCTGTCGTTTTGGCCTTTTTCCCGATGGCCTTCACCGGCGTCTGCACCACCGAAATGTGCGAATTCCGCGACAGCCTGGCCGATTTCGGCCAGGTTGACGCCCAGGTCTTTGGCATCAGCGTCGACAGCCGTTTCTCGCTGGACGCCTTCGCCAAGCAGAACAGCATCAACTTCCCTCTCCTTAGCGACTTCAACAAGCAAGCTTCCACGGCGTTCGGCGTCCTCTATGAAGACTTCTTGGGGATGAAAGGCGTGTCCAAACGCTCCGTCTTCGTGATCGACAAGAGTCAAACGGTTCGCTACCGTTGGGTCACCGACAATGCCGGGGAAAAACCCGACCTCGAGGCCGTCAAGGCCGCCGTCAAAGGGCTCTAATTTCCGGCTAAACTGACCAACGAGCGGTGAGCAAGTTGGTCAGTTGAGCCGGCGGCACCGGGGGGCTAAAGAAAAAACCCTGAGCCAGTTGACAGCCGCAGCGTGAAACGAACTCGACTTGCTGTTGAGTCTCGACCCCTTCGGCGAGAGCCGTGACTTCCAACCCGGTGGCTAGCTTTGAGATGGCCAGACACACTCTGGAAGCGGCTCGATCGTCGGGGGTGCGGCCCACGAACTCCTTGTCGATTTTCAAGAAGCGAACGGGGACTTGATGGAGCTTGCGCAGGGACGTGGAGCCCGTGCCAAAGTCGTCGATGCCGACTCCCACTCCCCAATGAACCAGCGTATTGAGAGCGCTATGAACCCTTTCGGGGTCGATTTCCGAGGTCGACTCCGAGATCTCCACCACCAACTGCTCAGGCCGCACGCCGGCCTTTTCGATCTGACGCATGAACTTCTTGGTGAAACCCGAGTCGATCAATTGACGAACGGACAGGTTGAGGGAAACAAACTTCTTCTTCAGCTGACGGGCCTGGCTACAAGCTTCCTCGGTGACCCACTCCCCTAAAGGCACGATCAGACCCGTATCTTCGGCGATATCCATGAAAGCACTGGGATCGAGCACGCCAAGAGTGGGATGAGCCCAGCGTAACAGAGCCTCAATGCCAGCCAGATGGCCTGTGGAAAGGTCGATGATCGGCTGATAGTAGACCAGGAATTCCTCTTTCTCGATGGCTCCCCGCAACTGGGTTTCGAGGCTGAGGCGACGCTTCTGGGCGGCGTGCATCTCGGTATTGTAGAAACAGACTCGATTACGACCTAACTCTTTGGCCCGATACATCGCCATATCGGCCTGCTCGAGCATCTCTTGGGCCGACCCGGCTTCGCCAGGGTAAAGGGAGATACCGATACTGACGGTGACATGGAGGGTCTGTCCGTTGACGACGAACGGCTTGGCCAACTCACTCAGAACGGTATGCCCTAGACCTCGAGCGAGAGCCGTCATCTCGGTCATATCGTAGTCGACCGAGTCGATATGAGCGACGACCAAGAACTCATCTTCTCCCCGCCGCGCCAGGGCGTATTCGGACTTCTTGGTGAGAGCCTCAAGACTCTTGGCGACCTGACGGAGTAACTCATCGCCAAACTTGTGACCGAGGGTGTCATTGACCACCCGAAAGCGATCGAGGTCGACCACCAGAAGCGACAT
>CAYRFU010000092.1:0-20580 GCA_964423525.1 uncultured Burkholderiales bacterium | reverse complement strand
AAAACCGTAACCCGTCATGGCCGCAGGTAAAGAGAGGGCCGTAACCAGGGAACTCGCTCCTGCCACACTCAGACCGCAGGAGAGCATCTCTGGGGCATCGTGGTCCATCCCCAAAGTCTGAAAGAGCGGCGTGAGAGCCAGGGAAGGGAGGTGCAGGGCTGTGGAGGCTAGAGCGCAAGCCGTTTGCCCGGCTAGAGCCGGTTTGCTGGCGTGGATCATGATACTCCTCCTACGTTCTCATTTTAGCGGCTAGGCGTGAAAAAAGTCTGAAGGCTACGGGGGGCCCTTCCCTCGGCCGAGAAGGGGAGTCTGACATTTCAGCCCCAACCGACATACCCAGAGTCAGAAGGACGGTCTTCGGTCTCGAGATCGAGTATCATCCGGTAGTCTTCCCAGCGGCAGCGGGGATTCTCCTGGCTTTCGTCATGGCCACCGCCCTTGCCTCACGTCGAGCTTTGATGTTCTTCAACGCCGTTCAAGGAGCCATCTCGGAAAGATTCGCCTGGCTCTACGTGCTTTCCATGACGGGATTCCTGGTTTTCGCCCTGTGGCTCTGTTTCGGTCCTTTCGGCACCATTCGCCTGGGCCGTGATAATGAGCAGCCAGAGTTTCCTGCTGCAACCTGGTTCGCTATGCTCTTTAGTGCTGGTATGGGGATCGGTCTTCTGTTTTTTGGGGTCGCCGAACCGATGACCCACTTCACCAACCCTCCCGTAGGTGAAGCCCAGACTCTGGAAGCGGCTCGCCTGGCTATGGGCATCACTTTGTTCCACTGGGGTCTCCACCCCTGGGCTCTCTACGCTCTGGTGGCTCTGGCCCTGGCCTATTTCGGCTTTCGTCGCGGTTTGCCGCTCAGCTTCCGCTCGGTCTTCTATCCCGTCCTGGGGAAAAAAGTTTACGGCCCGATCGGAGACGCTATCGACGTGTTGGCCATCTGTGCTACCCTCTTCGGTCTAGCCACCTCTCTCGGGGTAGGAGCCAAGCAAGTCAACGCAGGCTTCCATCATGTCTTCGGGTTGCCCCAGAGCACCCAAATTCAAATCGTTCTGATCGGCGCCGTCTTATCTTTGATCTCCGGCCTGCACGCCGGTATACGGAGGCTCAGTGAGCTGAACATGATGCTGGCCGGGTCGCTCCTGGTCTTCTTGTTCATCTTCGGGCCCACCGTCTATCTTCTCAACGCGATGGCCGACAATATCGGGGCCTACCTTGAGAGGGTTCCGGCCAACTCTTTTTGGACGGCCACCTACGAGAAAGGTTCTCAGGCCAGCTGGTTCTCGAACTGGACCGTCTTTTATTGGGCCTGGTGGATCGCCTGGTCACCCTTCGTCGGTATGTTCATCGCCAGGGTTTCTAGGGGCCGGACCATCCGGGAGTTCATCACAGCCGTTCTGCTCGTGCCGTCAGAGAGGGTTGGTGGCCGAAAGGGAAGGCAACTTGCCCGACTGGCAAAAAGCCTTCATCTCTTCCGACGACGGGGGGGAGTCAGCCCAGGACTGAAAAACGAGACCTTCGACGACTCCTGGAGAGCGGTGTTACCGGTCAGGAGGCCTTTTTGTCTTCCAGGGCTTCCAGTCTACGAACACATTCGTCCAGTGTCTCGCGAAGATCGGTCTGTTCCTTTCGGATGTCAACCTGTGACTGAGCGAAGACGGTCATCACCTCAGTCAAGTCTTGGAGCAATTCTTCGTGCCTGGTAGAAGTGCCTACCAGCTTGTTCGTCTGGCCCTCCAGTTTTTCAGTCTGCTCTGAAAGACTCTTGGTCTGTTCTGAAAGACTTTTGGTCTTTTCTGAGAGACTCTTGGTCTGAGCAGCTTGGGTCTTGTAAGCGGCCGTCATCTCCTGTTGGTTGACGAGAAGTCCGGTCAGGGTTTTGCTGACGATTTTTTGGAAGTTGTCGTCCATAGGGGAATTCTACCATTTCCTTTCAAGATGCTCCACTCATCTCAAGGCAGACCCTTTAAGGCTGTGTGTCCACCAGGTTGCCGCTTTGTTTCGAAAATGTTGCTGTAGGATGAACGTCGAACAAAGGGGAGTCAGCCCAAGACTGAGGTCAGGCGCTCTACTCCTTCAAGCAGTTGCTGGTCGCCGTAGTGGGCAAAGCTAAGCCGAAGGAAAGAGCGCAGTCCTCGCTGGCTCGAGAATCGCACGCCAGCCCGAAATCCCGTGCCAGCCTCGGCCGCCTGCTGCGACAACTGCTCGGCATCCCGGCCGTCAACCAGCTCAAGCCAGAAGAAGTAGCCGCCCTCGGGCCTACAAAAGCGCACACGAGACCCAAACAGGTCCCGCAAAGCCCGGTCGAGTAAGTCCACTCGGTGGCTGTAGGTCCGGCGAAGAAAGTCGGTGTAGTCGGCCTGGCTACCGTTCCGGAGAACCTCTCCCACCACTCCCCCAATCAGAGGGTTGAGCCCGCCCCCACTTCGCAGCAGACCGCACTCGAGCAGGCGCTGTTGGAGTTTCTTACCGCTTTGAATCCATCCGAGTCGGAGGCCCGGGGCCAGAATCTTTGAGAAAGAGCCTACCGACAACACCTTCTGGCTGTCCAGCCAGCCGGCCAGAGGAGGGGGAGGGGTGGCCCCGTAGCTCAGGAGTTGATAGACCTCGTCGGCCACAATCAGAAAGTCTTGTGCTTGGGCCATCTCCACCAGAGCCTGCTTCTTGGCTCGGCTCAAACTGATGCCGGTGGGATTCTGAAAGACGGGGATGGTGTAAACCAGTTTGGGTCGATGCTCTGTGACAGCCTGCTCCAACCGTTCCAGGTCGAGCCCATCCTCAGCCAGTGGGACTCCGACGACCTTCAGGCCACGGTCCGTAAAGATGCGATGGGAGAGAAAATAGGTCGGCTCCTCGACTAGAACGGTGTCGCCCGGACAGGTGAAGATACTGGCGATCAGATCGAGAGCCTGGCTAGCTCCGTTGGTGGTGACAAAACTCCCCGGGTCGACCTCAACCCCGTAGCGAGGAGCCAAGAACTCCGACAGAGCCAGGCGAAATCTCCCGTCGCCTTTGGGATGACCGTAGTTGAGCAAGGAGTTATCAGCCTGGCTGAGCACCGTCTGGCTGGCCTGCAAGAGGAGTTGGCGAGGAAGAAGTTCTAGCTGAGGTTGACCGATCCCGAAGTCGATGCGGTCGGGGTTGGCCTGAATCTGGGTCGTCTCCGACAGCATCAGCTTGCCCGGCAACAAGTGACCGCTTCTCGATGCTCAAGCCAGATGACCGAAACCTCAACGGCGCCGGCCGCCCGCAAGACGGCCAAGTCTTCCTGAAGCGTGAGGGGCTGATCGCCGTCTTCAGCCTCAAGCTGGTCGAGATGGACGCGGGTTCTGGCCAGGTCGCCAAAACGGTGATCCTGGGGCTTGGCCCGGCTCACTATCCCCTCAACTCTCAGTTTCTGTATCCTCTCCTCCACCGCCACACTGTCGGCCACGATAAGGTCGGCATTAAAGAACCAGCCTCCCGGTTTCAGGTTGGCCAGAACCTGCTGAACGACCCGGATCTTGTCCCCTGCGTCGAGATGGTGAAGCGCGTAGGCTGAGAAAGCCGCGTCAAAAGGGGCTTGACCCTCGACCAAGGCGGAGAGGTTGCGAAAATCGCCTTTCACGGTGATGGCCCGGGCGGCTTTTCTTCCCAGCCTGGCGACGGCCAGCTCTAACATCGGTTGGGAGCCGTCCAGTCCCACCAGCTCGGCCTTGGGGAAACGAGAGAGAAATCGGTCGGCGAAGTAACCGGTACCGCTCCCCAGGTCGAGGGCTTTGAGCGCCTCGTCCGGTTGACTGGGCAGAAACTCGAGCACCACATCAGCCATTCTGACCCTGTTCGGATGCATGACGTCCATGTCGGCGTCGTAGCTGTCAAGACGTTCCGGCGTTTGATAGGCGTCAATACTTTGAGAACTCACTCGGGCTCGTTCGCCGAGGTCAGTCGGGTCACCTAGTCCCGCTAGCGCCAATCCCCCCACAGGATAAACCCGGACCAGTTCTTGGGATGAGCCGTCGCCGGTTGCGACAACAGTCTCAACTGAGCCTGCCTCAAGGCCTTTCCCGGACTCTGTCCGGCCAGAAGACGCTCGTAGAAACTGACCATCAAAAGGGAGGTGGCTCGGTCCGGAACCGACCACAGGCTTCCGATCACGGCACGCGCCCCAGCCACCCAGAAAGCGTCCGCCAAACTGTTGACTTCTACTCCGCTGGTGCGTCCACTGAGAGCGGTCTCGCAGGCCGATAAGGTCACCAGGCGGGTGGTGGGCAAACGAAACTGCGAAAGAATCTCCCGCCGTGTCAGTCGTTGAGAGTTGGCCATCACCAGGTAACTGAAGTCCGGGTTGTGAGAGACCACTTTACCGTGGGTGGCCAGATGCAACACTCGGCTGGAGCCAGCCGACCTGGTCAGGTGTTGCTCGGTAGCTTTTGACCCAACCAGGAGCTGACTCTGAGGGTGACGGCTAGCGATAGCGCGAGACTCCAACTCGGCCCCTGGTAGGGTACCGTCCGGATTGGCGTAGAAAGACCAGGAGCCTTCAACACTCGCCGCCGCCTCGCTGAGGCGGGTCAGATCGCCAGAGCGAATCAAGGTGACCACCTGACGGTCTTCGATCAGGTAGCGGCCGTTCACCCGCAAAGCCGAGAAAGGCAAATAGTTGAGCGGTCCGGAGGGCACAACAGCCAGGGTCTTCACCCCCTGGAGTCGGTCGCCCAGGGGGGCGATGAGCCAACCCCCTAGCTTTTCCAGCGAAGCCAGCAGTTCCCGACCGCTCCCGGTGCGACCCGATTCCAAAAGGCGACGAAATCGACGCACCTCGTTATGAAGATCAGCCCCCTTGACAGGAACTGTCACCACTGCCAGAGTTTGGCGGGTAGCTACCAGCAAGTAGACCGTCGGGTCACCAATCTCGGCCGGGACAAAAGGCTGCAGAAGGAGAGTATCGGTCGGAAGGGTAGCCTGGAGACTCTCAAATTCCGAGGGGCTGGTAGCCAGCAATTTCTGGTAGCGGGGGTCAAGACGAAGCTCGGCAAACATCTGGCTCAACTCCTGACGAGCCTGCTCGAGGCGAGCGACGGCTCCCGGTTCCGAGGACAGCTGGCGACGGAGGGCAGCGATCTGATTCTGTTTCCATCGCAGCGCCGCCGTCTCGATCGGTTGGCAAGCCGCCAGGTGGGTCAGCATCGTTTGCTGCTCCAACACTCCCAGGGCGGACTGAGGCTGGTTCTCTTCAAGACTGACCAGAGTTAGAAGCTCAAACAACAGACTCAGCTTGGCTTCGAGGCGAGCCTTGGTGGCCGCTCCTCCCCCGGCTTCCATCACGTATTTTTCGACCTCCTGTCGGGCTAGGGTCAGCTCTTCTTTGGCCTCGGCGTGGCGATTCGTCTGCCTGAATGCGAGCGCCAGGATCACTCGAGCCCGCGAACGGAGCTCAAGATCGAAGCTCTCTTGAATCACCTCGGAGGCCAGGCGACTGGCCCCGGCTTCCCAACTGTCCGGACGGAGCCGAAAGAGAAGTTCGGCTTTGAGCAGGCGGGCGCGAGCCAGAGCCTCTCGGTCGCAACCCTGAATCAAAAGCTCAAGAGCTCGATCGAGAGCTGCCCGAGCTTGTTGACCTTCAAGAGCTTGGGCTCGGTTCACCCAGTAAAGGCCGGCCAAACTCGCGAAGCGGGTGGTGACAGGTTTCGTGAGCATCTGAACCACCATCTCGTGATTGGCCACGAAGGTCTGCTCCTGCTGCTCGTGGATCCACCAGTCCGGTAGCATTTCCCCGCCCGCCAGGAGAGGGAGTAAGGCCAGGTCGAGCCGCTGGAGGGTGGTGCTAAAGGTCGGCAACTCCGTGGCGCTTTCCAACCAATCCCGACGCCAATCCGCGAGGTCCTGACTAGCCCAGGTTTTCACCAGGGGGAAGGTCGGTTGGTCGGGAGAGACCTTCTCGAGGTGGCCCAGAGCCTGGTGGAAAGCCGTCTCCAACTCAGCCGGTTCGGGCAGGGGGCCAGTGGCCTTTTGATAGCGATAGGCGGCCGACAGAAAACAAAACCGATGCCAGGGTGTCGCGGCACTCTTTAAACCTTGCTGAGCGAGTCGACCAAACTGCTGCAACTGGCCTCTCTCTTCAGCCTGGCGCATCAAGGCGAGAAGGTGATAGAGTTCTTCGGCGGGCTCCAGACCAGCCTGAGCCTTCATCGGTCGACCCAACTCCGACTCCAGAATCGAGCCTCTCAATCGGGCCAGGGGATGGTGGACTTTGTTCAAGTGCTCGAGAGCCAACTCATAAGCCCCTATGCGAGCCAGGTAGTCAGCCAGACGCCAGTCCGGGTTATCGCCCAGACCACTGGCCGCTTCAGCCGGCGAGCAGGGACCCTCGAAAGGCAGTCCCGCCACCAGGTCGCTCTGATCCGGCAAAGTCGACATGGCTGGCAGGGCCTGACCCGGCTGGACATTAGCGATGAAGGTCATAGCATAAACGATCTCAAGACGCTCGTGTCTTGGCCCCTGGGCCTGAGGGCGGGTCCAGGTCACCCATTGATGAAGCTCCTGGGCCACTGGACGGATGCGCTGCTGCAAGGCCGCCATCTGGCCTTGCTCGGCCAGCTGGGCGAGCTCTTCAACCAGCTTCTCGTAGTGCTCCACCTTCTGGCGAAACTGCTGGGATGCTGCCTGGCCTCCGGGCGGGGGTTGCCGACCCCAGGCTTGACCAGCTAACTGGAGATAGGTGAGAGCCCGCAACCTCTCCAATTCTTGAGGCGACCGAGCTGCGGCCGTCTGCTCGCTCCAACCCGAGCCTGGCCCCTCTTGCTGGAGCCGGGCCAGAGCAGCCTTCTCTCCCTCGAAGAGAAAAAGCTCGACAGCTTCTTGAACAGAAAGAGCGGCCCAAGCGGGAGTCACCAAGAACAAACAAAACAGGCAAATGACCTTACGCATGAAAAGCCGCGTTACGGCGACCGCCTGGCATCCACCTTTCAACTCTCTGGGGTCGCCTTTCATTTTCGAGCAGGTGGTGGCCCGGTAACGTTCTTGGAATATCGCCGCAATCAGCCTTTGATTGGCTAAGCCCATGACAATTCAACCCGCCGCTACCCTGCCCCCTGCTATCCGACAAAGAGCGGAGGAAAGACTGGTTCGAGATGACTCACAAAGGCTTTCCTGTTGCCGATCGTCTTTGACGAACAGGATTTCACCGGCGTCATCATCCGCAGTCGTGTTACGGGAGAGGCGGGGAACCGGGTCGGCCAAGTTCAGTTGGCCGAGCTGAATATGAGTGGTAAGACTGGTCACCGAGCTGTGCCGGAGCACGTTCAGACACTGACGGTCAAAGAACAGGCTCCCGGAGAGGTGGAGCTAACCCTGGGGGTCCAGACCACTCCCTCAGACTCGCCCGAGTGGCTCCGTAAAGGCTTCCTTCGGCCCTGGGCCACCTGGCATATCGAGATCGATGAAGCCGACAAGATGCGTCACCTGACCCACCGCGTTTTTCCTGACCAGCCTCTGGCTCCCAACCCTATGCATGGAGCTGTGGGGCGAGGACTTCTGGCCGGAGCCCTGGTTGGGGCTGGCCTGGGGGCGGCTGCCCTGGCTTCAGGCCTGGTTGGCAACCCTCTCTTAGGCCTGGGGGTGGCCACCGGGGTCGGAAGTCTGCTGGGTATGGGTGCGTTCTACTACCAGACCGGTGAGGCCCTCAAGGCAACCTCGTGATCTCGGTCACCTTGTGGCCCAGACCACGGCCAGGCGGCAGGGCCATCGACTAAGCTGGGGGTATGAAAACCTCCCTGCTGGCTTTGTGTGCCACTCTTCTCTTGCTCTCGGCCTCTGGTAGGGCCGAAACGTGGGTTCTCGACACAGGGAACCGCGGCTACAACTGCCACGGTTTCACGTTCACTCAGGGTGGTGAGGTGGTCGACCAGGACGACATTAGAATCGACGAGGATAGCCAGGAGCCGACCGACCAGGTCGGACGAGTGATCCGGGACCACTACACCGAGGTGAGTCCCGAGGATGCCCGGATGGGGGACATCATCGTCTATGACGATCCTGCTCGTCCTTCTCACACGGGACTCGTGGTCCTCAACGATGGGGGCACCGTCGTGGTGGTCAGCAAGGACGGCCAGGAAGGCGATCTGAATCTTCACGAGCCCGGTGACTACGGCCACGCCGGACCACAAGACTGGAAGATCTTTCGCTCTAACCGCCAGCTAGAGATCCCCGACTCGATGGCCGAGCTAAAAGAGCAGCTCAAGCTTGCCTATCGTCATCGAAATCGCGACTTGATCACCCGCTGGGCCGGTCGCCTGGGGCGTCTTCTCAGCGCTCTCCACAACCACCAATCGGACCTTCACGAACCAGCCGAGGAGGAGGAAGTCGTTCGGGGCACCTCCTACCATCTGGGTGAGCGGGAACGTCACTCATTCATGAACCGAATGAGCCAGCCTTCCTACGCGCAGGGGACTCACCACGGATGTCGCTAGCGCTGAGTTGCCAGGGGGCGGGCATCGGGGACCAGGGTTTCGATCTCGATGGGCGCTCCCGCTCGAGGGTCTCCAAAAGTCTGACAAGCTGAGCCGCCCCGCTGAAAAATCTCCCAGAACGGTCGGTCGAATCCACTCGAACCTGGCGCGAAGGCGATGTCCCCCTCGTCGACGTGAAAGCTCCCCCCAGCCACCGTGGCTGCTCTACGAATCCCGTTGATGGTGATGAAGACCCGACTCCCGTCCTCGAGGGATGCCGTATGGCTATCCCCCTGACGAAGGGTCGTCTTCAGGTTCCCGAACGAGTCGATGTAGCCGATCCTGGCCGTCGGAGGAGCCGGGATGACCGAGGTCGGGTCCAGCTCTTTCTGGAGAAAGCTCAGGTCGTTGTGGAGCAACCTTCCCACGTACTCAGGAAAAATGTCGCGAGAGCGAAACTGGGAGCCATCTCGAGGGGTCTCAAGCTGCCACAGCTCACTCAAGTCCTCCCGGATGAAGGAGAGAGAGTAGCCGCTGTTGACCACCAACAGAGGCACCCCCGTCCGCGAACGAGCGAACAGCAAACCTTCGCCTTCGTTCTTGTCTCGAGCCGACAGCCGGTCTTTGCGAGGAGCGCAGTTGGCGTAAATCACGGTCTTCTCGGCCACCTCCTCAGCTAAGCCCAATTGAGCCACCAAAAAACCCGTGGCCACGGTGTTAAAACTCTCGACGGTGGTATTGTGCCAACGCACGTTATCAGGGGCGAAGCGCACCAAGCGTCCGACGATCTCAGCAAAAGCCAGGTCTCCGGGCGCGTAGTCCGCTATTATCTGAACCAGTCTCATCAAACGACTCCTTAAAGTTTGAGTCGCCGTTCGTCGCAGCGGGCCGCTAGCCTACCACCAGCCAGAAAAGTTGAAAAACAGGCCCAGCAGCCAATTGATCAGGCTCAAAACCAGCGCCCCCAGGACCCCAGCCAGGCAGCCGTCGACTTCGAAATCGGGGACCAGGGCTGCACCCAGCCAGAAAAGCAAGCCTGCTAGCACGAACAGGAAGAGGCCCAGCGTGACCACGGTTAGCGGGAGAGAAAAGAAAGCCAGGACAGGTGCCAGGGTGGCATTGATCAACCCGAGCGCCGCCGCCCCCCACAAAGCCCCGCCGAAGCTGCGTATGCGAACACCTGGGACCAAAGCGGCGCAGCCATAAAGAGCGGCGGTGTTCAAGAGCCAGGCCAAAAGAAAGCTAAGGATAATTTTCATCGTCATTCACCTCTTCTTCAGTCTAGCTGACCGGCAACCCTCTGCAGTCCCTCAGAGGGGGGCAAACGACCTATCCTTCTGGTCCTACCCTGCCAGGTTCCAGGTGTTCGGATCCTGTCGAGCCTGCTCAGCCATCCGGGCCATTTCACCCGTGCTGGTCCAGTCGCCTTCGACTCGGACTTCTTTGAGAGCGAGGCCTTCGTCGTCGACAACCAGCTGATGTCCGACCGTTTGAAAACGCTGGGATGTGAAGCCGCCGGTAGGGAGGCGGTCGGGCTTGAGGCTTTTGATCTCATCGGGCTCGACCTTTCCGTTCTCAGGGCGAGTCCAAACCATCATCCCGAACGGAAAGGTTCCCATCGTCTTCAGTTCACAGCCTGGCAGGGGTAATCCAACCGGCATTTCTTGGTCGCACCAGAGTGCATAGTTCGCGGCGGTTTCCTCAGGGCTGACCGTGCTGGCCACACTATCGACGGGTTGCCACTGACCCTGGTCGTCCTTCTTGACGAGAGCGAACACATTTCCAGAGCGGTCGGAAGTCTTGAGAGCTTTGGCACCGGTGGCGGTCGTGCTCGGATGGAAATGGAATTTCGTGGTTCTAACTTTAGGCTGCATCTTGAGTCCTCCAATGGTCCAGGAGCTTGGCTGGGGGACGGCCCGAGCTTAGCACCTGACCCTCAAAGAACTTTGAAACCTCAGGGTTGAAGCGGTCCAGTCAGCGGGAAATCGCCTTCCACCCCAAACAAGTTCACCAGCATGCTTGGCACATCCAGGGAACTCTCTTCTTGAGTGAGGTGAGCCCCCAGAACGGCTCGACGGGCGGCTAGCGCGGGGTCGCTTTGAGCCTCAGGCTGACCAAACTCCACGGCTGTGGTGGCCACGGCCAGAGCCTCGTGGACGGGGTTCAACTGGTCTTTCTGTTCATCGTCGACCTGGTCCATCAAGGCTGTCAGCACCAGCTGAGTCCTCTCCAGATTGCGAAGCTTCTCGGCCCGGTCATCACGGCAACCATCGTCGACGCAGCCGGGAAGGGCGACGGCCACCTCTCTATGTTGATGACGCTGGCGGCTGGCCCGCCGGGGATGTCCCTCGACCAGGCTGCGACCATCTTGGATATCGAGCACTGCACTTTCCTGACCGTTCACCTCGACCCGGTAGGAATCGTAGCCAGCCGACACCCGGCTCGGGCTCAAGCTTGCGAACACCTGGGTGGGGTCGGTCGGCGACACCACATCATAGCGAATCCCCTCCGGGGTCTCACTGGGCACCACGGCATAAAGATCGTTCGTCCCTCCCTGACTGACCATCTCCCAACGCTGCTGGAAGTTCGAAGCCTCATGGAGTTGGCCCATTTCTTGAGCTGAGAATCGTCTCACAGCCGCCAGGCTCCCTCGATACTGTTGTCCTCCTCGCCAGACCGCGTCGACCAGGTCGTGGTCGTTGTCACGGTTGGTCATGAAGACCCAGTCGGTTCCCGACTCATCTCGGAATCGAATCTCGGTGCCAAGCGACTTTCCGGAGCTGCGTCGGGGCCGCAGGCGGCCAACAGGGAGAGCCCTCCCAGGGCCAGCATTCCAAGCCCGACCCTCTTGCTTGAAACACCGGTGTCCCGAGTCTCGCCGGTTGTGAGTTCTACCTCCTCGAGGACGGAGGCCTCGGGCCTGGTCAAAGTGGGTGCTCGGAAAGACCCCACTTGGGTCAGGGGGCTGTCGCTTCTGATCATGACTCTCCTTGGAAACTGACGGCACTGGCTGAAGGGAGGTTAGTGGTTTTCTCTTAAACCATCCTCAAAGGAGGCTTCGATGAACGAGGAGCTGTTAGAGGAGATTCGCGAGCTTTGGAGCGCGCTCCAGGCCAAGGTTGACCAGGACTGGGACCGCACCCTGCCCTTTGCTGACTATCTGGTGGACCGGTGGGAAAAGGCTCGACGCCTCGGTTTCGGAGAAGGCGCTAGCGTCTACGACAGCTGCCTGGTCTTGGGGCAGGTTTCGGTGGGAGAGAAGACCTGGATTGGTCCCAACGCGGTGCTCGATGGCTCCGGGGGTGGCTTAACCATCGGTTCTTACTGTGCCATCTCGGCTGGGGTCCAGATCTACACCCACGATAACATCGACTGGGTCCTATCGGCCGGCCAAGCCCCCGTAGCCCAATCTCCGACCCACATTGGCGACCGCTGCTACCTCGGCCCTCATACTGTGGTGAGTCGGGGCGTCACGATCGGTGATGGGTGCGTTATCGGGGCCAACAGCCTGGTTCTCGACGACATTCCCGCTGGCAGTAAGGCGTTCGGGACGCCCTGTCGGGTGGTGGGACCCGCTCAATCGTCTTCTTTGCGGAAGGGCGAGCTGGACTGATAGAATCGGAATTCCTTTTTTCGGTGGTGAGTTCGGTAGCCGCGCAACCGCTCTTCTCGGTCTGGCCTGGGCCCTTCGAACTTTAGCCTTTGACTGGCCTTCTCTTGCCTCTCTTGACTCTGGGTCTTCTTTTGCTCGGGGACAGCCAGGGCCAGACCCGTTAATAGAAGTCCTACGACCAGAATTCTCATAGCTCCATGGTAGGCCGATCCTTCTCACCTGGTCAAGCCCTTCGCCGTCAGAAGCAGAGGACTCGAAGCTGTCCAAGCTGGAAGGAAGGGCGGCCTTGTCGCGGGCGGCCGAAGAACCAGTAGCGTCTCGGCTCAAACAGGTAAGCCCGCCAGCAGGGTCGGTTAGAGCGACCGCCCAGCCACTGACTCCAAACCGCCTCAAACTTCCAGGGCGAGAGATGAAAACGGTCAAGAGAATACCACTGGGGCAGAGCCGGCAACAGCTCAACCTGGCGTCGCCGACAGAGAGAGAGAAGCATCTGGTTTAACTCTTGAAGGCGCTCCATCATCTCCTCGTGAGTCACCTTCGAACCAGGATAGTAGAGGCCTCGGAAGAGATAGTAAAACCAGGGAGGAAGCCTCTCAATGCTAGTCAACGGGAGTTCAGTAAGGCGACAAGTCACCCCTAGTGACTGAAGCCGGTCGAGCACCTCTGAGATCCAGCCGGCCAGGAGCCTGGGCGTTTGAGCATAGATCAGGTCATTGCCGATATCGGTGATCAGGGCCGATGCCTCACCCTCTCCCTCCAAAACGTCAAAAAGTTCGCACTGGAGGATTCCGGGAAAACTGGCCACCGGCGTCCCCGCTCGGGTGGCGAAGGAGCGTCCCGGTCCGCAAGCCACCAAGAGTTGCTCGACCTCGAGGGACTGGCAGTGAGCCACGGCCCAGGGAAGCGAATTCCAGAGGTTACTAGCGCCGAGCAGAACAACGGTTTTCATAGCGGGAGGTTGGAACTCGCCAGGAGGAACTCCTCTAGCCTAGGAACGGTTGGCCTTGTTATGAAAATTCTGAAAGCTTTGATGCTAGCCTGCCTTTTGACTCTGCCCGCCTGGAGCGACCCCGGTGCGCACCTGCAGTTAGGCCAGCCGTTACCGACCCTCGAGGGCACCGACCAGTTTGGAAAGACTCATCAAGTTCAGGACCTGGCCGGTCCCGAGGGTTTGGTGGTGCTGGTCTTTCGTTCGGCCGACTGGTGACCCTTTTGCAAAGCGCAGCTGGTCCAGCTGCAAAAAGCCCTTCCCCGCTTCCAAGAACGAGGTCTCGGCCTGGTCGCTCTGAGCTACGATTCTCAGAAGGTGCTGGCCGAGTTCTCTCGTCGTAAAGGGATCGATTTTCCTCTCTTAGCTGATCCCGAATCCCAGCTTCTCTCTCAGTTAGGGTTAGTCAACAACGAAGCAGACGGCATCGGCAAAGGGGTTGCTCACCCCGGGGTGCTAGTTCTCAATTCGGAGGGTCGACTGAAGGAGAAGTTCTTCGAGGAATCCTACCGCGACCGACTCACCGCCAACACGCTGTTGTTAGAGCTCTTCCCAGAGCTGACGTCGACGGAAGTGGCCAAAGTGAGCGAAGGCGGTCTCACGGTTCGCCTGGGTCAAACCGACCAGGAGCTGATTATGGGCAGTCAAGCCACCCTCTTAGTGGAGCTGGAGATCCCGGAAGGGTCGCATCTCTATGGGCCGTCGGCCCAGGGCTATGTGCCGGTCGGCCTTCGCCCAGAAAACAATGAATGGGTCACTTTTGACGAGGTTCGCTTCCCTCCGGCCCAAGAGCAATACCTGGAGGCCATCGATGAGACCGTGCCGGTCTACTCGAAAAAACTGAGACTCGAGGTTCCCCTCTCGGTAGCCCGCCCGGCCGCGAACCTGAAAACGGCCAAGACAGTCAAGCTCCAGGCCACGCTAGAATACCAGATGTGCACCGAGACCACGTGTCTTTTGCCGACCACCCAGAAGGTTGAGTGGACCATTACCCTGGAGCCTCTCGACCGTCAGCGTTCCCCGGAGGAGATTCAGCATTAGAAGCATCGTCTCACTGCTCGCCTGCACCACCGAGATGGTGGTGGCCCTGGGAAGGGAAGATTGGTTAGTGGCGCGCTCCCACGAGTGCGACTTTCCTGAATCGGTCAAGCATCTGCCGGTGGTCACTCGAGCTAACGTTGGGACCGGGAACAGCCAGCAGATCCACAATCAGGTGCGAGCTCGGCTCTCTAACGGGCTCTCCCTCTATGACGTAGACGAGCCGATGCTCAAGCGGCTGGCGCCCGACCTGATCCTTACTCAGGACCAGTGTGAAGTTTGTGCCGTGACTCCGGCTGATGTGGAGAGAGCCGCCAGAGAACTGACCCAGGCCACGACCGAAGTGATCTCCATTAAGCCGTTCACGCTGGAGGAGGTGTTTGAGGAATTCTGCCGGATCTCGGTCGCCCTCGAGGCGAGGGAGCAGGCAGAGGCGCTCATCAAAGCGTGGCGTCAACGGCTGGCCAGCCTGAAACCAGCTGGGGCCTCTCTGGTCATCCTGGAGTGGCTTGAGCCCCTTCTGGGCTGTGGTTACTGGACGCCCGAGCTGGTCCGCTACGCAGGCTGTGAGGAGCCCCTTGGTCAACCAGGTGATCACGCCATTTGGCTTGACCGGGAAAGGCTCAGAGCCGCCGACCCCGACATCCTCGTGCTGGCCCCTTGTGGCCTCACTCTCCCGCGGGTGCTCGAAGAAGCGCAGCGCCTATCGATCGACACCTGGCGGGACCTGAGGGCCGTCCGAGAAGGTCGACTTTATGCTGTCGACGCCAACGCCTATCTGAGCCGTTCGGGCCCGCGCTTGATCGACTCGGCCGAGATCCTTAACGCTATCAGCCACGGCCGGACATCCGGGCCGGGGTTTCAGGCCATCTGAGTGCTGGGTCAGCTTACGCCAACGAGGAAGGCGCCTTTATTTTCAGTCGAAAACTCCGAAATGCTCTACCATGAAAACGGCCGATTCTGGATACCTCGGCCCTGGTGGCCGTGCTTTACGGCGAACCCGAACGAGACGATTTTCGCCAACTAGAAGCGCGGCCGGAAACCCCATTGACAATGGGGTCCGGCCAGAGCGACGACCCACAGGTTGTGCTAGAACGTCCGGCCATCCACCGTAGGTTGTGTGGCGGAACTTGCTTCCGCCGCTCAAAGTGACTTTCCGGCCGGACTTCTAGGGCGTGTTGACAATCAGCGACGACCGTCACTGCTTTCTTTCCTTTGGTTGAGCTATTGTGTGTTTTAACACGGAGAGCGCGCAGACCACGGAGAGATGAAGTTTGAGGGAATTACTCAGTCTTAACACGACCAAGAGCTTTTAGGCGCTAGTCTTTGAAAGAGTTCGGGCCGTGCTCTCACGAACACAATAGAAGGAGTAGTGCATGAAAATCCCGTTTCCCAATTCCCGTTTGACCTTCGACCCTCGCAATCCCAAAGACAGCGCCGAGTCGCGGGCCCTGAGCCGTGCCGACAGAGCCAACAGTCTTGGCTACGAACTCTCAACCTCACTGGCTGGACTCGACCATAGTGCCTTCGATCTCGACCCCCGTGACGGCTATGTTCGAGTCGAGGACTATTCCCGCGGTCGCGACAGTGGCAGCATCACCGCCACTTTGACGCCCTCAACCCTTCAAGCGGAGGTCGTCTCGGTCAAGCGCAATCCGCTCTTCGGCGAACGCTTTACTGTTGAGCAGCACGAACGAAAGGTCCGTGACGGCCGGGTGGTGCAGGCCGCCTACAGTAAATTCGTATCAGGTAGAGATTACCTTCCTGATGCCACCGACGCCACCTGGAACCCCGACGGAACCCTCACTGTCGTCGAGGGCACGTTAAGTGAGATGCCTTACCCTAAAACTGGGCTGGGCGAGGGGGTGCAAGTCTAGGTGCCGCCTTGCTGCAAGTTGAGTTGAACCGGGCGGGCCTGGGGTTACTTGCGGAAAAGTCGTGTAGTATACAGACCGGGCGATGCTCTATAAGCCTCGCGAGCTTCGCTTGAGAGGTTCGACCCACTCCATGAAGCGCGCCGGCGAGGGGCGAGGCCAGGAGTGTAAGGTTGGACCTCCAACCGATTCTCCCGGTGCCCTGAGCTCGTCCATCACCAGAGTTGACCTTCCTGCTTGAGCTCAGGTCCTGCCCTCCGGCCGTGTCTAACTGGTAACAACTTCGCCACAGGCTCGAGCAGGCTCCGGGTTTTAATGGCCTTATGGTAATCAGGACCACCCAAATCAAGCTCCCCCAAGGAGACTCTAGGGCTTATCCTCAGCCCCCGAGCGACAACACCGAAGAGGAAATGCATGGCATCAAAGTCGCCGACCCTTTCCGTCCTCTAGAGAAGCTCAACGCGCCTCAGACGAGAGCCTTTGTCAGAGACCAGAACACGCTGACCGAGGAATACCTGGGGCAGATTCCCGAGCGTGCAGACTTCGCCGACGCCCTCAAGGCCATCAACATAGAAACTCACGCCATCAAACAAGTCGAGGGCAATGTCCTTTACTACAGCAAGGCGACAAACCAGAATCACCCCCTGATCTGCCGACAGGAGATCGGCTCTGGTCGAGAGACCGTGCTGATGGACCCTAACGAGTTTTCGCAGGACGGTCACATTTCCATCGACCAGTGGAAGGTCAGTCCGGACGGTCAGTCTATTGCCTACGGCATTCGCACCAACGGCACCGACGAAATGGAGTGGCGTATTCGCGACCTCAAGACCGGTCTTGACTACGACGAAACGCTAGACAACGGTCGCTACGGCGCCGACGATATCAGCTGGAGCGCCGATTCCAAAGGCTTCTTTTATAACAAATACCAGCCGCCTCAGGAAGGCATGGCCATCTCTGAAGTGGTCGTTCATGAAGACCAACGTTATCACGAGCTGGCCACTCCCCAGACATCGGATCGACCGGCGGATACACCCGGACTGCCCGAGCAAGACTGGACCAGCAAAACAGTGGACGGTAACACCTGGAGCCGCCTGGGCGACGACACTCAAGGTCACAACATCGTGCTGGCCCAAGGGCCGATGTATCCCAAAGGGGCGATTCTGGCCTGGGACGACGAGCATGAAGAGCAGGCCGTCGTCGTTCCCGGTGGTGAGCTAAATCTCGCCAATGCCGCCTTCGCTCACAATCAGGTTTTCGCCAACTATCTCCAAGACGGACATTCTCAACTGGTACGCTTCGATCGCGAAGGAAACCGTCTTGGCGAGATCGACCTGCCCGGCTTGGGCACCGTCAGCGGGATGTACGAAGTTCCAGACGGAAAGCTACTCTATCAGTTCAGCAGCCCTACTCAGCCCCTCGCCATCTATAGTTTTGACGTCGAGACAGGCCAGAATAGCGAGTACTACAAGCCGGCCACCTCCTACCCTGCGGATCGCTACGTGACTCGCCTGGTCATGAGTGAGAGTCAGGACGGCACCCAGGTGCCGATCTATGTGACCTATCGCGCCGATCTCGAGATGGACGGCGAGCGTCCGACCTATCTTTACGGCTACGGCGGTTTTGACGTGGACATCACTCCGTCTTTCGATTGGACCAAGCTCCCCTGGTTAGAAGCGGGCGGAGTCTACGCTACTGCCTGTCTGCGCGGAGGCGGAGAGAATGGATTGCAGTGGCACAGAGACGGCAGGCGTCTGAGAAAACAGAACGTCTTCGACGACTTTATCGGCGCCGGTGAAACCCTGATCAAGGAGGGCATCACCAGCCCCAAGAATCTGGGTATCAATGGTGCCAGCAACGGCGGCCTGCTGGTGGCGGCCACCGAACTGCAGCGTCCCGGTCTTTTCGGTGCGGCCATTCCCGAGGTGGGGGTGCACGATATGCTCCGATTCGCCCAGTTCACCGGTGGCTATCACTGGATCCAGGAATACGGGGAAGTGGAAAAGCCCAACCTGTTCAACAACATGATGAGCTACTCCCCGCTGCACAACGTGGACGACGACGTGACCTACCCGGCGACCATGATCATGACCGGCGATCACGACGACCGCGTCACCCCTTCACACAGCTACAAGTTGGCCGCCGAAATGCAGTCGGCAGGCGGCGAAAACCCGGTCTTACTCCGCACCCAGGCGAACATCGGGCACGGCTTCGGCATGCCACGCTGGATGCGCATCGAGCAGAACGCCGACAAAATGGGTTTCCTGTGGCAGAATCTGACTTCGGAGACGGCTGACCCACAAGCTTCCTGATGGTCTAAAAAGGCCCACTCCTTTGGCCTGGTCACAGACGGGAGGGTGGTTCCTGTCCGTCCCCGTTGAGACCGATGAGCCGCGACAATTGATTGTGTGATTCGCCACGCGGATCGTGCTCCACTGTTCAGGTTTCGCTCCGACAATTGATGCCCTCGCATTGCTTCCTCCTCGAAGGCGCGGCGGTCAACCGCGCCCGAATTCAGGTGCATGAGCAAGGTTTAGCCCCGACCTGACACAAGCCAACCGGCGTGTTAGGGTGGAAGCACTTACTACTCCTCTGACCTATGGGATGATGAGGCTTGGGGCCCGTATGAATTTCGGGAACCGATAACGTGGGCTTGCGAAGCGTGCATCCGGAAAGGCCGAGCGATTCGTGGGAACCCCGAGCGGCAAGATACTGGTGGGTTCGCTCCAGTCTTTCAGGCCTATTGTGACCGGGTCGAACGTTGCATCCACTGTGGCGTCAAGTTTCTGTTCTCTGCAGAGGAGCAGAGGCACTGGTATGAGGAGCTGGCGTTTTATACTCGCTCCGAGCCTACAGGGTGTCTGGGTTGTCGACGAAAGCTTCGACGCCTCCGTGATCTGAACGGCTCGATAGCCGAACGGCTAAAAGCATTGGACCAGAGAAGTTGGTCAGACCTCAGAGAGTTGGGTAAGCTCTACTTGGAACGGGGTTCCCGAAGCAAAGCGGACGAGTTTCTCAGACGTGCCAAGAACCTCTGCCCAGAGGAAGAAGTGGTTCAGGATATTTGGGGTGAGATTGCTCAAGTGGAATCAGAACCGCCGAGAGTGTGGCCTGACGGTCAGTTCTACAGGTTGAAGTGGTTGGGGTCGCATAGCGAGCCAGACTACTTCAAGTCCACGCTGTCACAAGTTAAGGAGTTCATCTCAGACGAAGGCGCGAAGATAGCCGACGAGCTTCACGACCGTTGGGTCAAAGCGAGATATGGACCTAGACCTTAGAAAGCCGATAAAAAAGGTCCTCGTGGCCTTGGTGGTCTGGACGATGGCGAGATTCCTGCCCGACACTAGGTCGCCTGCGTTTGTTGTCGCAAGACACTTCTTGCTGAAGCCGCGGTGACATAGTGGCGGCGAAGGGATACACTTTTCTCATAATTCGATGGTTCCGCGAGCGACCTCCCCGGCCGAACGAACATCTAGCAAGAAATGCGACTTGGGGTTCAGCCCCGTCACTTCGTGCCAATAAGCCTGCTTCAGGAGTCCGTTGATAACGTTCTCGGCCATCATGCCTATCAAGTTGACAGGGTCTTTCGCCGACCCAAAAGGGGCTGAGTAAGCAAGCTCAAGCTCCGCCAGGTCCAAGGCCGATTAGAGCATACCCCAACCGGCCCTGATGGATTAGTTCCCTGGTTGACACACCTCCGAAGATATCGCATCATTATCGTATGAAGAAGCAAGCTATCTCGGTGACCCTTCAGCGCGAGAACCTCTTATGGCTTCGCAGCCAGGTGGCCGTCACCGGTAGTCGCAGTGTTAGCCAGATGCTCGACCAGTTGGTATCGGAGGCCCGTCAGGCTGAGAAGATTGCACGCCGCTCCGTAGTAGGGACGGTAAGCTTGGACCCCTTGGACCCCGATTTGAATCAGGCGGACGCCGTGGTGAAGGCTCTCTTCAACTCTGACCACCGATGACACCCGCTGTGACGGATACTCATCCGCTGCTTTTCCACGCCGCGGGCGGAAGACGACTGGGCGAGAAAGCCCTTCGACACTTCGCGGCTTGTGAGCAACAGGACTCGCTTATCTATGTTCCAGCTGCAGTCCTTTGGGAAGTCAGCTTGCTGGCTCGAGTCGGCAAAGTGGAGCTTGGCACTTCCACCAGGACGTTCTTTGGCACTCTCTTTAGTAACTCGGCCTACCAACCGTTGGATACAACACCCGCACAAGTTTATCTGGCCGACGAGGAACGCCCCAACAACGACCCCTTTGACGGCCTGATATGCGCCGCCGCTTTGTCGCTTGAATTGCCTTTGTTGTCGCGCGATTCCGACATTCAAGAGTGGGGACGGGTCAAGATCATTTGGTGATAATTCGAGCCGGGGCCAACTCTCCCCACCGAGGAGAAGCCCACGGAATTCAACCCCGACCTCTTGGCTGAACGCGAGTTCGCGAACCGTCTGGGTATTCAAGCATTGGGGGGCAGGTTCACGGCTGGCCGGCTGGCCTCACGGACCTGCTCGATGAGTTCTTCTGCGGTCGGCCCGCCCACAGGAGTAGCCATCTGGGGACAATCCAGCAGGTCGATTCGCAGTTAAGACCACTGCCGTAGGCGAGGTCGGAACGGATCGAGCTGAAGTCACGCCCAAAAAGAC
>CAYRFU010000091.1:0-20662 GCA_964423525.1 uncultured Burkholderiales bacterium | reverse complement strand
CAAGGCGAAAAGGTGAGGCCCCAATAGTCTTGAGCGACTCTCCCTCCAGGGCCCCTTGAGGCCCGGTTCGACCTTCAACAGGAGGGGCGGGAGAACGAGACGCAGGGGTAAGTAGAGCAGGAGTAAGGTCAGACCAGAGGGCGGTAGCTGATGATAAGAAAAGAGAGTGAGGATCAGGACAACCAGGTCGCTCAAAGTCTCTCGAAGGCGGCCGGACCAAACGCCCTCACTCTTGAGAAGCATTCTCGCCAAGAGGGCCAAAGAAGCTATCACTAGAGCGGGAACCGGCCCGAGCACCAAAGCGGCGGTGAGATAGACCACGGGAGCCAGACTCACGAGGCCCTGTCCGGGTAGAGCGACGGCTCCGAATTCCAGAGCGATCGCAGCCCCCAGAATCGAGAGAGCAACGGTCCCGCCGACCGAGTCAGCCAAGAGCTTTTCCGTAGAGCTCCTCAATCTCATCACTCGGTTCGAGACCCAGCTCAAGCCTGAGGCTCTCGCGGCACCGCTCGTAGTAACGGATGACAAGCTCCGGTTCACCGGCTTCGAGGTGGACCCTCATGGCCACACCGTGGGCTTCCTGACAACAGTCGTCTAAGCCGATGGCGCGCTCGGCCAGCTCCAGAGCTTCAGCTGGACGAGCCGACTGAAGATGCCACTGCCCCAGCTCGGCGAGGGCTTCCACCATCCGGGCTTCGACCCGATGGCGGATGCGAACGGCCCAGTCCAAGTAACAGTTCTCAAGATAAGGCCCATCGTAGAGACTCACCGCTAGTTGAAACTCCCCCCAACCTTGCTCCTGCTGACCGCTCTCGAGCAGGCGGCTACCTCGTTCCAGCGATTGCTCCACCACCGTCAGATCGTGCCAAAAAGGGATGACCACAGAGGATGTCCAGGCCTACCAGGTTTTTCTTCTTATCCGACTTGATGAGCCGACACAACCGCATAAACTGCCCCTACCAGAGCTGCCAGCCGGAGCTGAGCGGTCTCCAGGGCGGGCAGCTTTAAACGAGGGAGAAGGCGGTCGACCCAGGCCAGCACTGAACTGGGATCGAGTTCGCCCGGCTCTTGGAAATCGACCGAGGCTGCCACCGTCTCGAGAGACCAGTGGAGGGTTTTCAGCATCTCCAGCTGTTGGCGGGCCGCTTGTTTGGCTTTTCGCTTTTGGGCAACCAGCGCTTCCACCGATTCGACAAAAACCGGGAGGCGAAACGGTTTCTTCAGGTATTCGTTGACTTGCAGGCGGATAGCTCGAATCGAATCGGCCTCGGAGGAGTATCCGGTGATCACCATGCTGGCGATATCCGGCTGGCTCGACTTGATGTCCTTGAGAGCGTCGAGCCCGTTCGGTCCCTCCATCCTGATATCGGTCACCACCAGGTCGAAGGAGGCTTCTCGGGCTCTAGCTACCGCTTCGGCTGCATTGCCGGCGCAATCGACCTGGTAGCCTCGCCGCTCTAAGGTCAAACGGAGGCCCTGGCGGAGAGCCTCGTCGTCCTCCAAGATCAAGATCCGGATGGCGTCATCACCGATCTGCATTTGAAAAGCAATTGGCGGCAACTGAAACTCTACCTCCTGCTAGCCGGCGGGGTCTTTCGCCGTGCGTGTGTTCACAGTCTAGTGCTCTCCGATTTCGACCGCGACCTCCGTGACTTGCCGACGGTTCTCGACATCGAGATATCTAAGACTTTGGTCCAACAGGAAGAGAGCCTGGGGGAGAGCTGGGTCAGGTTCCTGGCAAAGCGCGTTGCCGGCTGCCCGTCCCACCGCATCATCATCGGTCTCTTGGAGTAACCGACGGAAGAATTGAACCGGCACAGTCTGCTCGAGACAACCGTCCAAAGCTGCTTCCAGAGCCTGATTTCCGGCCTCGCCGGTCAAACTCTTCAGACCACCACTAGCGACCTGCAGGGGAGGTTGGTAGGGACCTTCCAAAGCTTCTAAAGAATTCACCACTTCCCCCACCTCGGCCAGAGCGAGCAAAAACTCTTTCAGGCTCGGCTCCAAGGCCGAGCCTAGTAGTGAGACCATCGAAGCTATCAGACGAGATTGACCTTCCACCGGATAGCGATGGAGCACATCAAACAAAAGCGACTCCGGCGACCTTTGCAGCGCCACTCCCCGACTGAGTGCGGCCACCGAGTCACCCGCTTGGGGGTCGTCTCGCAGCAGTCCGATCATTTTCTGGACCGGATCGGTCGACGACAAAGGGATGCCCTCCAAGAGAGCCTGGTGGTCTTCCGAGCAGGCCTGACAAGCTCCCAAGGCCAGGGCCAATCGAGGAGGAAGCTGCGACTCCCTCTGATACTCCAGGGCTACCCTGGCTGGATAATGGAGGTCGCGCTGGGTCTTCTCCCCAAGCTCCGCCAGGAAGCTTCGAGCGGCCCCAACGGGGAGAGCGTAGACCAAGCAAGGCAAAGCCTCCCGACGCGCCGCCGAAGGAACTTCTTCCAACAAGGCCACCACACACCGCTCCGGGCTCCAGCCTTCTCGCCGGGCCCGCTGATAACGACCGACCAGGTTCAGAAGATTCTTGGGCTCAGGCAGCTCGACCAGTTTCTCCAGCAGCCGAATCTCAGGGCCAGAGCCAGGCAAGTCGCTCAGAAACAACTCCAGCTGCTCGCTCTCACTGGCGGCAGCCAGATAGGTCAGGGAGTCCGAGACCCGCACCGCCTGTTTGAGAGCCCAGGGACTTCTTCCCAGATCACTTTCGCGCACTTGCTCCAGGAACCGAGCCGACCACGGATCAAGCTTGCTGACATCGACCACGGCCAGGGCCGCTGCCGCCACCGCCTCGGTCGCACCAGCTGCCTGAACGGCTTGCAACAGGGCCAGGTCTGGGGACAGGTTGGGATGATGGTCGAGGAGCTTGGCGCAAGTCTCGGCGGTAGCTTTGTCCCCTCTACCCTCAATGGCTCGATTGACCACCTGGGCCGTCACTCTAGGATCTCCGGCAAGAGCCTTACGAGTCTCTCCCACACCGAGCTCAAGAATTTTCTCGCGCAGCTCTGGTTGGGCTACGGCCTGATAGGCCGCCAGGGCCAAAGTCACCGCCGAGACCGGTCCTTTGAGGGCCCCTGACGCCGCCGTCAGAGCCGCGCGGGCGGTTTCGAGATTGCCGAAGGGCAGATCAACTGAGGCCTACAGAAAGGGATGGGACGATTGTCGGCAGAGCCTTTCGAAAGCTCGAGCCTGGTTGAGCTGCTCTCTCAAGCTCTCAACAGGCGTTCCAGCCGGCTCTGGGAAAGCCTCGATCGCCCTTGGCTCGCCCTTAGGATTGAAGGCCAGGTGCTCTTTTCCGTCGCTGGCCCAAACGGTGTCCTCTTTCAAAAAGAGCCAGCCTCGCCAACCCGGGCAACGGCCTCTTCCGGCTCGATACCGTTGGTGCTCACCCTGGCTGAGCACGACCAGGTCCTGGCCGTCTTCCATCACGGCTTCCCCCTCTCGTT
Source organism: uncultured Burkholderiales bacterium (assembly GCA_964423525.1). GTDB lineage: Bacteria > Vulcanimicrobiota > Xenobia > Xenobiales > JADMJV01 > CAYRFU01. The sequence continues at coordinate 17,213 of CAYRFU010000091.1, read as the reverse complement.
CTAGAGCGAAGGGCAACATGTGACGACGGGGGTTGGCTGAGATCCTTTGACTCAGGTCGATAAAGCGAGATGAGGAGAGTTCTCCCATGATGCCCCAGAGCACCATGGAGTCCTGAAGAAGTCCTTAAAACTCTTGCGGCCCAGGCTCAAGATTGATCGGTTCCAGGACCACGAAATAACGGTCCTGGTCGCGCACCAAACCGTCCTCATCGGTGGGAATGCGACGCTTAGCGACGGTATCGCGATAGTTCCCTCCGATAACCTCAAGGTAGCCGTCACCGACGCCGGTAACAACGTCGGCGTGGCTCTTATAGGATGTCTCTTCTAAGCGTTGGTTATCGTAGTCGACCCCACTCTCTCGGGCGTAAGCCAACATATCCCCCACCTGGGGAGCCCGTTCACTGCTGCGATGACCCCAATAAGCGGCTTGAGCGTCACCCTCGCTCCGAGCTCGAATCGCGTCGCGAATGAAGGTGGAGTGGTTGAAATCTGACTGGAACTGCTCCCCCACTCCGGCTTCCTGATGGGCTTTGCTGAGAAAAGCAGCCGACCAGGCCCATTTATCCTGACCATCATAATCCAGGCCCACGCTTTGCCAGTAGTCCCCCACCCGCTTATAGACATCCTCGTGACCTTCGTCAAGTCCGCCAGAAACTGCTCTGACCGAGGTGTTATTGCTCTGGTCGACCGATTCTTCGAACTCAGCCCCGCCGAATTTCTGGTGCTCAGCCTGGACGAATTCCTGAATCCTGGCCAGGGCCGCTTGGGTCGCCTCCGACCTGGGTGGAGAGGCTTGGTAGGCTTGCTCAAGAGCCCCGACCAGGGTCTGACCGACTGTCGGTTGCTCGTCGCTTTCTTCGGTAACATTGGCTCGATCGGAGCGAGCGCCGGTAGCCGGTGACAGCGACGGTCGGGAGGGTTTAGGCAAGGGAAGAGGTGGCGGCGGGGAAGCCGACGACGAGATCTCGGTCATTCAGATAGGTTCTAGCAAAGTGCCGCCGACCCTCCGCCCTTCTTCGGACCTGCTGCCTGACCTGCACCGCCGGCGCGGTCTAGCCTGCTCCCCGGGTGAAAAGGGCAACGGCCTACTCCAAAGTCCGCCGGTCTTGCGAGGCCAAGGTATAATAGATTAGTTGAACGCTCGGTTGTTTCAATACTTCGCACCCGATGCCCGGGAGAGCCTTCGTCGGGCGGTCGAGTTGGCGGGCCCCGGTCCGGTCACGACGGGACACTATCTGGTCGCGGTCTTTGATGTCTACTACAGCATTGCTAGCCGAGCCCTCGAATGGCTAGAATTTCAGCGACCCGATCTCGTCCCAACCCGAGAAGATGGGGAGGCGGGTCAACTTAGCCTGCAGCTCAAGCAACTCCTTGGGAGAGCTCACTACGACGGCGACTCGGCTCTCGATAACGTCGATTTGGTGATGGCCGCCTTCGATTTCGAAGAGAGCGACGCCGGTCAGCTTCTAAAGGCGGTCGACTTCGAACAGTTCGCCGAACTCAGCATCAAGCTCCAACTTGGTGAGGGGATCGACTTTGGTGAGGACCACGGTGGCGGTCGCCCCCCCGAACCCGACGAGCGAAAACTGATTCTTTCCAACCTAGTAGCCAACTTGCTGGCCCTTCAGACTGAGTTCCTCTCCGCTCAGCTACTAGACGAGGTTTCGTCTCTTAGTCCTCGGGGCCGGCGCCAGGCTCGTCAGGCCTGCCAGCAAGCGGAAGTCCACCTGGCTGAACTACTGGAGTGTTTCGCTGAAGTGGCACCCGCCCGAGAAAGGTTTCCTCAGGCCCAAACTCTCGGCACCCGCTTGGCGATGGTTGACGATGTCTTATTGAGAAGGCAAGCCTTCGCCACCAGCGCGACCGCCCGAGCGGGGGCCGAGGGTCTGTGCCGAGCTGGGCTCAGGCTGCTTGACGCGCTCGACCTCGACGATAGCTAGCGAACCGGGAGTCCGCTGGGGACGGTGGCTGGGGTCTCACCACTCTGATCGAGGAAGGCCGGGTCGGTTAGGGCCCCAAGAAAAGCCACCAGGTCCCGAACATCCTGAGGGCTAAGAGTGACGGGAGTATTGAAGAAAGGGCTGAGGTTATTCAACACCCCGGCGTCGAGTTGGTCCTGAACGTGGACCTGATTGCGCAAGCGAGGGTCCATCTGGTTTGGGTCGTAGTTCTGAAGCGCTTGGGCTGGATTGCGATAGTGAGCCACCGTGGCCTCTAAGGTCGTATAACTGCCGGCGTGCATCCAGGGGCCAGTCAGAGCCACATTGCGAAGGGTTGGAGTTCGAAAGCGGAAGTTATCCCCAGCCAGCCCCGTTATAGCTCCCCGTCCAAGATCGAGAGGAGCGGCCACCCCTCGACCGGGACCCACCTGAGGAGAAGCGATGTTGTGAAAACGAAGGTCGCTAAGGAGCCCTCCACTATGGCAGGCTGCGCAGCGAGCTCGACCGTAAAACAGCACTCCCCCTCGCTTCTGAGCCAGGCTGAGAGCCGAGTCATCCCCTGCCACATAGCGGTCGAAAGGAGAGCTAACCCCCGACCACTGATGGAGTTCGAAGGCCCCGATGGCGTTGGCCGCGTGCTCAAACCCTAGCTCATTAACGGGAATACCAGGGAAGGCGGCCTGAAAGAGCGTTTGATACTCCGGGATAGCCACCAAGCGAGCCATCAGGCTGGCCCATATGTTGGTGAAATCTCCATCCCCCAACAGCGCTAGCTCGTTGGGTGCCCCGTCGAAACGAAGATCCCCCGCCTCTCCTCTCATTTCTTCCCTGGAGGTGACCGGGAACATCGCCTGAGCGGCCACGACGTGGTCGAGTCCGCTGGGGAATTGCCCCCCTGCCGGCGTGTCGAAACCCGTGGTGGCATCTCCGCTCACACGTCCGTCCCAGAACATCGGATTGACCGTGCCGAGATTGAACAGATGGGGTGCGTTGCGCGGGATAAAATCCTTCCCCGCAACCAGTTCCCGGGCGGGCCCGAGGCCGGTGCCCCCCACTCCGATTGAGAGAGACAGACCGTCGCTGGTATGGAGATCAGGATGATGGCAGGTGGCGCACTTGACATCCAAGTTGCCACTTAGAATCTTGTCGAACATCAAAGCTTGGCCCAGGTCGATCTTCGCCTGAGACTCATCCGGTGGGGTCGGCAGCACCTGGACGCCGGCCTGAGTCATCCCAGCCCGAAGCTCCTGATCGAGAGCCGCCTCAACCGGATCGACCGGATTGTCAGGAGCGACGGGCGGAACAGCCACAGGCCCGGGCTCAATGGCCGGGTTAGGGGGTTTAGGCGGACTGGCTACCTGGTCGAAAGCCTGGCTGGTTCCCCGCAGGCCTTCTCCTCCCCCTCCTCCCCCGCAGGCTATGAGAAAAAGCATCAGGACTAGACAAACAAAACGCATGGAAATTCCCCTTCCTTCCACCAGTAGGATGAATGAAAAGGGTGAAGTTCCTTGAAACAAATGCGTAGAAAGTATGTCCCTAGATCCTGAAACTGGAAAAGGTTAGAATGGAGTCTGGAGGTTCATCCATGGTCAACGATCTATCCGCTTCCGACGTCTTTCGCCGGCTCGAGCGCATCACCAGCGCTTCTCCCGGCCCACAAAAGGTGTTGGAATCGATCCTGCACGAAGCGATCGAGCTGACCGGCGCCGAGCGAGGCTTCGTGCTCTCGCTGGCCGAGCCATCGGCCGAGGTGACCGACGATCTGGAGCTCGATACGGTGGTGGCAGTCAACCTCGACTCGGCCACCCAATTTGAATACAGCCGAACTATCGTCCACGATGCTCTTCGTCAGAGCAAAGGACTGGTGCTCCTAGACGCCGGTGGCGACAGCGAGTTTGGAGCAGCCGAGAGCGTTCGCCGTCTTGAGATCCGCTCGGTGATGGCGGTTCCCCTTCGAGTTGAACACCAACTGGTGGGAGCGATCTATCTCGACAACCGGACCCACGCGGCCAAGTTCACCGAGAAAGAGCTCTCACTGCTGACCAATTTCGCCAACGTGGCTGCTCTAGCCGTTGAAAACGCTCGTTTGCTCCGGGCCTGTCGGGCCCAATTCTTGGAGCTCGTCCAGGCTCGCGAGGCTGAGCAGGCGGCCCACCAAGCTCGCAAAGCGGCCGAACAGGCTAGACGTTCGGTTTCGCAATATGCAGTGGAGGCAAGCCAAGAGCTGAAGATGCCTCTTTTGGCTTTGCGCAAAGCCATCAAGTCGGGTGGTGAGGAAGCTCTGAGCCGAGTGGAACAGTTAAGTCAACTGATACTGGCCCAAGTGGACGAACTTCACGAGGTGTCGCGGGCAGACGGCGGAATGCCCGACCTCCACTTGGAGGAAGTCAACCTGAGTCAGCTGACCACGAAAGCCTGTGAACGTTTAGAGGACCGAGTCTTAGAGCTGGGGGTGGAGTTCTCCGTCAGTTGCGACCCGGACCTGCCCCTGGTGGGCGACGAAAACCGACTTGGCCGAGTCCTCTTCTGTCTTCTTCGCAACGCCGTCAAATCGAGTCCCGAGGGCGAGGTTCGGGTAACCGCCGGCAGCGGCAAGCCCGGGACTGCCCTGGTAACAATCGAAGTCGGAGCCGGCCATCAACCGCTAGCGGGTCCGGTCAGGGATTTCTGTCACCGAACCGTTTCTCTTCATCACGGAAGGCTATGGACCGAAGCTGACGGTGATAAACACACCTTCGTGCTGGAGTTGCCGCGCGAGCAACTTTCTTTGCCCAATAGCGCCCGCTCGGCCTGGCGTCCAGACTAGCCACTTTGGCGATCGAGAAGTTGAGAGAAGACTACCAACAGGTGGCCTATAGGCCCGAGCATCGGACCCAGGCGGAAACGCTCGCCGTGGAGCTCAACCTGAGAAAGTCCCACGGCTACCTACCAAGGTCGACGAGCAGCTAGGAGCGAGAACCGAGATCCGCGAACTCACGGGCATGGATTCTATCCTGACAGCCGTGAAGAGCCTACTGGGAATGAGCCGATGGGACTACTCGGATCGACGCAACCTGCTGCGGCTCTCCTGCAAGAAAGAAGTGCAGGTGCAGATCGGCGAGGACCTCATGGTGGCCGAGGTCCGCGACTTGAGCATCTCTGGCCTTCAGCTGCTCTGCTTTGGAGCCGTGAAAAAGGACGCCATCATCAAGGTGAAGGCTAGAGACATCGGTCTGAGCGTTGAAGTCGATACTATCACCTGCCGTGTCCACTGGAGGGTGAAGCAAGGTCCACAATATCTGATCGGAGCCTCCTTTGAGGAAGACGAGAGGTCGATGCAGAAAAGCTGGGTTTTCGAGGAACTGAAACTTCTCAGCAAGAAGATTGCCGAGTCGACCCAGAAGCGGGAGAGCCTTCGGGTAGCCTGCAGGGTTCCCGCTCATTTGAAAGCCGGTAACGAGGTCCGCAAGTGCATCTTGCGCGATCTGGGGCTCCAGGGGGCACGAGTGGAATGCGCCGGTTCCCCCCTAGAAGTCAATGACGAGGTCGCCCTGGTGATCGGGCCCATTGAAAAGAAACTCCCTCGGCTCGCTTTGGTCGCGAGGGTGATTCAGCGGCGGCGTCGCCGCGTGCCTCAATATGGGCTTCTGTTCACCAATTTCCATCAAGGTGGTCAAAAAGACCTGACCCGCTACATGGACTTCTTTTTTGATTCCACTCAAAACGCTTTCTGAAAGGGCTCTACCCCATCATCTGTTTTCGCAAGGTCTCGACTACCAGCCTTTTGCGGCTCAGTTCGGTCTCGGCTTCCGTCAGACGAGCCTCAACCTCGCCCAGTTTCTGCTCGGCCTCGACGGCTCTTTGACGGTATTCTTCCAACCTTTCGTTAGAAACTCGCTCTTGCTCTAACTCAGAGTGAGTCTCCCGCCGGGTCTGGTCAAGCTCCATAACCAGGTCCTTATTCTCGCTTTCTAATCGAGCGGCTTGACCTTCCAGTTTGGACACCAGCTCCTCGGCCAGACGCAAACGAACTTTCAGTTGAGGAACAGATTCTCCTCCGGTGTTGACCTCTCTGACCTTAGAAAGAGCTTGCTGGGAGGACTCAAGCTCGAGTTCCAGCTCGCGGATGCGATTGCGGGACTTCTCCAGAGCGTCCTGAAGCAGAACTTCGCTGGCCGAGGCACCAACTTGAGCGGCCAGCTGCTCTTTGGTCTTGCGCAATTCAGTGCGAAGTTCGTTCCCCTTGGTCTCCTCCTCGCGCAGCTTCTGGTTGAGCTGTTTGGCCCAATTCTCGGAGACCCGCAATTTGTCGGCCAACTCTTCGGCGCTACCCTCATATTGGGCCTGACTGGCGGGGCGATTGGCTTCGGCCTTAAGCAGCCTGGCCTCAAGTAAGCGGACTCGTCCCTCGGCTTTGCGGGCCCGCTCCTCGGCGCTCGTCGCCCTCGATTCGGCCTCTCTAGCTACCGAGGCCTGACTTCGGATCTCCTTCAACTCTTTGTCGAGGGCGCGACTCCTTTCATCTGACAGGCGTAGCTGATTCTCATAACGCAGACTCTGCTGAATCGCCTCATCGCGGGCTTGCTCGACTTCTTGGAGGCGGATCTCAACAGTGCGAAGCGTCTCCTGTGTCACAAGGTCGCGTTCGGCCACCGAGCGTTCGCTTTGTTGGACGGCTCTGGCCAGCTGCTCTTCAGTTTCTCTAAGCTGGCGGGAGAGGACTTCGGCCCGGTTGCGCACGGCTTCCATTTGACTCGCTTTGGACTCTGCCTCGCTGAGCTGACCCTGGAGTCTCTCGAGTTGCCTGGCTAACTGAGCGGTTTGCTCGTTGTTCGAAGCAGCCTCGACCAACTGCCTCTCGGCCTCTTCGAGACGTTGTTGAACCGTGCGAGCGTCGACCTCGAACTCTTCAGCACGAGCTTGCCATTGGGCCAGGGCCACTTTGGTTTGCTCGAGTTGTTCTTGGGCGGCGGCAGCCTGTCTGGAAGAGAGTTCTGCCTCCGCTTGACCAGCCTGGCTTTCGGACAGGGCTTGCTCAACCTGGCGAAGATGACTCTGGAGGGTGGAGACCTTCGACTCCGACTCAGCCAACCGGGTCTCAAGCTCGACTGCTTGGGCTTTGGCGCTGCGGTAGCTCTCGGTTGCATGACTAGCCCACTCGTGAAACTTCTGCTCACTCTCAGCCGTTTCCGACTGGATTCTCTCGGCCCAATCGGCCCACTGCTCCAACCCGTCCTTGGCCTTCTCGAGTTCCTTTCGCATCTCGGCGATCTGGTCGTCGAGGAGACTCTCTCGCTGACGCCGCTGTTCCAGCTCCGCTTTGGTCTGGGCCAGTTCGACACTTCCTTCCTGGCGGGCAGACACCAACTGTTGACGCAGTCCCAAAAGCTCCTCCTGGAGCTGTTCTTCCTTCTGCCGGGCCCGAGTCAACGCGTCCGTGATCCTCTGGTGTTCGCTGCGGAAACGATTCTCATAGTCGAGCCGAGTCTGTTCCAGCTTCTGCTGGGCTGCTTGAAGCTCGGCTCGACAGCGCTCTTGCTCTTGCCTGACTCGATCCTGGAACCGTTGCTTCAGGTTCTCTTCGAGGTCTCGATTGTGGGAAAGCTCCTGTCCCCAGCGGGTTTGTTCCTGAGCGAGGCGAGCCTCGAACTGCTGCTTCGCGTCTTGCTCGGCCTGCTGGGCCTGAGCGACCTCGGCTTGCCAGCGAACTCTCTCTTGCTCGAGCTGAGCCTCGAACTCTTGCCTCAACTGGTGCTCGACCGTTTCGACCTCGGCCACCTCCGCTTGCCAGCGCGCTCTCTCCTGCTCAAGCCGAGCCTCAAATTGCTGCCTCAGGGTGTGCTCTCGATTTTGCTGCTCACTCAAGCGTTGCTGAAAAAGCTCTTGCTCTTCTTTGAAACGGGCCTCGATCTGCTCTCGATACTGCTCCATCCCCTGGCGACTGGAGATGGCCGCGTCTCGGACCCGACCCTCTGCATCGCTTAATTGGTGTTGAGCCTCGCTCAGTTGCTGATGCAGGTGTTGCACTTCGGCGGCCAGTCGCTCCTCGATCTGGCGAGCGTGGTCGGACTCACTTTGGAGCCGCCCTTCGGCCACCAGAAGCTGGCCCTCGAGCTCTTGATACTGGTCTTCAAGGCGCTGCAGCTCTAGATGGGAAGACTGACTCTGCCGGACCAACTCTTCTCGCTCTTGGCGAAGACCCTCAACCTGCTCTTCGGCCCGTCGGGCTCGCTCTAGAGCCTCCCCAAACTGACCCTCTATCGTCTGGGCCCGGGCCTCAGCCTGACGGGCAAACTCAGCCGCCTCGTCGGCCAGCTGTTGCTGACGGGTAAACTGCCGAGCCCAATCCTCGGTCCGCTTGAGAGCGTCGGCCAGCTGGTCCTGCAGTTCTCGGGCTCGGGCCACGGCCCGACCAGCCTGAAGAGCCCCCTGCCGCAGGACCGCCATCCGGGCTGGACCGCCGTCGAAGGTGATGTCGGAGGTTTCCACCTCGGCCTCAACGGAGCTACCGTCGTCCCCCATGATCTTGACCGTGGTAGCATCGAGGTCAAACTTTTGACCGATCAGAAAACTGGCCGGGCGAGCCAAAAGCCTCTCGGCAGTCCGGTTAACATAGCAAATCTCGCCAAACGCGTTAACCACCATAACAGCGTCGACGAAATTCAGCATCAGCTGTTCAAAATTGGCTGACCCCTCCACACTACCTCCAGGCGGGAAATTTTGTCGGGGGACTGCCTACCTCCTCCGCCTGCGCCAGACGGCAAAGCTCTCCTCCGCCGCGACAGCTTGAAATCGGTCCGGCAAAGGCTGGCTGACCAGCACCACGACGAGACTGTCGTCAGCCAACGCTCGGGCGAATCCAGGCTCATAGTGACGGGTCAGTAGGCCCGCTTCATAGTAGTCTTCGGGTAACCCCAGCAGGGCTGTCTGAGCACCCATAACGCAAGGGCGGAGTCCTTGGTGGAAAAGACCAGAGCGAACTCGCTCCACCCTGGCGGGGTCGGGGTCAGCCAACATCAAACGGCAACCGGCCTGAGCCAGAGTGAGACAGGGCTCGACCTCAAGACCCCAAACCAGGCAACGATGTCCCGGGCGGAGATACCGGACCAACCGGCTCATCGAAACTGAGGAGCCCGATAGACTCGCCCTTCCTGAGGCGTCACCAACCCTCGGTGGGTGTGAAACTGGACGGGAAGGGTCTGGCGACCTCGTCCGTCGGGTTTGGGAACAAAGACCGGAAAATGGAGATGAGGACCTTGGCTGTAGCCTGTGTTGCCCGAATAACCCAGTAGCTCCCCCGCCCGGACGGCCTGGCCGACCGCCACCACTGCTCCCTCCGGCATCAAATGGTAGTAGTCGGCCAAAGTCCCGTCAGGGTGGAGGAGCTGGATGAAATTTCCCTTCTGCCACAAAGCCCGGTCAGGTCGACCTTCCCGGAAATGCTCAACAACCTGGATGACCAACCCCTCTCGGGCAGCTAAGACGGGTGTTCCAAGACTGCAAGCAAAGTCCAAGCAATAGCGATTCTCTCCCGTATGACTGAAGCTCCCACCATAGCATTGAACGACTAGCAACTCCTGGTCGGCCGGGAAGGGTAACTGGTAGGTGGCTCGGGGGTCGTGCTTAGCGCGATAGTCACCCAAACGCCAGTCGAATTGATAGCGATAGTTCCACCTCCCTGTCGCCCCGGCACGCAGCCTCACCAAATCGGCGCTTGAGTGAGGAGGAATCACGACCGTCCGGGGTAGCTGGTGGTCCGCGAACATATTGGTAAAGGTCGCGCGAATCTGCACTGTGGAGGGGGCCGGGCTGTTGTTGCGGGCCGTCAGGGAGACGGTCTCGTGGGTCTTGGTCTCGACCACTTCTACCGGCTCGGCGACAACCAGGCCAAAAAGAAGCAGAAAGAGCAGAGCGAGGGGCACCAACCCCATTTCTGGTCAGCAGGCTTGGCGACCTTTTCCCGGAAACGGGAATAAACGCGAGCCCAACTTCGACGATAGGGTGGATATGAAGCAAACTGTGTGGAAACGAATCATCTTTTTGGCAACCCTTTTGGCGATCACCGCCGCCGCCCCCCTGCTCGGTCCGACCACCCCGGCCGAAGCTCGACCGATCCAAACGGCTCAAAGTGAAGACCCCAAGAAGGATTGGGACATCCCCGACCAGGTCTCGAGCCACCGCCGCATCGTCCCCGATGACGGCAAGCCGGTGGTCCAGGTCGCTCTGCTGCTGGACACCAGCGGCAGTATGAGCGGTCTCATCGACCAGGCCAAGACGGAGCTCTGGTCGATTGTCAATGCTCTCGGTCAAGCTCGTTACAAAGGCCAGATCCCTCGTCTTGAAGTGGCCTTATTCGAATATGGCAGGAGTTCTCTTTCGCCCCAGCAAGGCTACATTCGGCAACTGTCTCCTCTCAGCTCAGACCTGGACGGAATCTCTGAGACCCTCTTTGCTCTCGAGACCAACGGTGGACAGGAGTATTGCGCCTGGGTGCTCCGGACGGCCCTTCAGACCCAACCCTGGAAAGTCCGCAAAGGCTCTTTAAGAATGGCCTTTATCGCCGGCAACGAAAGTTTCTATCAGGGCCCGGTCTCGTTCAAGCCGGTGCTGAAAAAGGCCCAGGCCCAGGGAGTCCTGGTTCACCCCATCTACTGTGATAACGGCAACGGCAACGACAAGCTGACCTGGAAGCAAGCCGCCGCACTGGCCCAAACGGACCTGAAAGTGATCGATCACAACACGGTCGTGGTTGATCCCAAAACCCCCTATGATGATGACATTCAAAAGCTGGGTGTGCAACTGAACAAAACCTACATCGCTTACGGTGAAGGCTCCAAGAGAGCTCAGTATCGGGCCCGTCAGAGCGCCCAAGACGATAACTCAGTAGCGGCCGGGGCCGGTGTCAGCCGCTCCGTCAGCAAAGCCTCCACCTACTACAACAACAAGGAGTGGGACGTGGTCGATGCTGAGAAGGCAGGCGAGGTTTCAGTGGAGGAACTTTCCGCCGCCCAGCTTCCTGAGGAAATGCGAGAGATGAGTAAGACCGAGCGCAAAGCCTATGTGGTCGAGAAGGCTGAGGAACGCAAACAACTGCAAAGTCAGATTCGCGATCTAGAAAAGAAACGCCAGGCCTACATCGCCAAAGAACGTCAGCAATCTGTTCAGCCGGCCTCCCTCGGCAAAGCCGTGATGAGAGCCCTCGAAAAACAAGCCTCGAAGAGCGGATTCACCCTCGACTAGTGTCGCGCACTCGAAGCCCGGGTCTAACCGCCCGGGCTTTTCCCATGGCGGTTTCGGTGGCTGTCGGTTTCGTGGCCGTGGCCATGGCCTTCAGCGGAATGTTTCAACCTCTCGAAAATCGTGGCCTGGATTTCTTGATGACCCAGAGGAGGCAGTGGGGACGAGCCCCCCAGGCCGACCCTCGCATCGTGTTGGTCGAGATCGATCAAAGAACTCGAGCCGAAGTCGGAAAGCCCAATGTTTTTTGGGCCCCCGAACATGTCAAAGTCCTCGATCATCTCTTCCGATGCGGTGCCAGGGTGGTCGGCTTTGATATCCTTTTTGACCCCAACCTCGACCATCTTGAACCCGACCTCTCCAGTCGCTTCACCCAAGAACTGACCGAACTGGGTTTACTCTTTCTGGAGCGACCGTCGTGGTGGTCGAGTATAAGGGTCGACCCAACACTCGCTCTTCACCTTTTCTCGACCTCCCCGCCCGGGAGAAAGGACTGGTGGCCTTCAACAACCTGCTCACCGATGATGATGGTCAGGTTCGGCGACTAGGGCTGCTCTACTCAGACGACCCGACCCCGAGTCTTCTTGTCTTCTCGGGAAAACTGGCCGAACTAGCTTCGGATGCTCCTGTCAAACCGGTCACAGAAAACGGCTATGCGACACGCCTCAATTATTGCGAGGGTCTACGCCGGCTCAATTACGCCGATCTGTTGAAGCAACCCAAGTTGGATCTTGAGGGGACGGTTTGCCTGCTCGGGACGGTCGACCCGGCCTCCAACGATCTTCACCAAACTCCCCTCGGCAACAAGACCGGACTCGAAATTCATGCCGCCGCTCTCAACACTTTTCTGACCGGGAACTATCTCCGCCGCCCATCTCTTTGGGTCGAAGTCACCATCCACTTGATAGCCGTGGTGGGAGCTGTCTTGATGGGAAGCCGGAGCGCGATGTGGTGGCATCTGACTGGGTTCGCCCTGGCCTTCTTCTATCTGACAGGAGTGGTCCTGATGTTTGTGAACCGGGGTCTCATTTTGCCCCTCTCGACCGTTTATCTGGCAGCCGGCCTGGCTGGCAGCCTGGCCTACGGACTGGCCCATCAAAGCCTGGTCCGCTCCCGGCGCCATATCCGCTCTCTGCTGGGCCGATACGTTTCGCCTCAAGTCATGAGAACACTGCTGGACCATCCCGAGAGCCTGGAACTTGAAGGGGAAAAACGAGTCCTGACCGTCCTCTTTTCAGATATTGACGGGTTCACCCAGACTTGTGAGGGGTGTCCGCCCGAGGAAGTGGTCGCCCGCCTCAACCGATACTTTTCCGAGATGATCGCCATCGTGGACCAACACGGGGGCACCGTGAAGCAGTTCATAGGCGACGAATTGATGGTCCTTTTCGGGGCGCCCGACCACCAACCAGACCACGCCAGGCTGGCTGTAGAGACAGCCGTGGCCATGCAAAGACGACTCGACTGGCTCAAGAACCACAGCCACCTACCGGGCTTTTTCGAGGTGAAGATCGGCATCCATACCGGCGAAGTCGTGATCGGCAATATCGGGAGTCAGCACCGGATGGAGTATACGGCCATCGGAGACACGGTCAACCTGGCCGCCCGCATCGAAGGGCTGGCTGGCCACCTGGGAGAGAGGATTCTGGTCAGTCAGGCCACAGCCATCGAACTTGACGGTGGCTTTAAGCTAGAAGAGCAGGGCTCTCACCGCCTCAAAGGCAAGAGTGAGGAGGTTGAAGTTTACTCAGTTCTATGGCGCCCCGGCCAAGCTGCCCGCTCTTGACCGGGCCGTAAACTCCAGCTGCTGAAGCTTGAGTTGGCGTTGCTCCAAAGCCGAAATCGCAAGACCCACAGCCATCTCAGCTGTGCGGTTCCCTTCGTCGAGAATGGGGTTGACCTCGACCAGGTCCATACTCAAGATCACGGGCCGTCCGTCTTTGAGTCGGGCTTGGGCCAAGATCTCCATCATCAGGTGGGCTTCGCGCTAGGTCAATCCCCCTTGCACGGGAGTTCCCACCCCGGGGGCTTCCCGGGGTCGACGACGTCCAGATCAAAGCTGAAGTGAAAGGGTTGAGTGTAGCCCCGAGTGACTCTCTCCAGGGCGGCCAGGGTAACATCGTGAATGCCGTAGGCGTCCACCTCCAGCATAGAATAGTAGTGATGATGACCAGCCGCTAGCAGTTGGACTTCGGCCGGGTCGAGGTCTCGGAGGCCGATATTAACAGTGTCCTCAATTTGAACTCTAGGCCCAGCTGGCCCGATCTCGAGAAGCTGCTGGGGACCGTTACCGTGGGCTACCGAGACGGGCATTCCGTGAATATTGCCGCTGGGGCTGCTCTCGGGCGTGTTGAGATCACCGTGCGCATCCACCCAAAGCAAGCCAAACGGTTGGCCCTTGCGAAACCGAGCCACTCCCGGCAACGAGCCCAGGGAGCAAGAGTGGTCGCCATCGATGATCAAAGGCAGGAATCCCCCCTCCAAGATCTGCTCAACCCTCTCGCATAAACGCTTTAAGACCTCAGTGATCTCGTTGAGGTAACGAGCCTTTGGGTCGCCAACGGAGAGCTCATCTCGCACCGGCACCTCGAGGTTACCAAAGTCTTTCACCTCGTAGCCGATTTTCTGGAGACGGGATTTCAGGCCAGCGTGGCGGACTGCGTAGGGTCCCATGTCGACCCCCCTATGATTGCCGCCCAGGTCCATAGGCACACCGATTATACCGATTTTCATCGTGGCGAAGGGTTCGCTCATACCCATCTCTGGCTCCTGCGTCTTCGAGGAGCCAGAGCTCTCTCGCTTGAAAGGATGAGTCATGGCCCTCATCCGTTTGTTGCTGATCGGACTCGCCCTGACCGGCTTGGCTCTAGCCCAGTCTCAGGCTGCCTGGGTGATGAAGGTCGACGGCCCGGTTCGAGTTCACTACAACGAAAGCGAAGGCTACGCTCGCACGCTCCAGATGTTACCCGACGACTCTGAGGTTGAGCTGCCCGATCAGTCCATCCTGCGCCTGACCTACCTTTCCACTCGCCACCGCGAGCAACTGACGGGGCCGTGTCGTGTTCGCATCACTAGCGTTGGGGGGCATTGGCTTGAAGGAGAACCTATCAAAGTCGAGCGGGGCAGCGGGGTGATCAATCCCATTCCCGCCAAAGAGAACCTTCGTCGGGCTGGCGGGGACCTTCACGCCAGCGCCTTTCTGCCCACTTTCAACCTGCGCTACACTGGAGGTATCACAACGACCAGCACCACCCAGGCGATCAGGGCCAACTCCCTCCCCCGGTTGAAAGCGACGACTTCTCGAGCCTATGCTGACTCTCAAGCCGTTTGCTTTAGGGTTCAAAACGGTCAGGGGCCCTACCAGGTGACCATCTGGGATGGCCGGATTCGCTATCGCGGCAACTCTTTGCAGCCGCAGATGGACCTTCCCCCGGGAACCTATCAGTTCAAAGTTCAAGACCATAGAAAATCCACGGTTGAAGGCACGTTCCTGGTGCTCTCGGAGCGTGAAGCAGCCCGTATCCAGAGGGCCCGCAGCCAAGCCGTCACCCAAGAGCAGCGGGTGGAAGTGCTGGCCACCCTGATGAATTTTTCTCTCCTGGAAGAGGCTCTCGCTTACAATCGAGAGTTAGTCACAGCTTACCCCAACGACGCCGGACTTTGGGCCAACCTCGGCAACTTGCTGGCTCGGGTCGGACTCAAGAGAGAATCGGACCGGGCTTATCAGCGGGCCCGCCAAGCCCTGCCCTGACGAGGAGAAGATCGGGACGTTCCAGAATTTTTCGGTATGAGCTTCTTTATCTCACTCTTACTAGGGGTCGTGGTCATCTCGGCTTTCCTCTTTGGCATGCGGGACACAACCAAACGGGACTAGAGCGTTCCAAAACTTAAGGAAAATAGAGGGTGAAGTGGTCCGCGTCCTGGTAGACGATGGTGTCGAGAGTCTGGCGGCGTTCCAGGTATTTGGCCACCAAAGCCTGACCGTGACGATTGATCTGGCTGGCCCACTGGGAAGGGTAGCAGAGGTCATACTGGTGAACCAGTCCCCGTTGGTCTGTCACCATCCAGGCCTCCCCCACCACATCGGGAGGTAGCTCTCGGCCCTCCTCGGGGTAGAGATAGACCTTCTTCTCGCTCAGCCGCGAACCGGTGTAGGTAAAAGAGACCAGGCCCTCGGGGTGGTGAGGGGGCGGCTTAACCCGCCCCAGGACCTCGCCCAAATCAGGGGGGAGTTGACCCAGGTCGAGGACGCGAAAGTAGAGCTTGAACTGGTCCTGCTCGATATCCCAACCGAGACCACCAAAGCGCACTGCGGGGTGCTCCTCGTAAAACGAGGCCAAACGAATACCACGCTCTCGGAGGACGGGCTGGGCGGCTTCCCGGGCAGCCTGGGGCTTAGTGACCGAGCCGTAGGCTAGACGAGAGGAGTTGACCTGGTCTCCCAAAACCCGGTGGCTGTAGCTGAAACTGCTGAAGCGGGTAAACCCGGTCTCGGAGGTCTCTCGGAAGTCTTCGAGTAGTCCAAAGCAAGCCTCGATGTAACCCTTCTCCTGGCTGGAAAGGTTTTTGCGAAAAGGAAAAAAGGTGCGGTTGTGCCACCGAAAGAGGAGCCGGTGGTAGGCGCTAACCTGACTGCTCACCCTCAGAAGTTCTCGAGCGGGCGCTGCTCTCCTATAGCGTAGCCGGTCACCGCCAGGCGGTTGAGAGCGAAGCCGTCGGCCTGACCCGGTCCCTCCCCCTCAAAGGTGAGACGAAGACAGACCTGGCGCTCATCCATATCGTGCATAGGCAGCTTGTGAACCTTCCAGCCGCGCGAATCGCCGTTAAACTCGGCCACCCGCCGCCAGCGGTCAGAACCGACCGGGGCCACTTCCACCTGGACGAACTCATAGTGGGGCTCCAGGTCGTATTGAGCCTCCAGGTAGAGAGCCGAGTCGCCGAAGTCGTCAAGGTCGAAGGGCTGAGAGACCAGAGAGCCTTCGGAATTGACCTGCCAGGCGTACCCTCGCTCCGTCTCCACCCGGCTGAAGCCGCCCTCGGCCGTCCACCGGTCAACTTCTCCCTCGGCAGGGGGCGTGAAATCATCTTCAAAGGCTACACGAGCCGCCGGAACGCTCACTTCGAGGGCCGATAGCTCAGAACGATTCCCGACTTTATCGACAGTCTTCATGGCCACATAGAGGGTCTGCTCGGTGGAGGAGGGCATGATATCAAACATAGGCTGTTCGAGCTTGCCCGTCTCGGCAGCTCTTTCCCATCCCACCAGTTCGGCCGATTCCCAATCCTGGTCGCTCTCGATCGGGTTGGGGGAAGCCTTTAGCTCATAGGCCGAGGCTTGACCGCACCAACCGTCGTCACCGGTGGCAGTCCAGACCGCCCGAACTTTGTCGGGCAGGGCTCGAGCCCGAAAATCGTTGGGAGCGGCCGGAGGGAGACGGTCATTGGCCAAAGCCCTGGCGGCATTCAGACGCCCGCCCGTTTTGACTTTGCGAGAGAAGGCGGGCTTGGGGTCGCTTCCATAGAGAATGCGGTCTTTGATCTGGTCGTTGCTAGCCTCAGGATAGGCGGTGGCGATCAACCCGGCCACCCCAGCCACGTGGGGAGTGGCCATGGACGTGCCATTCCAGGTGGCATAGCCTCCTCCAGGAACAGCCGACTTGATGGCTACTCCAGGAGCAGCAATGTCGACGGACTCGTGGCCGTAGGAAGAGAAGTAGCCCAGCTCATCGTTGCGGTCTGAGGCGGCCACCACAATCGAGTTGTCGAGATCGAAGTTGGCTGGATAGCTCGGGACTTTGTCGTTGTCGCGAGCATCGTTACCAGCGGCGAAGATGTGAAGAGCGGGCGAGGAAGCGAAGGCCTCTTCGACCAGGGGATTATAGCCCGCCCCGGTCCAGGAGTTAGAGGTCACCCGGGCTCCCATCTGGTCAGCGTATTGAACCGCCCGAATAATGGTAGCGGCGGTAGTAGCCTGACCGTCGTCGGGAAAAATCTTGATCGGCATAATCTGGGCCTGCCAGTTGACTCCCACAATACCGTCTCCGTTGTCGCCCTCAG
>CAYRFU010000090.1:10433-20699 GCA_964423525.1 uncultured Burkholderiales bacterium | reverse complement strand
AAGCCCCATGATTACTGACTTTGAGTGCAGGGCATGAATTTGGGGTTGCTCCCTCGACAAGAGCTCGCACTTTTTCAACGGCCTGGTCTACTCTGAAGAAGAGATCGAAGCCAAGAATATCACCCTGGTGGGGGCGGCCGTGGCCAACGGGCCTCCCGGTCAAGGGGAGCTTCGTTTGGACAATGTCCAACTGGTGAAAACCCCGGTGTCTGTGGAAATCACCATCGGTACTCCTAAGGTGGCCCAGAGCGCTTTCCCGGACTTGACTCCCCAATCGACCAAAAAGGATCCGGGTTTTTTTGGTCAGCTTTTCGGCTCCGACAAAAAGGGCACTACCAGCAACATCGTCAGCCCAAGTGACCAGGCCAAAGTCCAGAATTCGCTGGTAGCCGGGTTGTCGCTGAGTGGCCATCGACTTCCTGACGAGGGTGACGAAGAACGATTCTCAGTGGCTATTGAGGGGGTTTTCCGGAAGGGCGAGACTTTCGCCGACAAAGCCACGATTCCGGCCGCCGACAGGGCCGCTCTTCAGCTCGATGCCTATCCCTTCGAGGTGGAAGACAAAAATGTCTACGTGCTCTATTGGAGAGGGGTCGACGTGGCCCGGGAGGAGATTCAACAACAAGTCAGCTACTGGGCCAAACAGGTGAATAAGTCCGCCTCTGAGCCTGTTACCTATACCTCGACGACGGTCTCAAAGAAGAAATCGAGCTTGTTCTCGAGCACCAAGACTACGACCACTACCGAAACCAAGACGTTCAAGCCTAGGGTCGATATCAGCCTTTTGCAAACCGACTCCTATCTTGACTCCCTGGGCAAGCCGGAGTTGAAGAACGGCAACGAGAGTTACCTGATCAACCTCGACCTCAATCAGATTTTCGATCCGGCCGAGAAAAGCCGAGTACTCCTTTGGCAGCCGTTCTAAAAAGGGGGCAAGACCCCGAAGGGGAAGATAGACACCGTGTCTTCAGACCAGAAGCCGCCGCAAAGTTTTCCGGGTGCCATCTCGATACCCAACCCAGAGATGTTACCTAAGACCGCTGGTCCGCTCAGCGGTCCGATCCGGCTTTCTGGGGGAGGTGGGCTAGAGCACGGACTGAGAGCCGACGACGGTTTAGCTCCCGGTGCCATTAAGCTGTCTGGGCCAGGCTTGGCTGGTGGGGGAGCAACGGGGGCGCCACCCGGCGCTATCAAACTTAGCGGACCGTCTCTGGGAGCCTCCTCGGGTCAAGCTCCTGTCAATCTGGGACCCGATGCCATCAAGCTGAGTGGACCCGGTTTGGCAGCTGGTGCTTCCCAGACCCCGGCTGGGCTAGGACCGGATGCTATCAAACTGGGCGGTCCTGTCAAACAGCCCGCAGCCAAAGAGTCTGCCGACGTCAGCCGGCTGTTGGGTCACCCGGGATTGATCAAACTGGGAGGACCGGGTATCGCTCCTGAGAATCCCCTAGAAGGGAATCCTTCCGTGCCCAATCCAGAAGCCCTCAGGGCTCTCCAGGCAAAAGGCTCGATGCCTCAGATTCACTATAACGCTCCCACCCCCGACACCAGTCAAAATCTCCCGGACCACATTCAAAATCGACTCAAGAATATGGAGCACTAAAGCTTGCACGAGGCCGTTGCCCGCCTCCGAGGGAATTTCGAGAAAGTTATTCTCGGAAAGCCCCAGGCCGTGGAACATCTCATCATCGCTTTAGTGGCGGGAGGGCATATCCTCATGGAGGACGTCCCGGGGGTTGGTAAGACCACACTGGCTCGCGCTCTTTCCTTGACCATCGAAGGGGCATTCTCGCGAATTCAATTTACCCCAGATTTGCTTCCCGCCGACGTGCTCGGAGTCTCGGTATTCAAGACTCAAACCCAGGAGTTCGAGTTTCGTCAGGGCCCGGTCTTCGCCAACGTGCTGCTGGCCGATGAGATCAATCGGGCCTCACCTCGCACCCAGTCCGCCCTTCTTCAGGCTATGGGCGAGGCCGAAGCCACCATCGATGGGACCACCCACCGGCTCCCCTCACCCTTCATGGTGATCGCAACTCAGAATCCGGTGGAATTTCATGGAACTTACCCCTTACCGGAGGCCCAGTTAGACCGGTTTCTTCTTCAGACGGGTCTGGGCTATCCCAGTCCCGAGATTGAGGTGGAGGTCCTGTTTGGACAGGCCCATAGGCACCCCTTGGAAACTGTTGAGCCGCAGCTGGATTGCGACAGAGTGCTGGCCTTGCAAGCGGAAGCGAGGGCGGTCAAAGTCGACAAGAGTGTGGCCCGCTATATGGTGGACTTAGTCGAGGCGAGCCGCCGTCATGCGAGCGTGGCTTTAGGAGCTAGCCCAAGGGCGAGTTTGGCCCTGTTCGCGTGCTGTCGGGCCCTGGTAGCGGGACGGGACTACTGCGAGCCGGATGACGTCAAAGCTTTGGCCGAACCGGTGCTCGCACACCGCATCAGCCTGGATGTCAAAGCTCGCTACGCCGGGGTGTCACCCCGGGAGGTGATCAGCGAACTCCTGGCTTCGGTAGCCGCGCCCTGTTAGATAAAAAGATCGGCCGGGTCCGGGTTCGGGCTCTCCAGAGCGAGTTTCCAGAACGGTTTGTTAAGACCAAAACGGTGTGTTTTCATTGCTTCACTCCTCCTCGCTCAGGGTAGCGGTAGCTGGCTTTAGGCGAATGACCCGAACGGGTGAAATCGTTGCGGAATTTTTAAGGGTGATGCGATAACTTAGTCACAAGTCTCCCGAAGCTCAGCGGGATGGACAGGAGAAGAAATGGCCCCAGTCTATCGTTTCAAAATCCTACAGGGTGAGTGCTTTCGGGTTTCTGATCGGGGAATGAAACTCGAGAGTTCGTGCCCGGAAACGAAACCCTACAAGTCAGGTCCGTTGGACCTGGTGGACGTAGCCGTCAATCGCAGTGCCGAAAAGAGCGTCGAGAACTTGCCGGATCAGTCCGGAGCGGCTTTGATGTCACCAGTCGTGCAGGGTGGCTTCTCGGCCTGGGCCGCCAGGGCGTTCGAGGCTACCGGAGAGCAGGTGGTGGAACTTGAACGATACGACCTTCCGCTCGCGGTCATTCGAACAACAGCTCAAGATGGAGGCGGTTGGAACTTCGAAACGGCCGGACATCTTCTGGCCAGCGACCTGGTCCCGGAAGGGTGCCGCGGAGCCGTCAACATTACCACCGGTGAGTTCCTGATCAGCCCCCAGCCGGACCGACAGGTCAAGCCGGCTGAGATCATCGGGGCCTGGGGCGACAAGTTCAAGGCGACCATCGTGAAATAATGTCTAATTATTGAACTGGTCGAGAGTCTCCCGGCCCAACACCATCTCTATCAGGTCGTCGACAGTCCGATGTTCTTCTACAGGATGGCGAAGTCTTTTGCCAAGAATCACCTGGTAGTGATTTCGGCGCCCTTTCCTTTCCTTTTCGAGGTAACCGTCGTCGACCAGTTCGGAGACGATGCGTTGAACGGCCCTTTCGGTGATGCCAACCTTGTCGGCCACTTCGCGCATCCTCAGTTCGGGTTCTAAGGCTAGGCAAAGCAGAACGTGGCCGTGGTTAGTCAGAAAAGTCCAGGCTTCAGCGGTCATCGTAGGATTTTCGGTTCGACTATCAAACGTCCTGCGAGGGGTTGACAAGCCTTCTACAGGATTGTATGCTCCGGAAAACGCGAAATATAATTCGGCAATTAGGAGTCGTGCGAATGGCATTATCAACATCGAATCGGGCTCAGGGCGACCAGGCTGGCCCTCAGGGAGCCAAAGTCCCTATTACCGTGGCTCACGGGGACGGGATCGGCCCGGAAATCATGGGCGCCACCCTCCACATCCTGGAAGAGGCGGGCGCCAGGCTCGACATCGAGACTATCGAAATTGGGGAGAGCGTCTACAAAGGCGGATTCACATCGGGGATCAAGCCAGAAGCCTGGGACTCTCTCCGGAGAACGGGGGTCTTTCTTAAAGCCCCCATCACTACCCCTCAGGGCGGTGGCTACAAAAGCTTGAACGTGACGGTTCGAAAGACGCTCGGTCTCTACGCCAACCTGAGGCCGTGCGTGGCCTACGCCCCTTTTGTGAGGACCCGCCACCCCGGCATGGACGTGGTCATCGTGCGGGAGAACGAAGAAGACCTTTATGCCGGCATCGAGCACCGTCAGACGGGCGAGGTCTACCAGTGCCTGAAGCTGATCTCTCGGCCCGGCTGCGAGAAGATCGTACGCTACGCCTTTGAGTACGCCCGGGCTAACGGTCGCAAAAAGGTCACCTGCTTCACCAAAGACAACATCATGAAGTTCACTGATGGGTTGTTCACGAAAGTCTTCCAGGAGATTGCCGAGGAATATACCGACCTCGAAAACGAGCACTGGATCGTCGACATCGGAGCGGCAAAGCTGGCCGATAGCCCCGAGAAGTTCGATGTGGTGGTGATGCCCAATCTGTATGGCGACATCCTCTCTGATGTTGCGGCCCAAATCGCTGGCTCGGTCGGTTTGGCGGGCTCAGCTAACATCGGTGACCAATGCGCCATGTTCGAAGCTATCCACGGGTCGGCGCCTCGGCGGGCTGGCCAGGATGTGGCCAATCCCTCGGGACTCTTGCAGGGCGCTCTGCTGATGCTGGTCCATATCGGCCAAGCCGATGTTGCTACCCGTATCCAAAAAGCCTGGCTTAAGACTCTGGAAGACGGCTACCACACTTACGACATCGCCACTCCCGAGCACACCAAAGAGAAGGTCAGCACTAGCCAGTTCGCTCGCGAGGTTGGCAAGCGGATGGGTCAGGAGCCGAGCCAGCTCCAAGCCAAAGGCTTTGGCTCGGGAGCAGCTATGAACCTCAAAGCGCCGGCTCGGCCTCTGGTGGTGCCAGGCAACCTGAAGAAGGGGTTGATCGGAGTGGATGTTTTCATCCACGAAATGGACCTGAACCCCGACACTCTCGGCGGTCGCTTAGAGAAAGCTTCGACCGACCAGCTTCGCATCAAGATGATCACGAACCGAGGGCAGAAAGTCTGGCCGGACGGTATGCCTGAGACTTTCTGCACGGACCACTGGCGTTGCCGGTTCGTCCATCCCAGCAACGGTGAGGTGTCCCATAAAGACATCGTAGCTTTGCTGACCAACCTCGAATCGGCGGGCCTCGACTTCATCAAAACCGAGCACCTGTGCACCTTTGACGGAGAACTCGGTTACTCGCTAGGCCAAGGAGAGTAATGAAGATGCTGCACCTGGACAAAGACCTTTCTCGTAGTTTTGGTTCCTTCTGGTCTCTTTTTAATCGAATCAAGAGAGGCCGGGGAGACACCATCGTTGCCGTCACCTGCCCAGAGCTTTCCTGGGAACTCGACGACTTTCTGAAAACTGCCGAGCCGGTCGTCCTGGTGCAGCATCCTGGGGGAATCGGAAGCGGCCGCTGGAGGGATTCCCTCCTCAGTTCGCTCGCTCTGGCTCCCAAGCCGGTGTCCGATGTGGTCGTGTTGGTCCACCAGAGTTGTCGCTTCACAGAGGGTCGATCCTCTGAGGACCACGCTTACCGAATGCTTCGTCGAGTTGCTTCGGTGGAGCCGATTGCAGAGCGAATCTCCAAGCGCCGAGTTTCTCTCCATCTTCTTCAGGTGGGAGAACGAGGCCAACTGCTCGTGTTTCATCCTGAGCAACGACGGTTCGTCTCGCCGCTGGCAGCGGCCTAATCATCAGCCTGGTACCCGGTTCTGCGGGGACCATTTTGTTTTGACGGGGAAACTATGGAATACCTTTCATTCTCGCCTGAGATGCAGTGGGTGCTTCGCACTTCTTACAGCGTCATTCTTCTACTGACGCTGACCTTGACTCTACCGAATGCTCATCGGTTCTTCGCCACGGAGAAAGAGAACGGCTACGCTGACTCGACCCCCTGGCTCGACTTCTTACTCAGCCGCCCGGGACGAGGATTGATCCTGGCGGTTTGGTATAGCTCGGCTTTTTGGCTTTTGGTCGGTCGTCACACGGTCGTGTCCTCGCTGGTGGCTCTTTTCCTGGCTCGATTCTTTTTCGTCAACCTGCGCTGGAAGAGTATCGCCCGAGGAATGGGCGCACCGGGCTTCATGCTCTATTGGTTAGGAGGGCTGGTCGCTCTCTTGGAGTACACCGCTCACTACGATCCAGATGGATGGTTGCGAGCCCTGGTCATTTTGGTGTTCAAAGTCGACTTCGCTGTGATCTTCCTGTGCGCCGGTCAATACAAGCTGTTCTCGGGTTATCCTCAAAACAACGGGATGGAACGAGGGATGGTGAACCCTTGGTGGGGCTATTGGTGGCGTTTCTATCGACGCTTCCCTCCCCACCATTGGGTCTTTCGCTCCCTGAATCACCTTGGCTACCTGACAGAGTTGGCTACGGGAGTGATGATGCTGGTGGTGGCTACTTCCGAAATGGGAGGGCTGATGCTAGCCGCCAGCTTTATCTTTATCGGTCTGAACATCCGGCTCGGGTTTTTGTGTGAAACGGTGATCTGTTGCTGTCTGCTCTTTTGCGCCCCCGGCAGCTGGGTCGACAGCCTCGTTGGGCAGTGGCTGGTGGTAGAGCCGGTGGTGCCCCAGACCGGGTTGGGGACCTTAAACCTGATATTAGGTGGGATCCTGGCTTTCTACCTGGTGATGCTTCCGGTCACCAAAGCTGGACTCTACTGGAATTTCTACGCTCGCAAACGCTTGCCTGAGAAGTGGCAAAAATGGCAAGACTGGTGGGCCAACCTGACAGGGATTATCATCTGGCGGGTGTTTACCATCGACAACACCAATTTCTACGTGAAAGCCTGGTTTGAGGACGAGCAGGGAAGAAGAACCCTCTACTCTCGCTTCGGCAGCTTCGACGCCAAAGCCGATTTCCGATATATTCACGTTTGCGAATTCGTTTGCTTCGTTTCTGTGTTTACGACCCTGAAGTATTTCCCGAGCAACAGCGAGCTGTTTCAGAAGAAGTTGCGGCGCTATGCCCGTTCCATCCCGGTTCCTCCGGGTCAGCAACTGGTTTTTGAGTACGTCGACATCCAAAAGACCGAGCAGTTTCAGGATGTCTCGAGTCGCGAGTTTCGAGTGGGCCCGGAGACTATCGAGGAGGTCGTTTTGGCAGACGGTCGTTCCCTGACCGACGGGCAACGGTTTTCTGACCTCCACGAAGGTCACGCGGTGGGCTCCTACGCTCCCAGCGAGTGATATTCTCGTTAGGGGTCTTTCAGAGTTGGTGAAGGGTTGGGCCGGGCCAAAATAACCCGGTTCATAGGGGTGATCGCTTCTGGGATGCTATCCCATTCTACTGTGAACCCCGCCTGGGTTAAACGATACGTCCGCCCAACGTCGGTCGCGACCGGCACCCCTAGGGCCTCTCTTAGGGCTGCTGGAGCGTCCTGACCTGTGCCGGTGTAGCAACAGGGGACCAGGGCCACCGGGCAGCGCGTCTTGATTGCAAGTTCAAGACACCGGTCAGTGCGACTCCCACAAGCGTGGACGGCTATCAGGGCCGTTTGGTCATCGGTGACTTCGGGCAACCTGGCCAAGGTGGTTTGGAGGGTGGTGACCCTGGGAGCCACTTCGGGAAAGGCTTCAAAAATCGATTCTCGGACCAATTTGGCCAGCTTCGTCTGGTGCCGGTCTACCAGAATCACCTGCTCGACCTGGCGGTCAAAAACAGCGAAAAGAAGCCCTGTTAAGCCATGGCCACAGCACAGATCGACCACTTTGCGACCTTTGAGTCGTCGGCGCACGCAGGCGTAAACCTCGAGACTTTCGATCAACTCCTTCACCCGAATCGAGCGGGGTCGAGCCAGGCACCGGATCACTTGGTCGACACGACCCTTCTGGTCAAGTTTGTCGGCCGCCACCCCATCCACTCGGCGTCGCCAACGGGCCAACCAGGCCCGATCCTGATTGAGTTGACGGAAAACCCGGAAGCGACTCACGAAAGAAACTCCTTGAGGCTGTGCTCGAGCCTCTCGATGTCGGTTCCTTCGGCCTCCCGAAACCGACATCGGTTATAGTCTGTCAGCCAGCGAGCCAACTCTGGCTGCTCAGCTTTGAGTCGTTCGGCCAGTTCGAGGGGAGTTTCGCTGGGTTGTCGAGTCAGAGCTTGGCGAGCTAAATGCCTTTCGAGCTCAGCGAATAACCGTTTTAGGGGTGTGGTTTCGTCAGGGCTCAAAGCCCTCCAGGCGGCCATCAGACGATGGCGAAAGCGAAAGACTACCCAAACCAGTAGAAACAGCAGCGCTGCTGTGATGGCGATCGAGATCGATCCCAGACGGGATTGAAGGAGCTTATACCAGAAGCCGCCAGTGTAGGCTTTGAGGGTATCCCACAACGCCTCTAGTCCGCGAGTCAAGTTTCCTTCGGGGTGACTCTGCTGGTGCTCGGCCGCGGGAGTAGGGTCGAAGGCGACCCAGCCTTCCTCGCCGAGGTAGACTTCTACCCAGGCGTGAGCGTCTCGGTCTCGCAGGATGTAGTAACCGCCCCAAGGGTTCCTCTCTTGCATGCGATAGCCCACTACGTAGCGGGTTGGAATATCGTGGCTTCTCAGGAGCAGCGCCAGGGCGCTGGCAAAGTATTCGCAGTGACCGACCAGACTCTTGTCCAGAAAGTCTAGGACGGGGTCGATTCGGCGAGAGTGGCGAGCCCCGGCGTCGTATTGTCCCCCCTGGAGATAGGCCTCAGCCTGTTCGGCCTGCTGTCTTGGCGAGCCCGTGAGAAAGGTTGCTCGCTCCACCAGGAGAGGACGTAAGCGCTCCGGGAGTTGGAGATAACGCGGGTCGGTCGAGGTGATAGCGAAGGCGCTGCGGGTCTTCCCGACTCGGCCACTGGCCACGGCGGTGTAAGGGAATCGGTTGTCGGCCAACAGCCCATCGTGGCCGTCGACCTCGAGTTCGTCGATGTCGGCTTCCACCTGAAAGATGCCAGCCGGGACCGTCAAAGGCCCGGCCGCCGTCTTAACGGGAGCGATACCCCACTTTAGGGGGCGGGTTGGAGCTGACCCGGGGAGGGTAAAGAGCGGACCCTTCTCTAGGAGTTGTCGGTCCTCTCGGGTGCTCAGGTTTTGCCACCGTCCCCCTGAATAGGCCGAATAGATCTGGTTCCTAAGGCGGGTCGGTGGGCCGGACACCCGAGCTGAAATCGCTCGCGACGAAGTGAGAGCGTCGATATCCGAAAGGTCGCTGGTGGCGCCGAAAAAACCCTGGGTGGGAGTCACGCCAGCAACCATCGAGCCAAACGAGAGTCGGTAGACCGAGCGCCCCACCCCAGGTATCAGGCTGTTGGCGAAGTAGGCCAGGCCGAAAGCCGCCAAGACCGATAAGACGATTCCCAGACGAGGTGCCCGGGATGGTGGTGGTGGAGTCTGACCTTGCATGCCGGGATAGGGCGCCCGCAGGAAAGTCACCGTAGCCAACCCATAGGCGGCCAGGAAATGGGGATAGTAAGGGTTCGAATAGTCGAGCCCCCCGACCATCAATAGAGTTAGGCCTCCGACGTGAAAAACACCGGGTCGGGCTTGGTCAGGGTGACGATAGAGTTCTACCACCGCCCCCAGCATCACGTAGGTCGCCCCGGTGATGGCCACCCCGTGGGCTGATTCGATCGAGTTTCGGGCCGCCGTCAGGTAGTAAAGGCCTAGACCCGAGAAAGGAATTCCGATCAGGCTGAAGAGGTTGCGCTGCTGGCGAGGCGTGGTGGAATAGCGCCATTCGACCAACCAGGTAGCCAGGGCGGCCAGACAAAGAGCCAGGGCCAGCCACCGAAAACCTCCCCAGGCGACGGCCGCAAAGGCCAGGCCGGCCAGTTGGAAGGCCACCATCTCTGAGACTTGGGGTCCTTTCAAATCTGCTCCAAACAAGCTGGAAAAGCGTCTGGATCCAGGTAGGTGAGGTCCGGCTCTCCAGCTCCCTCGGGGCCGACCACCAAAAGCCTCAGGGGAGCACCCTGGGCTCGCAATCGATGGTGGAACTCCCGGCGTTCTGGGCCTAAAGGCGGGGACACGATCACCACCGCTGACAACCGAGCCATCATCTGACCCAATTGGGCCTCCAACCGGGCGTAGGGCGCCTGTTGGGCCGGCTCCACGCAGGCCAGCAGATCGAGAATACTCTGAAGACTCCCCAGCTGGCGGCCAACGCTGAGAGTATAGACGGTCTCACCGGCGGCGAAGAAGTCGACGATCGCCTCGCGGCGGGCCAGAAAAGCGGCAACCGAAGCGGCTGTCTCGATGGCCTCTTCGAAATGGCGGGGTCGGTAGGTATCAAGAATGATCCCCACTCGCGAG
>CAYRFU010000090.1:10056-10423 GCA_964423525.1 uncultured Burkholderiales bacterium | reverse complement strand
CGAGAAGTATTCCTGGCTATACTCTCGCACCACTGGCTCCCGGCGGCGTGCCCAGAGTTTCCAATGGTCTCGGGCCGGGCTCAAACCCTCGGGGAGCTGGTCGAGGTAGGCTTCCACATCGTAGACCGGTCGGGAGGTCAAGAGCCTGACGTTCACGAGGAAGTCGCCGCCGGCGATGGCTCGAGGTGGGGCCGACCAACTACCGGTCAGGCGCCGATTCAACCACCAGCCGACCGCCAGTGAGACGATCAAGAAGCTACCCATCACCACAAACAGACCGGCTAACTGAGTCCTGAAGGGGTCGATGCCGGCCAGGGCACTGGCAGCTGCTGCCCCAAGAAGAACTCTGCCGCCGGTGGTCAGGTAG
>CAYRFU010000090.1:0-10046 GCA_964423525.1 uncultured Burkholderiales bacterium | reverse complement strand
CAGGTAGCGGTTAAGAAGTCGCCGCATCGCTTCCGGGTTTCGACAGCCTGTCTGACTTTTCCGGCTTGAGCCGCACTGCCAGGTCGGCCACCAGACCGGTGCCGGCTGAAACAGAGATCAGGGCCACCAGGGCGGCTGGCACGGGTAGGCGAGGCCGAAGGAGGGGATGGCACAGTCGCATGGGTTGGCCTCATCTTGACGGACGCTCCTGGCCGCCAGAGTAGTTCTGACTGAAACTCTTTGCCATCAAGTAAATTTCCTCGAGATCGGTTTTTAGCCGGACCAAGATGGGAACAAACAGTCCGATACAGCCGAGACGGGGGGGCAAGCTTGTTACAGCGATGTTGCAGAAAACGTTCAGGTTGTAAACGGATGGACAAGTAGAGCCTTTGGCCCGGGAATTTGCAGGACAGGCTAGGAGAATTTGGTTCGTACTCGAATCGTTCGGCAGCGAATAGTTTGCACGGCAAATATTCGTTTGGAGGAAAAATGTATGCCGCTAAAATTAGTAGCTCGTATCGTCGTCACCAGCGAGCCCGCTCAAGTCCGGTAAAGGTCCTTCACGTCGAGGGTCGCTGTTTGACCATTCGTCGGGCCCGCGAAGGGGACCGTCGCGCCCTGATGCGGCTTTTGACCGCTGCGATGCCCGGGTGTTCTGCTCAAACTGTGTGGAACGTGCCCTGGACCTGGCCTCGATTTTACGTTCTCGTTTGCCCCGAGGGCCAGGTGATCGGTTCGATCGGCCTCGAGGACCTACTTGATTGGCCTGCCACCGAAATCCGGGGCTTGGCCGTAGACCAAAATTGGCGTGGAAACGGACTAGCTTCGGCACTCGTTCGCCACGGCGTCGAGCAGACTCGACGTCGGGGCCGACGAACCCTTTGCGTCACACGCGCCACCGACTTCTTCGAACGAGTCGGCTTCTGTGAAGCCCCTCCCGACCTGTTACATTTGTTCCCGTGGCGCCGTCCCACTCCTGACAACAAAGGCAGAGTGTGTATGGTTTTCCGCGGCAGCGCCGACATTCGGCGAGGCGAGGCCTCGCTGTCCAACCAACCTTCAGCCACTGAAAGGAGAACCCCCATGCAAGCGACTCAGACTCCCCAGAAAATAGGCACTCTCGAGATCCGGCGAGCTGTCTTTCCCGAGATGAGCCAGATTGCTGAATTCGTTCGGTCTTCGGCCGAATGGTATCGGCCCATTCTCGACCCTCAAGATATGGAAGAACACGACGTCGATGAGGAGTGGGCCGTTCGGAACTACAAACTTAGAGATTTTTATCTGGGAGTGGCCGACGGCGTGCCCGTCGGCACCATATCCCTCCAATACTTCGGAGACTACGCCTACCTCGGCTACATCTATCTCGATGTCGCTCACGTCGGCAAAGGCTACGGCCAGAAGCTGATGAAATTCGCCGAAGGCGTGGCCCGCAAGAAGGGCATGAAAGGCATGTGTCTGATCGCCCACCCCAAGGCGACCTGGGCTTGCAAAGCGTATCTGAAATACGGCTTCGACATTCTCGAGACCGAGAGAGACCAGGTCTTGGCCTGGAACGACGGCTTCCTCAACGACTACTACGAAGAGGGATTTCACCTCTTTCTTTATGACTTTGCCGAGAAAGGTTGTGCGGTTTGAACCTGCTCAAGAGCGATGAGTTCAGCCTGAAAGAACTCACCGAGACCAAAGTGCCCTGCGCTCTGCTGGGCTACTGCGTGCCAGCCATGGAAGCTATGGAGGAGCTCGGCAAAGATTTTGTTGCCGTCGTCCCTCCCGACTTCGAGCAAATCATGATTGAGCACAAAATACCCTTCGTTCTTTGGGACTTTAGCCGAAACAACGATAAGGCACAGCAGCTCGGGCAGGTCCTGGAGGAGATGGGGGTTCGCTACACCGTGCCCCTTTTTGAGGAGACGGTCGAGTGGGCCGGCGCTGTCAATGGCTATCTCCGCGATGACCCGCGGCTTTTCGCTCGTTATCTTCTGTTTCGCGACAAGGCCATGATGAAGCGCCGGGCTCAGATGTACGGTATCCGGGTCGGTGTCTTTGAGGAAGCTGAAGAGAAAGAAGATGTAGCCCGATTTCTACGCCGAGTCAAGCGAGCTTTAGCCAAGCTCGACGACGACGTGGAAGACCCGGTTCATTTAAAGCCGTTGAGCGCGGCCGGGTGCTATGGACATAAGGTCATTCGGACCCAAGAAGACGTGGAATCACTCACCGAGGAAGATTTTCCCAGTCTGCTGGAAACCCATCTCGATGGCCAAGAGTTCAGCTGCGAAGCGTTTATCCATAAAGGACGGATTCGTTTCTTGAATATCACCGAGTATGTTCACCTCGGTTACACCAACTTTGTGCCCGCCTCGTCCCTTTTGGAGAGTCGGCGCGAGCACATCCACCGGGCGGTCGAGGAACTGGTGAGAGCCTTTGAGATCGAATACGGAATGATCCATCCTGAGTTCTTCATCACCCCGGACAACAAAGTCAACTTCGGCGAGGTCGCCGCTCGAGTCCCGGGTGGGCATATCCTGGAACTGATAGGTAAAGCTTACGGTTTTAACGCCTACGCCGGTTTTGCGCTGTGTTGCGACCCGCACACAACCGAAGAAGAGCTTGAGGACTTCTTTCCCGAGCCCCAGGACCACACGGGCTACGCTGGCTGTGTGATGGTCTACCCTAAGCAACGGATCGTGCGCAAAGTGCACATACCCGACGAGCTAGTCGAAGACCCCTTCTACGAAAAGCATACCCTTTTCACCCCTGCTAATCCCAAAGTTCAGGATGTCGAAGCCTTTGGGAGCCACTACGGCACCGTTTACTTCCGCGGAGACGACCCGGACCGGATGAGAGACCTGCTCAATCAGTACGATGCCTTCGATTTTTACAAGGCTGGTGATGATGAGTAGCGATACAACAGTTTCTGCTGTCGATAAACTGACCAAGAATCTCGACGAAGCGCTGACTAAGCTCCAGAATGTGAAGCCCTTCGCCAGGAGCACCTACCAGACCGACGTCTTTCAGATCACAGAAGCCTTGATGGGCTCGGCCGCTGGTCTTCGCGGCCTCTACGGCCAAGCTCATCGTTTCGACGAAGCCGGGGTCTTTGCAGGGGGTCCCTGGGAAGACCCGGGCAAACTCCAGCCACCGTTGGTGGCAGGAAGCCTCAAAGCTTCAGGAGTTTACCCCGTGGTCGAGACCTTAAGCGAACTCCGTCTGCTGTCTCTGGCCAAGGGTCGCTCGAAGAATGAGGATATGAGCCAGGAAGCCGCCACTCAGTTCCTCAACGAGGTCATGGCTTTGAATCTCGAGTATTTATTCCCCGGTAACACCGAGGAAGAGCGGATCGAAGGGGGACCTCACCGAGAGTCCAATATTCGCCTTTTTAAGCTTCTGGCCGAAGAGATGAGTCTGGAATCGCTTCGCGACGAAGTGATTCGTGAGATTGAGCAGGTGTGCGCTCAGCGACCTGTCTCAACCAAGCGAGTTCGGACCATGATTCGAACCGCGGCCCGGATTCCGAGACCTCCCCTTCCGGAAGGTAGCGACCGGCTTTCTCTTTACTTGAGAGCGGTCGACGGCTCCACCCCTCTGGCGGTGAAGTATCCTGACGTCGCTCAATACCGGCTAGCTATCTCAGAGGCTGACGAAGACGCTCTCCTGACTGAGTCGGAGCAATTCGCTGAGACGATGCAAGCTACCGGGTTGGTGTGTAAACACCACGCCGTTCTCACTCGCCTGCTGGCGCGCAAACACCCTAATCTTGTGGGCAAAGCGCTCGGCCTGCGGGAGAGGGGGGAGGCCGAGTTAGTTCAGAATCGCGAGTTTGTCAAGAAGCTGATCAAAGCCGCCATTTTCCCCAGCACCACTCAGGCCCTCTACGGTCTGGCTTGCGCCCTGGAGCGCGGTTTGATTTCGCGCCAACAGGTTCAAGCCGGCATCCAACGCTTAATCTCGCTGGATCTGCGGAGTGAGGTTCGTCGGAGCTTGCTGTCCCGTCGTGAACGGCGTGACGGAGTCACTGCCAACTCCATTTTGACGGCCGGTCTCCTGGCTGTCCTCGGTCGTCCCCTCGGGGTCGGTCAGGGCAAAAACCCGACCTGTCAAGCCGCTCGGGCCATCAGTCTCTGGTCCCAGCACGACGAAGGGAATCTCCTTCACTACCTGATCTCGGCAGCCCGCGATGGCGTCATCGAAATGTCGTTCGAAGGGGGGACTATCCTCTCCGACCAGGTCCAGTCTGTTATCAAACGCCGAATCGACAACAGCCTCGACCCGGTCTCGCTGATTTTGGTTCCCCACCTCGACCTGATATACGAAGAGATGATGCGACGGGCTTCGGGACGAAACGAAGACGCTCACAAGTGGGTGAACCCTGCTCTCTATGGACGCTGGGTCTCAAGCGGGTTTTCCTCGATCTTCATCGATATCGCCCAGACCACAGTGGCTGGCTATGAAGACTTCCTGAGGAGGTTCTACGCGACTCACCACCCGGCTTACAACGATGGACACCCGTTGATGTATCCTAACCCGGTCGGTTTATGCGTCACTTCGAGCCACGGGGATTACCTGGGTCCTCACGCTGTTTCAATTCAACGTGTCGCGGAGGCGCCCGACGGCCAATTGAGAGTCTATTTCTACAACCCCAATAACGAGGGGCGCCAGAACTGGGGAAGCGGTATCCGACCTTCAGTTCAAGGTCACGGGGAAGTGATGGGCGAGTCCTCTTTGCCCTTCGCTCAATTCGCCTCCCGCCTCTATGCCTTCCACTACAACCCCTACGAAGAAGGGGACTCCTTCGCTGTTCCTGAGGAGGAGCTCGCTCAGATCGACGAGATGGCCCGCGCCAGTTGGGGGCGAGCCTTCCTGTGGAGCGAACCTCCCCTCAGTTCTCTGCGACCGGTCTAACTGGGGACTGCTGAACTAAAAAGCGGCTTGGGTCGACCCAAGCCGCTTTTTGTTGTCGGGCAGCTAGACCTGGGGTCCTTCGGGAGTCAACTCCGGTTCCGGTTGGGTGACCGGAACCACATAGGTGTCACCGGACTCGGTCCACCCCAGAGTGACACCGTTCGAGAGCGTCATCTCATCGCCGGGTAGCAGGCCAGCGGCCTTGACATCGATGGACTGGTCCCCGAAACGGATGTCGGTGCCACCCACTGTGGTATTGCCGGTGTCATCCCAACCGAGTGTCATCCCGCTGGTCAGATTGATGGTGTCGCCAGGCTCGAATCCCAGACCGGCGCTGGCGAATGGACCAAACTGTTTCGAAAGTCTTTCGAACTTGTGAACGGATGACCCATTCGGATGGGGGGGCGAGACCCTGGTGGATGGGGCCTGGCCAGCTTCAGGCTGCTAACCTGGAAGAGGAGGAAAATCTTATGCCTACTGTTGCGCTAACCGAGAAGATGGAGGGAGAAGCTTGCGGTGGTCAGGCTCAACTCGAGTGGGGCGGACACTGCCTTGTCTTCTCGATGGAGCCTCGCCGAGACGGCACCGTTCGCGTCGAGGGCGCTACCACAGAAAAGGCCGGGTTGCTCGGGAGATTCTTGACCCGAGTTTGGAACGATGGGCCCGTTGATTTCCTGGACCGGTTTACTAAACGGGAGGGTTACCGCTGCGAAGAGTTTCAGTTGACGCCCCAGGAGAACCGTCTTTGGACCCTCTTTGACGGACAGAGAGCCACCCTCACCAGTCACAGCCTCCTAAGTCAGCTGGTCTCGCTCTTCGGGCAGTCAGCCCTCACCTGGACTCGCTTCTGCCCCTCGGGACAGACCAGTGAGGTCGACGCTATTGAACACCGTCTGATGCGCCTACGCCACGGCCAAATGAAAAAGCCCGGCGAGCCGGGCCCGCAAGCCCAACCAGCGGGCCGACAGAGCTAGTTAAGAGGATCTTGGCCGGCTACAATCGCTTGAAGGGCCGGGAATGCTTGCCACTCTGACTCGAGTTCGTTCTCATCAGAGAGGTCTGGCTTGGCAGCTTCCGCCGCCAGAGCTTCGAGTAGGATGCGATTCAGGCTGGTGTGCCCGTTCGCACGACGTTTCAGGGTCTCGGCTACATCCGACGGGACCCCCGATACTGTCAGTTCTACCGTGCTAGACATAGCCTCATGGTAGGGGCTGTTCGAGAGATGGTCAAGACCCCGGTGTTGCGAATACACTAACAGTCTGTGAACAGTCCTAGAGAATCGATTTTTGACGCTCCTTTAACATTCCGTTTCTATCTTTCAAGAACTTTTCAGGGTTGATTGCTAAGCTGTTACCAGTTCGACAAACCACCAATGCTCTCTCCCAGGATAAAGAGGGAGTTCAAAAAAGAATGATTAAACCACTTTTTAATGCGGCCAACCACATCGGGAGTCGCGCTTATAGAACCGCTACCAGCAAGGCCCACCCTGAGAAGGCTGAGGGCGACCGCCAAACCTTTGGAGATACCGTCTGCGACTTCACCGGCGATGTCTTTGGGACGGTGGGAAAAGTCTTCGTTGACAACCCTATCAAGTCCGCCTCAGCCTCTGCTGGCGCTTTAGTCGGTTGGCAGGCAGCCAGTCATATCGGCGTCCTCGCTTACGGCCTCCTTGGTGCCGCCGGCGCAGCCGTCGGTGGCGGCATCGGCTACGGATTGGGCTGGTCCGCTAATCAATTCTGCCGCTTGCCGGGAATGGAGAAATTTGAGGGTCGCGAACTCTCTTGGGCCAAGAAGGGAGCCGCCGTCGGACTCGGCGTCGGGATTTTCTCTGGGGCCATGGGAGCCACCGACCTCGTCACGGGCGCCTGCGTCATTGGAGCTGGTGCTATCGGCTGGGCCGCTCCCGCAATGCTAAAGAAGATCGGCTTGGCCACCACCAACGGCGCGAAGGAGCTGGCTGTCAGCCAATACAACCAGATGGCCGGCAAAGAACCGAAAGATCTCACTCAGGTCTAGAAGGGCCAAGTCCGGCCAGGCTCAGACCTGAACAACCTCTCAAGTGCCGTCGGCTCTCCGGCGGCATTTTGCCATGGCCTCGAGTAAGCGGCTGGTTCCCTCTCGAATCTCCTCCTCGTTACTACTGGCGAACCCTAAGCGCAGACAGGTCGAGGGGCGTTGAAGCAGACAATAGTGCGAGGCGGGGCGAACCCTCACCCCGAGTCGAGCGGCCTCGCCACTGAGTAGGTCAGAGTCGACGCCGAAGTCGACCCAAAGACTCATCCCGCCGTCCGGGAGCCGAAACTGGACTCAGTCTCCTAGACTGGAGGCCATTATCAGTCGTCTCTCAGAATAGACTCGACGCATCCGACGCAAATGCCGTTCGAACCCACCCGAGCTCATCCAGCGAGCCATGGCTTCTTGCAGGAGACTGCTGTTTTGTCTGGTGGTGATCCGCTTGAGCCGGGTGACCTCCTGGGCCCGTTTGGGTGGAAGAGCCACAAAGCCGAGACGAGCCGACGGATACACCACTTTCGAGAAAGTCGATGTGTAGTAAACGATCTGCTCGGGCTCTCGGCTCTTGAGAGGAGCCAAGGGCCGAGAGCGGTAGTGAAACTCGTGATCGTAGTCGTCCTCCAGAATCTTGATGCCGTGGCGATGGGCGACTTCATACAGTTGGTGGCGCCGTTCGTTGCCCATCGTGACGGTGGTAGGATACTGATGCAAGGGGGTGACGTAGACCAGTGCGACCGGTGTGGTTCGGGCCAGTCTCTCGAGGGACTCCAGCACCAGACCCTCTCCATCGATCTGAACGGGTCGCAGCTGGGCACCCGTTAGCCTCAAGGCTTCGAAGGTTGGGGAGTAACCCATCTCTTCTACCGCTACCACCTGGCCCGGTTGAACCAGCATCTGGCCCAGGAGAAAGATCCCTTCCTGAGAACCGTGGGTCACCACCACGGCCTGTCCGGTGATGGCTCGCAGTCTGCGGAGATAGTGCGTCAGCTCGTGTCTGAGACTGAGCCGGCCGGCCGGCTCGTCGTAGCCGAGCAGCTCGACAGGGTCGACCTCTCTCATCGCTTCTCGCACGGCTCGATAGTAGTCTGCGGTAGGAAACAGTCTTAGATCGGGTTGACCGCTGGGAAAGGCGTAGTCGAATGAGGGCGGCTGACTCAAGTCGGATGGCAGCGCCGAGGGCGATGGACAAAAATAGCGGGGTAGACCCGGCACCACCCGATAGCCCCTTCCGGGTTCGGAGTCGAGCCAACCCTCGGCAACCAGTTCGGCAAGGGCATTCATCACGGTGTGGCGATGGGTCGAGAATCGTCGAGCCAGCTGTCGAGTGGAGGGAAGCAGTTCCCCGGGTTCGAGCTGGCCCTCTTCGATGGCCTGGCGAACTGATTCGGCCAATCTCAAGTAGAGCGGCTCCTCACCATCGGCCAGGGCCAGGTTCAGGTCACGCATAACTGGTCGATGGCTTCGCTGAAAACTGGTCGTTCCTTTTCTACCGATTTAGGGCTAGGCTCCCAGTATGCGAAAACCTCATTTTCAAGAACACGACCCGGCAGTGCACGGCGAGATCCTCGAAAGGGCCATGGTGGGCCATCTGGCCTATCTCCAGGACGGGGTCCCTTGCTGTCTTCCTTTCAACTTTGTCGTTCTCGACCAGTCCCTTTGGTTTCACGGGGCAGAACAAGCCATACTCGGGGGTCTACTCGGCCAGGCGGTCTCGGTCTGTGCTCAGGACATCACGGCCTGGGTTCCCTCAACCTGGCGTCACCCTCACAACGCCTGCCCCGCCACCACTTTCTATCGCAGCATCCGGGTGACCGGCTCTCTTGAAATCGAGACCGACCTCAACCAGAAAGCGAGGGTGCTAGAACAGTTTATGCAAAAGTATCAGCCCCAGGGAGGGCATCGGCCCATCCACCCGGATACCTATGGCAAGGCGCTTGAGCAGCTGACGGTGGCTCGACTCTCGCTTCAGAATGTGGAGGCCAAGGTCAAAATGGGACAACATTTGAGTCAAGCCAAACGGGTCCGAGTTTGGCGAAGTTTCCATTCCCGCCAGCAGGGTCAAGACCGTCGGGCTGCGCTTGAGATGGGACGTCTCTTCCCCGAGCTTCTTAACGGGTCAGACCGATTGAGCTGGGTCGATGACCCGCGCCGTATTCCTTTGGAGCAACTTTGGAGCCTGTTGCAAGAGACCTACTGGGCTGCTGGGCGAACCCTCTATGAGGTGGCCAGCCACCTGGAGGAATCGATCTTGACCGTCGCCGCTTTAGACGGAAGTCGGCTGGTGGCCTACGCTCGCGTGGCCAGCCCCGGTCGACGCATCGCCTATCTCTTCGACGTGGTCGTTCACCCCGACTATCGGGGTGAGGGTGTCGGCTCCGAACTCCTGAACCGCGTGCTCGGCCGTCCCGCACTCCGGGAGGTGGGCCGGATTTTTTTGGACACTCGCGACGCGATGGACTTCTACCGAAGGTTCGGGTTTCGCGAAGTGGAGCGCTCGGACCGCTTCGGTGGAAGCAGCTTGATGGTGGCCGGGTCGGGGGCGGGTCAACCGCAATCCGTAGACCATCTCCTCCCAGAAGCCGTAAGGTAAGACAGTGTCGTCAACACCGAAGCGCGTGGGCACGGTCTGGTCGGGCCAGCGCGCCGTCCCGAAAAGGCCATCAAAGAGGGTGAGGGTGACGCCGTAGTTGCAACGGCTGGCCACCTCGTGATGCCAGCGATGGTAGGCCGGGGTGATCACAATCTTGTCGAGCGGTCCCAAAGAGAGGTCGTGACTCGAGTGTTGAAAGAACTTGGCCACGCTGTAGAATAGGAGATAGGCTTGGACGCAGGGCAGTGAAAAACCCAGGACAGCCAAGCCGCAAGCCATCACCGTCCCGGAAAGCAGCACCTCCAATCCGTGGGTATGGGTGGTCAACCACAGGTCGTAATGATCCTCTCGGTGGTGTTGAAAGTGAAATCTCCAAAGATACGGGTGAGCGTGTTTCAGGTAGTGAACGCACCACCCGAACAACTCGGCACTCAGCACGCAGAACAGAGTTTCAGCAAAGGGGTCGCTCCAGTTCCACAAACCCCAGCCGGCTGTTCCGATTGCGGCATAGACTCGGCGCAGCAGCAGGGCGACGGCCACGGCC
>CAYRFU010000089.1:5886-20765 GCA_964423525.1 uncultured Burkholderiales bacterium | reverse complement strand
CAGCGCCTCCACAACGGCAGCGCCGCCGGGGCTCACTAC
Organism: uncultured Burkholderiales bacterium; assembly: GCA_964423525.1. Lineage (GTDB taxonomy): Bacteria > Vulcanimicrobiota > Xenobia > Xenobiales > JADMJV01 > CAYRFU01. The sequence continues at coordinate 20,726 of CAYRFU010000089.1, read as the reverse complement.
GAAGCCTTCCAAATTCTTCAGAATCCACCAGCCACTGAGACCGACAGACTCCTGGCCGCCTTCGGCCTGGCCGCCCAGGAAAGAGGGCAGGATTCCGACGACTCGCGGCTGATGGGTCAGGTGGTGCTGGAGGCCTTAAAAGACACGACCCAGGACCGGGTCAAGCAGAAAGTGCTAGCTTCCCTGGCCCAGGATGCCGCTTCGCAGACGGACACAGGCGTGGCTGTCAGCGTTCAAACAATGGCCTTTGATTTGGTTGAGGAATTCCCGACCGCTCCCGCTCCTCAGTCAGACCAGAGCCTCGACCCTACCGTCCTCGAAAAGCGTGTGGCGGTCAATTGAGGCTATCTCGAAGCCCTCCAACAGAAGAATCAAGAGAGCCAACGGGAAGTGAGCCAAAAAGCAGCAGAGATCACCACCGTTGTGGACCTTTTCAATCCTCTGGTGGACCGCTCCGAAGCTCTTCGCACTCGAGGGCTCTGGGCTGAACGGGCTCGTCTAGCGGGCCTGCTGGGCTTTCTGGCCGGGGTCGGCATTGAGAGTTTCTCCCCAGCCTGGTCTCGGCCGGTGATGGGATTGGGGGTGGCTTTCGGGGTGGTGGGGTTCTTGGCCGCTAGCCACTTTGCCTCAAAGCGCTCGGTGCTCCAGACGGAACTTCGCCACCTGGGGGGAAAACACGACCGGCTAACGGGAGAGCTTCGGGCTTTGCGATCGATGATCGCCACGACCGGTTCGGTGGCTCCGATTTTTGAGAAGGCTCTCGAGCAGGACCGCGACACCTTGACGATCATGAGAATGGCCCACCCGGAGGCGAACGTCGAGACCATCGAGATCGCTCCTGAGGAAGTGACCATCGGCGATTTCACCGTCGCTTGCTCGGAGTAAGATGCACTACGCCGATTTCTCCAACAGATTGCTGCGACGACTCGGACAACCTTCTCTCTTCGAGCCGACCCGAAAGCAGTGTGGCCAGGCCCTGGCCGAAGCGGAGTCGGAGACGCTCTTCGAGCAGGCAGGGGAAGTGAGTGCGGCTCTGATGGCCGACCAGTCAGCGGCCATTGAGGCCAACCTGCTGGCTCGCTATCGCTCTCACCAGTGGCTGTGTGAAGCCGGCCCGCTGCCCAAGGTGGAGGCCGTAATGGAAAGACTCCAGCCCTGGGTCACCCGAGAGGTCCATTTTCATCTTCTTGAAGCTGACGGCGAGGGAGCTTCCTCCAACGTCAACGGAGCCATCTTCCTGCACCGGGGCCTTCTAGCCCAGGACGAGAATGTCATCGCCTTCGTGGTCGCTCACGAAATCGCTCATTGCGAAAATCGAGATCCGCTCCGCTATCGGGGTTGGAAAGCGGCTGCGGGACTCTTGGGGCAGGTGATCGGCTACGGCCCGGCGCGTGAGCTCCAGGAGGCAGAGATGCGCGCCCGCGAGGTTCAGGCCGACGCACGTGCCAAAGAACTCCTGGAGAAAGCCGGATTTGACCTCAAGCCCGTTGTCGAGTGGATGGAAACCTGGGAGCACGACGGGTCCCTCCATCCTGCTCCAGCAGACCGTGTACGGGCGCTCAAAGGGAGCTAATCCTTAGGGCGTTAACAAATTCGCAACACGTCGTTCTAGTCGCCGCCCTAGAGTCGGGTCATGTCGATGATCCAACAGGCCTGCAGTTGGTGGTCCAACCACGTGGGCAACGCCAGCGATTACACCCCTCCCCATCAAGACGAGAATCAAGACCTCAAAAGCCGAGCCGTCCAGGGCGCCGCTCTGGGTGGAGCCGCAGGAGCCGCTTACGGACTCTACAGCGGACTGGTCGACGAGGTCGTGATCGAGCCCGTCGAGATGCGACTTCCGGTGCCAGAATGGGCTCCACCAGCCCAAGAGATCTTCGGGGCAGACTACGAAGCTCTGCTAGAGACGGTCACCAGTCGCTCGGAAGGGAGTCCCTCAGCCCAGGCGACCATGCAATATCTGGGCCACCTCCAGACTGTCAACCCGGACACCACACCGGCCACCCTGGAGTCGCTCTACAGCACCATTGAAAATCATTTTCCTCGCGACGGCGAGGTTCGTCAGACTCTCAACGTCCTGTCGGCCTATTCCGAAAAGAACCCCGGCACCAACCCTTATCAACCGTTGGCGGAGCTGATCCGGGATCACGACGGAGCCCAGGGCAACCCCCGCCGGGGAACCCCTCCCACCCCCGGCTTTGAGCGCCTGCTTGACCGTTTCAATCAGCGTCACGACATCGAAGCCGCCGACCTCGAGCAAAGCGGCATCAAAGACGTTAGCCGGCACACTACCTACCTGGGAAAATTTGGAATGACCGGCGCCATTCTGGTGGGGGCTGGAGCCGGCCTGGCCGTCGGAGCCGCCGCCGGTGTGGCTGTCGGCCTAGCCCAACGACTCATCACTGAAGGAGAAAACTGATCATGCTCAGCCGCCTGGGGCCCGTGGCCCAACCTTTGATTCTGCAATCTGTCGACCGCCACCAACTCGACCAGCTCTCTGACCTCGACGGCCTAGAAGTCACGGCCGACCTTTCTATTATCGATAGCCTGGCCGTGAAAGCGACCCCCAACGCCATTCACGAGCTGATGACTCGGTCGCTTACGGACCCCGGATTGAAGCTCTATTGTGACGACGAGGTGCAGCTCATTCGACCGATTGTGGAGGAAGTCAGCCCCGCTCTCGACACCGGCACCCCCGTGGTCAATGCCCCTGAGATGTGGGAAAAAGGCGTCACTGGGAAAGGGGTAACGGTGGCTATTCTGGACACCGGTATCGCTCCCCATAACGACGTCAAAGATCGGATCATCGGTTTTCACGACGTTATCAACGGCCGCCGTGAAGCTTATGATGACCAGGGCCACGGTACCCACGTAGCCGGTATTGTGGCTGGCAACGGGAGCAACTCGGGAGGTCTTTATAAAGGGGCCGCTCCTGAAGCCAGCCTGGTCGGTATCAAAGTGTTGAGCGGCTCAGGCCGAGGTTCCCTTTCAGGCATCATTCGCGGGATTCAATGGGCTATACGCAATAAGGACCGCTACCAGATCAAAGTACTCAATATGTCGTTAGGAGCCCGGGTTCGTGAGGGCTACAAGAACGACCCGATCGCCCAGGCCGTCAAAGCCGCTCACGAGGCCGGAATCACGGTAGTGGTGGCCGCCGGCAACTCGGGCTCCCGTCCCGAAACGATCGGAACACCGGCTCACTCCCCTTTCGCCTTGACGGTGGGGGCTGATGACGACCGGGGCACTCGCACCCTGGCAGACGATCGAGTAGCCAGCTTCTCGAGTCGCGGGCCAACCCCAGTCGACGGGCTGACCAAGCCTGATGTGGTCGCCCCCGGGGTCCGCATCACGGCGCCCGACAACGATAGCTCTGGCTACGTGACCTTATCGGGAACCTCTATGGCAGCTCCCATGACAGCGGGTGTGGCCGCTCTCCTCCTTCAGGCAAACCCCGGTAGCTCTCCCGATGAGATCAAGAACGCTCTCAAGGAAACGGCTCGCCCGATACGGCGAGGCGGCGACGAAAATCAACAAGGTCAGGGCGTCATCGATGCCGTGGCTGCTTCACAACAGCTTGAATCTGCCCGACTTTCTCCAGCGCTTTCTTAGTCACCCCTGGGAGGCTGTTCTGGCCACTCGGGGTCGCTCAGGCCATCCTCATCAGACCGTGATGTGGTATGGTCTGGGCCCGGACCATCTCTATATGACGAGCCTGGAACATAGGGTCAAAGTCAAAAACATCCGTCGCGACCCCCGGGCCAGCCTCTTGGTGTTCGGACCAGGCTGTTACGCCTCTTTGGCCGGACGGGTTTCTATCGTGACCGACCCAGACCTGGCCCAAAGCTGCTTCCGCAGTCTGGTGCGAAGATACGGCGCGGGGGAGGAATTTCTCGCCAAACGGTTTTCACCCGAAAGGGTCGTCCTCGAGCTACGACCGGAAAAACGCTTCTCTCACGGGACTAAGGCCTGGTTGAGTCGAGAAAATACTTGAGGAAGTCTGGCATGCGACGGGCCCAGGTGGCTTCGCTATGATCGCCGCGGTGGAGTCGGAGCAGAAATTTGCCCCCTCGAGCCTTCACCACACGAGCGAACTGCTCGGTCTGAGGCCGAAGCTCGACATCCATCCCTCGATCGCCGCAAGAGAGATAGAGCCGGAAGGGAGGCTTTCCTTTGAAACGCCGGGTCAATTCTCGGTAATAATGCCGCCCGGCCGAGAAACTGGCCACCGTCTTGAAAACCCCGGGATGAGACCAGGCCGTGTAGAGGGCAGCCACCCCTCCTGCGCTAGCCCCGGCTAAGGCGCGACGCTTGCCAGTCTTATAATAGGACTCGATGTAAGGAACCACCATGTCAACCAGATAGGCGGCGTGGCGCTCGGCAACCGAATCGCGATGCCCCTCCGCTTCGCTCCATCCGATATATTCAGGATATCGGCGCACGGTATTGGAGACTCCCACCAGCAGGCAAGGCCGAGAGAGCTTGGCAGCCGCCCGCTCAGCCCGCCAACCGTCGTCTCCGAAAGCGTTCTGACCATCCAGAAAGAAGACAACCGGGGGTTGTCGCCCCAGCTTCTCAGGTCGGTAGACCCAAAGACGCCGCCTAAGCACCCCGGTCGGTTGGTCTTCAAAGCCATAGTGGGTCTCGAGCCGTCCCGCCACCGGGAGCTCGAAGCTCTTGACAGAATACATTGCTCTCTGCAGAGCTTCGCGAAGGTCGGGAGGGAACCCCCTCGTCACCACAAAGCCATAGCGCCACATGGCCCCCACTCGCATATCCTCCGAATCGGACCGTCGCGAAGCCCTGGTCGAAGAACTGCTCGAACTGGTCGAACAAGAGCACCTCGACCAGGTCTTGGAGCGAATGGGTGAGCTTCACTACGCCGACCAAGCCGACATCCTCGAAGAGCTGCCCCAGCCCGTTCGATTTCAGCTGCTGCAGAGATACTCCGACGACCAGATCGCCGAGATCCTGGAGTATCTCGACGAAGAACCCCGGACCCGCTTCATCGGAAACCTGGCTGCCGATGTGGTGGCCCGCATTCTGGTTTTTGTCGACGACGACCTGGCCGCCGACCTGGTCGAAGAGCTGCCAGACGAACAAGTCGAACGGGTGCTTGAGCTCCTCGACGACCCCACTGGCATCAAAGAGATTTTAGAGCTGCCGGAGGAGTCAGCCGGCCGATGGATGTCGCCGGATGTGTTGGCCCTTCAGGAAGACTGGACCGTTCACGAAGCGTTCGAGCATCTCCGGCGGGAGTCGCCCGACGTTGAGCAACCCTTCTATCTCTATACGGTCGACGCCACGGGACGTCTCAAAGGTGTGGTCGATCTGCGTCGCTTGATCACAGCTGCTCCCGATCACCCCCTGACTTCGATCACTCACTCCGAGGTGATCACCGTGCCCGTCGAGATGGACCAAGAGGAAGCCGCCGAGCGCCTTCGCCACTACGACCTGATGGCCTTACCCGTGGTCAACTCGGAAGGTCATTTGATGGGGGTTCTTACGGCTGATGACGTGCTCGACGTGCAAGTCGAGGAAGCCACCGAGGATATCTATCTGCAGGTGGGTCTCGACGCCGAGTCATCGGCCTTGAGCACGGTCCGAGCAACCCTTCGGCGACGCGCTCCCTGGCTCTTGGTCAACCTTCTGATCGGATTTTTCTCGGCTCTCATCGTCAGTCTTTTCGAGGAGACCATCGCCACTGTGGCCGTGCTGGCAGCCTTTATGCCGATCATTGCCGGTCACGGCGGCAATACTGGTTGCCAGGTGACGACCCTGGTCGTACGAGGCTTGGCGCTAGGGGAGATCTACCGCCGAGATGTGCGGCGCCTGGTAGCCAAAGAGTTTGGATTTGGCTTGATTTACGGCCTGTTGGCTGGCCTCTTGACCGGGGGCCTGGCTTTGGCGCTGACCAAGAATGTGTGGCTGGCCGGAGTGGTCTTTTGCGCCATGCTAGGGAACGTGGTCGTGGCCGGCCTGGCTGGCTCTCTGATTCCTCTGGGCCTGCGGGCTCTCGACATCGATCCGGCCTTGGCCTCCACCGTCTGGTTGACCACCTTCACCGACTGGGTGGGATTTATTCTGTTGCTCGGACTGGGCACGGCCCTGATGTCTCACCTAACCTGAAAAGAAGGGATGTCGAGCCGGGGGGCTAAGATGGCCGGGCTCCTTTTAAGGAGGTGAAAGTGTGGGAATTGAACTGATTCTAGGACTGGGAGCCAAGCTTCTCCTTCTGGCGACGGTTTTCGGGCTACTCTCTTACGGGACCGAAAAGTTGTGGAGCCGGCTGGCTTCGGGTCGCCGCCCTGAGGCACCCATCTATCACCCTCCTGTGCAGACCCCCACCGCCCATCGGCGGTCGGCCTGAGAAAGCCCAAGACGATGGCAGGTTCTGAAGACACCACCACCCAAATTTCGAGTCTTGAAGAGGCGCGAAGAGAAGCCGAGCAGCTGGAGTCCGAGCTAGAAGAGGAGCTCCTGCGTGACGCCATTCTATCAGCCAAGCTGGCCCTAGAGCAGCTCAAGGCCGAAACTAAAGGTCCGCCCTTTGAACGTCGTCGTGGGCTTCGCCTTCCCGAGAACGCAGTGCGAGTGGAGAGGGCTTTCAACCGGCTGAGATCGCTCCGCAAAGGCGAGCTCCTGCCTGAGAGGTATTCCGAAGATTAACCCTGAGCCACCGAAGCTCGACCTCAAGCCAGGCTTGCTCGAGGAATGGCGCAAACAGGTGGACGCCTGGCTTTTGCTGGACGAAGTCTGGGGAAAGGAAACGGAAGAGTTCTTGGACCGCTTGGCCGTGTCCCCCGGCGAAAGAGTTCTGGACCTCGGCTGCGGCCCCGGGCTGGGCCTATCTCGTTTCTCCCAACGGGTTGGCGCCCGAGGCGAAGTGGTCGGTTTTGAGGCTGACGCTTTGTTGGTGGCCGAAAGCCGACGGCGAGTCGAGCAACAAAAACTTTCCCCGGCCCGGGTGGTCACAGGTGACTTTATGCAGCTGAACCTCGGTCCGGCCCCTTTTGATCTGATCTACTGTGGCTGGCACTTCTCCCGTCTTCCCGACCGCCGAACTGTGTTGCGAAAAATCCGCACCATGCTGGCTCCTCAGGGACGTTTGGCGATCCTGGATTTCCACCGAGAAGGGGCGCGAGTATTTCCTGTGGGCACAGCCATCGAGACCGTCTTGGAAGCGTCCCTTCGCTACTACGAGAGCCAGGGAGTCGAACTCTTTCTGACCGGCATGCTACCGGAGGATTTCTTGACCACGGGATTTCTCTTGGAAGGAGCCTGGCCTCATCAGAAGGTTGAGACGCCCGGGAGTTCGGCTTATCGCTGGTTCGAGCTCCTCTTGCAGGAGCTCGGTCCCCGGCTGGTAGCCGAAGAATTTGTCAATTCCGAGCAGTGGGCGCAGTTCCTAACCGAATGGGAGAGTCGCAGGGTCGACCCCAAAACCCTGGTGTTCAGCCCACCGGCAGTGGCCGTGTTGGCACGGCCCCTGGCCGAGCCCAAATTTTCAGCCTAAATTCAGGGTCTGAACCTAATCTCGGCCGGATATGAAAACCGGTCAGGCCACATCCCGGTCTCCCCAACTTATCGACGAGCTCAGACAAGGTCGCATCACCCCTCGAAATCGTGCCTTCAAAGAGCCGCTCCAGCGAGCCTGTCGATTACTGGGCGACGCCGATCAAGCTTGCGACCTGTTTCGCTATTCCCTACAAGAGAGCGCCGATCCCGAACTCACCACTCAGCGCCTGATTCAACTCTATGAAGCCCGCGATGGCCGCGACGCGTCAGAATGGACCCGCAGCCTGGTGGCCCTAGAACGGCAACCAAATTTTGACTTCGAGCCGTTCCGACGCCTCAGCACCATCACCAAGTGGACGCCCCAGGCCGCGTCATCCCATCAAACCTGGCTCGAAGAGACCTTCCCCGATTCGGACCAGAGGGAGTTGGCCATCGACTACAGTCTGCGCCTGGCCGACTTTGACGTGTCCGTCTCCCAGACCCAAAAAGCGCTGCCCGTGGTCGTTACGGCCGAGAACCCAAGGCGGACCTTCAATCAGCTCGTGCGGCTGACTCGAATGGGCCTTTCCTTCGACCAGGCAGTGGGCGATCTGGCCGCCTCAACCTCACCTGAGGACTACGCTCGACTCACTCGCATCCGACGTCGAGTTCCGGCTGAAAGTCAAGCCGTCCAGCAGGCCCTTAAGATCCTGCGAGAAAGCCCAGAACTGGAGTCCTCCTTTCACCAGTTGGTCGAACTCCAGGGGTCGGCCTATCGGGCTAACGAAATTCTCGAGGCTCTTGAACAGGTCAACCTCGACCCCGACCCCTTGCTCGACCTGCTCTCCCTTTATCCCTCCTATCAGCATGGTTCGATGGTGGAAGGATTTCTCCAGCTGGCCGACCTTCCCCAGCCTCCCCAGTCCGGTTGGCTCAGTCGTCATCTTGGGTTCGATCTCACCCGAGAGAAGGCTTACGCCAGCCAGGTTCGCATCCACGACGACAGCCAACGGGCCCTGGGTGACCTGGGTTATGCTCTCGAGAACCCGCAGGATTGGCAGAACGACCTCGCCCGCCTCAATCATCTCTATCATCTCGACTTTCCCGACGCTCTCCAGGCAGCCCCTGACGCTCTACGCTTCTCCCGAGAAGAGAACGAGGCGCTTCCGGGACCGGATGAGCGAATTGATCTCCTCGAGAAAATGGCCTACGATCTCAACAGCGTCACTAGCGCTCTTGAAGCCCTATCGGCTCTCTCGCTCGGGGCAAAAGAGGGAGAACTGCAACCTCGTCTCAACCGATTCTACGGGCAGCTCTCGGCGGGGCAACGCGTCGGTGACGCTATCGCTTACACCAGGGCCCGCGGCCTCGTAGGCCAAGTCGGCTGGAGTGATGATCAGTTCGAACGATTGGCTGAAGACGTCTCAGGGAGCCTTCTAGAGAGTCTCGCATCCACTGTCTGCCGCCTCGGAATCGACACTCCAGCCGAACCCTTGACCCAAGTCCTTAAGGCCTGTCGCCGCCAGCGGGAGGTCGAGTCGGTGGAGCATTTCCTCAAGCCGGACACGGCCGCCAAGCGAGTGGAGATCCTAGCCGGCTTGACCGTCGCTCACGGACTCTCTCAAGCTCTCCGGGATAGTCAACGGCTAGAAGGGCGCTTTGACGAGGAGGAGCGTTTTCTGGAGGTCGGTCGAGCTTATGCTGATCTGGCCAAAGTCTTAAAAGACCATAGCCCCAATCAATTGAAAGACCACTTGGATTGGGCCTTAGCCCAGAGCGAGATGCCCCGCTATCGCTCTATTCCGGCCGAGCGTTTCTTGATGGAACTGGGCCGAGCGCTGCTCCTCGACCCCGACTCCGACGCCGCTCGAGAACGGGTGCTCACCGCTTTGGAGCCGGAACTAGGCCTGATCGACGACGTGGATTTCTTGATTGTGGGCGATTTCGAGGTGGACAAGTATGATTCCTGACCGCGAGCTTCTCCCGTTTGAGAAGCGGGCCCGCTATCGCAATCTCGGCCTGGCCCAAGAGACCAGCCTGGCATCCCTGTCGACCTACTCGGCCCACGGCTCGAGTTTGGCTCAGCTAGCCGGCCTGGATCACTTCCACCCCGCTGCACTATCAGCCGGTGCCGGCCTTCTGGGAGCCTATTACGGCTACCGGGGCGCGCGCGACTTGATAGAAGCCGATGACACCTTCACGAGAATCTTAGCCGGGGCCGACCTGGTCACCGGATTTGGCCTGGTTGCCCAGGCCCTCGGCGGTGGCACCTGGGCAGCAGCCCTGTCAGCCACCGGCTTGGTCACGACCACAGCTCTACATCTATGGAACCACTTCGGGGAGGAACAATGAGAATCGAAGGATCCTACAGCGAGAGAAGACGAGAGGCAGTGGTTCGCTCACTACCGACGCTGGCCATCTCGGCCACCGACAGCTATGTCGGCGCCGCCACCGCCTACAACGCCTTTGGACTAGCCGCCGCGGGCGCTGAAGGGGTCCTCCCTTTCGCCAGCGGTGCCCTGGCCGCCTATCATGGCCTGCGAGTTCTTCGCAACACCTACCTGGCCTTCAACGCCGAAACCCTGATCGAGCGGCGACGGGCCCAGACCCGCGTGCTAGGACATCTGGCCATCGGTGCCGGCCTGGTTGGATTAGCCGCAGGAATGGGCCCAGCCGCTTTGCCGATTCTGGCGATCGGCGAACTTACCAACCTTTACGCCAACTTTCATTAGGAGAAAAGCATGTTGATCAATCCCTTCAATCGTCACGCTCGTCCGGGCTCTCTGTCAGAGGCCCTTAAGTCGCAGGAAGTCAAAATGGCCGGCCATCTGGGAGCGGCTGCTGTCGACACCTATGTCGCCAGTCTCCCTTTTTGGCAGCCAGCTGCCGCCTATACGCCTGCTCTGGCCGGGTGGATGGCGGCCGGACACGCTGCCTACGGCGTCTTTCGAGCCTTCCCTTTAACTACCAACTACTGGGGCGAACTGGTTCCGAGGGACATTCCCAAGCGAGACCTGGCCGTCGGAGTCGGTCACTTGATCACGGCCGGGGGACTGGCCGGAATGGCCGCTGGCCTGGGACCTGTGGCGGTGCCCGTGATCGCCGTTGGCCAGGTCACCGCTCTTTTGGGCGAGTTTCTCAGCAAAGACAAACCGTGACACCCATGGTATAGTAGTCCTATGTCGCAAGCTTTTCGCTCGCCTTTCCCGCAGTTGAGAAAGGCTCCGCAAGAAGAAAGTCCGCCGCCTGAGCCCAAGGAGCCAACCATCATCAATCGGAGCCTTGGGAGCGCGGTCAAAAAGGCCATGATGATGACCCAGGGACGCGGCACCAACCAACAGGTTGAGGGGGAAAAGCTAGAGGCCCCCCTCCCCACCGTTCAACTGCCCAACACCACCATGCGAGAGGCCAAGCCTGAACCACCACCGCCAGCGCCCCCCCAAGCTCTGCCAGACCTTCCTAGCGCCGCCAACAAGCCCGACTTGAACGCAGCTCTCCAATCGGCCAGTGGCTGCTTCGGCCCTCCCCTTGGGTCCCTTGAGAAACCGCCTATTCGCGCCTGGCAAGGCTGAAGTTTACACCCGGCAGCTGGGGGAACGATACTGGTATGGCCTGGAGACTGTCCCTTCTCATCGTCTTGTTCCTCGCTCAAGTAGCTGCGGCTCAGCATCGCACCCTGGCCAAGTCCGAATGGGGTGAGGTGTTCTGCACCGCCGAGGCTGAGATCAAGCCAACCGTCCACCCTGACCGCTTCACTGTGTCAACCCCTTCGGGACCGATTCACATCGTCACCAGTTACGATGGGGTCATCATCCAGTATCCCGACCAAGCCCTGCGGGTTCGTCGCTCAGAAGTGGATGAAGGGACCCAAATCCTGGTCCAGTTCAACCGCAAGAACTATCGAGTCTTGCAAAAAAAGCGGGAATGGGAGTGGCAGTTTCCCGACGACGAAGCCTATTTTCGACTCCGGGCCGGGAGCGTTTACGATGTCCTCGGGACCAAAGGCTTCCTAAAAATTCGGCGTCGCGGCCCGATCGGCAACTACCGCGTCGTTTCGGAAGCGGGCGAGTCCCACTTCGAGGTTGGTAAAGACGGGATCGAGACCCACGAAGGAGCCACCCCGGAACAGCACCCTTACCTGGCCCCGGGGGTCATCTTTCAAGAAGGACCCGTCGGAGTCGCCATCTATCTGCCTCAACGAAAGCTGATTAGCTCCCTTGACTGGAGCCTTGCTCGACGCTACACCACCCCTCTCCCCGAGCCTCCCGCACCTCCTCCGCCAGCGGAACCAGAGGTCGACCCTCTCAGGGCCAACCAGCCCGAGTGGCACAATCCGGTGATGACACCGAACGCGGGCGACCCTAAGGAAGATCCTCTCAAGTTAAAACCCAAACCAGTCGGTCCACCTGAGAAAGGGGTCGACCTCAAAGCCAAGACCTCTCCTGACAGCGACGAGTTGCTCAAGGTGAAAGAACTGAAGACCGAATGAGATACCTTATTCTCTTGCTCCTTTTACTGGTAGCCTGTCAGGATAACCGTCCCGATATTTTAAAGGATGTGGCTCGTGGCGACGTTGACAAAGTCCGGGCCGCGATCGACGGCGGAATCGACGTCAACCAGGCCTATCCCGGACGGGGGACCGCTCTCCATTACGCTTGCAAGCTAGGTAGGCCCGCGGTTGCCGAACTTCTCTTCGAGAAGGGGGCTGACGTCAGGGCCACCAACGAGAAAGGCGAGACTCCCTGGCAAGCGGCCACGAAACACCAAGGCCTTCCGCGTAACGACGAGATCCAGACCTTTGCTCTGTTGCTCGAAAACGGCTACCGGCAGGATGGTCCCCTGGACGAGGAGGGGCTCACGCTCCTTCACCAGGTCGCCCTTTGGGACAGCTCGGTTCTAGTTCAGAAGGTTCTTGACACCCAAGATATCGATGTCAACGTCAAAGACGTCAACGGTTGGACCCCTCTGCACCACGCCGTCAACAAAGGACGTTATGATGCCTGCGTAGCTTTACTGGCCGCGGGGGCGGACGTGAACGCTGAGACGACCAAGACCATCGGAACTCGACGGAAGGGTTAGGCTGAAGACATTTGGATCTGGCGCTACGAAGCCGGAAGTCGCCCTCTCGACGTCCTAAGTAAGTCGCTACGCAACCGTAAGGGCAACGCCAGGGTACTCCTGGAGGAGCACGGCGGCACCAAGAACCCCGATATCCGCAACAAACGTCGCTAACAAGTTCGTTCTACCGGCTGGACTCCTAGACCAGTCGGCAGTTTCCCAGCCTAACCGGGAAACGGCCGAGCGGGCCTAATCTTCCAAAGTCGAGGTGTCGCCGATCGGTTGACCCAGCTCCTTAGCCTTGAGCAGACGCCGCATGATTTTACCGCTGCGAGTCTTGGGGAGCTTGTCCACCACCTCGACCGACTCGGGGCGAGCGATCTTACTGAGATGTTGACCGACGTGCTCGCGCACCTCGCTCTCGAAGTCATCACCGGGCTGGAAACCTTGCGAGCAGACGACGTAGGCTTTTATAGCGTTGCCCTTCAACTCGTGCGGAATACCGATGACGGCAGCCTCAACCACATCGGCGTGGGCCACGAGAGCGCTTTCGATCTCGGCCGTACCCAAACGGTAGCCACTCACTTTGATGACGTCGTCCATACGCCCGACGATCCAGATGTAGCCGTCCTCATCTTTGCGGGCCGAATCGCCGGTCGTGTACATCCCTTCGATCTTGCTCCAATAGACCTCCTGATAGAGCTCAGGGTTCTTGTAGAGGGTGCGAAGCATGGAAGGCCACGGCTTCTTGATCACTAGATAGCCATCGGCACCGGCCTCCACCGGCTGACCATCTTCATCGACCACGTCGGCCTCGATCCCGGGCAGGGGCCGCGTGGCCGTCCCCGGTTTGAGAGCCACGCAGGGGAGAGGAGCGATCATGAAAGAGCCCGTCTCGGTCTGCCACCAGGTGTCCATAATCGGACACTGTTCCTTCCCGATCACACGGTAAAACCAACGCCAAGCCTCGGGGTTGATCGGCTCACCCACACTGCCTAGAAGTCGAAGAGTGGACAGGTCGTGACGTTCAGGCCAGGCCTCTCCGTAGCGCATCAAACCCCGCACTGCGGTGGGAGTCGTGTAGAGAATGTTGATGCCGTATTTGGCCACCATGCTCCACCAACGGTCGGGATAGGGAAAGCCCGGTGAGCCCTCATAGACAAACGAGGTCGCCCCCAACAGCAGAGGGCCATAGACAATGTAACTATGGCCGGTGATCCAGCCAGCATCGGCCGTGCACCAGTAGCGGTCGTCCTCCTGGACATCAAAGACGTTCTTCAAGGTCGTTTGGACACCGACCATATAGCCACCATGGACATGGAGAATGCCCTTGGGCTTGCCGGTCGTGCCTGAGGTGTAGAGGATGAAGAGAGGATGCTCGGAGTCGAGATGCTCAGGGGGGCAGGGACGTTGGGCCACCGGGAGGCCGCTCAACTCGTGATACCAATAATCACGACCGGGCTCCATGGTCACGCTAAAACCTTCGACACTCTCGCCGACCCGCTTCACCACCAGCACCGACTGAACGGTGGGGCAGTCTCGAACCGCCTCGTCAACGGTCTCTTTCAAGCGAATCACCTTGTTGTTCATAAAACCGCCGTCGGCCGTAATCACGACCCGGCTTTCGGCGTCTTCAATTCGATTGGTCAAAGCTTCGACCGAGAAGCCGCCAAAGATCACGGAATGAATCGCCCCGATACGAGCGCAGGCCAGAATAGCCATCACCTGCTCCGGGATACGGGGCATGTAAATGGTGACCCGATCGCCCTTCTTAACCCCCAAACTTTTGAGCACGTTAGCGAAGCGGCAGACCTCGCGATGGAGGGCGAAGTAGCTAAAGGTGCGACTCTCACCTTGCTCGGACTCCCAAATAAGAGCGAGTTTGTTGCGCCGATGAGTCTTGAGATGACGATCCAGGCAGTTGTGGGTAATGTTACACTGGGCGCCCACGAACCACTTGGCGAAGGGGGCCTCCCATTCTAGCACTTTGCTCCACGGCTCGAACCACTCCAGTTCTTGCGCCTCGTTCTCCCAAAACGTTTCCGGGTTCTCGATCGATTTCTGGTAGAGTTCTTCGTAATTCTTGACTCGGGCACGCTCGAGAACACTCTGGGAGGGGTGATAGAAAGTTTGGTCTCCGGTTGGGAGGGTTGCAGTTGAAGCCATCGGTTGGCCACCTCCAATCAGTGTAGTCCGTCCCATTTCTCCCAACGAGGTCGAGGCCCTTTTCAGCTGGGCTATCCGCTGGCGCCTGCAGCAGCGAGGTCGCGAAAAGAGCGCCGCCA